>NZ_JBNWCL010000017.1:0-100242 GCF_053522445.1 Agrobacterium sp. 22-221-1
TCGCAAACGCCATGCTCAGGGATAAAACCACATTCAGGACACCCTGAGAATAATATCCGCCAATACAGTTGCCAGCCGACGCGCGTCTGCGCGGCGAGACGACTCATTTCAGCCCAAGGACTTGGGCTGGCTGGATACCGGCTCAAGGCCGGTATGACGGCCGGGGGATGGAGGCCAGCCTTTACGCTTTCGGAGCCGGCCCCGTCGAGGCGCGCACCACAAGTTCCGCCTTCCAGAGTTCCTGATGCGGTTCCGTCTGGTTCAGCTTGATCCGGTTGATCAGGCGCTGGCCCACGCGCACCCCCGCCGCCCGGAGTGATGAGCGGGTGGTGGTGAGCGGCACGGAGAAATTATCGGGCTTCAAAAGCGGCAGCACGTCGTCATGGGCGATCAGCGAAATATCCTTGCCGGGTTTCAGCCCGCGCTGGTTGAGCGAGCGGATCGCGCCGAGCGCAAGCGCGGTACTGGCGCAGAGGATGGCGGTCGGCTTTTCCGGGCGTGACAGCAAGGCTTCCATGCCGAGATAACCTTCCTCATCGGTCATGCTGCTGTGTCTCTTGTTGTTCGCATGCAATGTCAGGCCATTTGCCGAAAGCGCCTTTTCCACCCCGAGACAGCGCCGATAGGTGAAATCATAACCCTCCGGGCCGTTCAGAAGTCCGATCCGCGTGTGGCCAAGCTGGAGGAGAAGCTGGGTCGCATCGCGGAAGGCGCCCTCGTTGTCCACGTCGAGATAGGGATAATCCTCCTCCACGCCGACGGAGCGGCCATGCACGAGGAAGGGCAGGGAGAGCGACTGCATCATGGCGATGCGCGGGTCGTTCTTCTTCATATAGGCGAGATAGATGCCATCGACGCTGCCGCTTGCGGCAAGCCCCCGCAGGGCTTCGCGTTCCTTTTCCGGCTCGGTCGGCATGATGACGAGATGAAAGCCGCTGCGCGATGCCTCCTCACCGAGGCCGCTCAGGAATTCGCCGAAATGCACGTCGGAACGGTGATGCTCGCCAATCGGCATGACAAGCCCGATGGAGCCGACCTTGCCCGTCGCCAGCCGCTGTGCCGCGGCATTCGGGCGGTATCCCGTCTTTTCGGCAGCCTCCATGACGCGGCGGCGCGTTTCGGCGCTGACTTCCGGATAGCCGTTGAGCGCCCTGCTGATGGTCGTCTGCGAAATGCCCAGCAGTTGCGACAACTGTTTCAGGTTCATGTCTCTCATTTCCTCCATGCGCGCGCCCGAGAATACGGCAAAGCCTCTCCTCAATTCCCAAAGCGCTTTAGATTTTTACCAGCCTCCACCGCATTTCTCAATCGAAAAGGATAGCCGCCTTCCGAATTAAATATGATTATTCATCAGGCACTGCAACGTTTCCGCAGAAAGAGCCTCTTGACTCCGTCTTGATGACAATGAGATGAATAGGCAGCCAAAGCGCTTTGATTGGAGAGGACGCTTTGAGCCTTTTATGTGATGGGAGGTAAATCACATGCAGAAGACTCTTTTGGCGACGGCTGCCGTCATGGCTTTGCTGTCCGGTGCGGCCTTTGCCGCCGACCTGAAGTTTGCACCCGGCGGCGACGCCAAGTTCAACTGGAAAAGCTACGAGGACTTCAAGACGGCTCATGCCGATCTGAAAGGCCAGACGCTGACGATTTTCGGCCCGTGGCGCGGCGAAGACGAGGCCCTGTTCCAGTCGGTGCTCGCCTATTTCGCCGATGCGACCGGCGTGAATGTCCGTTATTCCTCGTCGGAAAACTACGAGCAGCAGATCGTCATCGACACGCAGGCGGGCTCGCCGCCCAATATCGCCATTCTGCCGCAGCCCGGCCTTCTGGCCGATCTGGCCGCCAAGGGCTTCCTCGTGCCGCTCGGCGACAAGACCGCCGACTGGGTCAAGGAAAACTACGGCGCGGGCCAGTCCTGGGTCGATCTCGGCAGCTACAAGGGCAAGGACGGCAACAAGGCCTATTTCGCTTTCCCCTTCAAGGCGGACGTGAAGTCGCTCGTCTGGTACGTGCCTGAGAACTTCGAGGAAGCGGGCTATAAGGTGCCCGAGAGCATGGAAGACCTGTTCAAGCTGACGGACCAGATCGTTGCCGATGGCGGCACGCCCTGGTGCATCGGTCTCGGTTCCGGCGGGGCAACCGGCTGGCCGGCAACGGACTGGGTGGAAGACCTGATGCTGCGCACGCAGCCGCTCGACGTCTACCAGAAATGGACGACCAACGAGGTCAAATTCACCGATCCGGCCGTGGTCGAGGCGATCAACGAATTCGGCAAATTCGCCAAGAACGAAAAATATGTCAGCGGCGGCGTCGCGGCCGTGGCCTCCACCGACTTCCGCGACAGCCCCAAGGGCCTCTTCGACATTCCGCCGAAGTGCTACCTGCACCATCAGGCGTCGTTCATTCCGTCCTTCTTCCCGGAAGGCACCAAAGTGGGTACGGATGCGGATTTCTTCTACATGCCGACTTACGCGTCCAAGCCTGATCTCGGCAAGCCGGTTCTCGGTGCCGGCACGCTGGTCACCATCACCAAGGAAGCGCCTGCCGCCAAGGCTTTCGTCGAATTCCTGCAAACGCCGATCGCCCATGAAGTCTGGATGGCTCAGTCCAGCTTCCTGACCCCCTATAAGGGAGTGAATGTCGATGCCTATGCCAATGAGCAGATGAAGCGACAGGGCGAAATCCTGACGACCGCGACAAGCTTCGGCTTCGATGGTTCCGACCTGATGCCCGGCAAGATCGGCGCCGGCGCATTCTGGACCGGCATGATCGATTTCGTCGGTGGCAAGTCCGCCGATCAGGTCGCGAGCGATATCCAGAAGGCCTGGGACGGCCTGAAGTAAAGATATCGGATCAGGCCCGGCGGTTCGCTGTCGGGCCTTTACCAACGGCGCTGCCCCGACGACCGCATAAATCAGCGCGGCGCGGAGAGGATCAAGGGAGGGAACATGGCTCAACAACTCGTTTCGGCCATCGGCGTGATGGTGGCGGGGGTCTTTGCCTGCGCTGCCTATTACTGGCTATCCGACAAGGCGCTTCAGGCGATCTTTCCGGTCCGCGCGGGAGACGTTCTGCAGGCATCCCGCAACCTCAATCGCCGCGCGGCGGTCCGGCCTTGGCTGTTCATCGGCCCGGCTTTGATCCTCCTGCTGGTCTATCTGGTCTACCCCGTCATCGCCACGCTGATCCTGTCTTTCTATGACCGGACCGGCAGCGAATTCGTCGGCCTCGCCAATTATCGCTGGGCGTTTTTCGATGCCGGTTTCCGCCAGTCGATCTTCAACAATATCCTCTGGCTCGCCGTCGTGCCGGCCGCCTGCACCTTCTTCGGCCTCGTCATCGCCGTCATGACCGATCGCATCTGGTGGGGCAACATCGCCAAATCCATCGTCTTCATGCCGATGGCGATCTCCTTCGTCGGCGCCTCCGTCATCTGGAAATTCATCTATGAATACCGCGCCGAAGGCCAGGTGCAGATAGGCCTCTTGAACGCCATCGTCGAGTTTTTCGGCGGCAATCCCGAGGTCTGGATTTCCATGCCCTTCTGGAACAATTTCTTCCTGATGATCATCCTCATCTGGATCCAGACCGGTTTTGCCATGGTCATCCTGTCGGCAGCGCTGCGCGGTATCCCGGAAGAGACCATCGAAGCGGCCGTCATCGATGGCGCCAATGGCTGGCAGATCTTCTGGAAGATCATGGTTCCGCAGATCTGGGGCACCATCGCCGTCGTCTGGACGACGATCACCATTCTCGTGCTCAAGGTCTTCGACATCGTGCTGACCATGACCAACGGTCAATGGAACACCATGGTTCTCGCCAATCTCATGTTCGACTGGATGTTCCGCGGCGGCGGCGACAGCGGCCGAAGTGCGGTCATCGCGCTCATCATCATGGCGGCCGTCACCCCGATAATGGTCTGGAACATCCGCCAGGCGAACCGCGAGATGGAGGGCCGCTGAGATGAATATTTTCAAACGCCTTCGCCGTGTCGGCCTGCCGCGCCTCATCGTCCATGCCAGCGTTCTGGTCGTCGTGTTGCTGTGGCTCCTGCCAACCCTCGGCATTCTCGTCAGCTCGCTGCGCGACAAGGACCAGATCACGGTCTCCGGCTGGTGGACGGCCTTCTCCAGTTCCGAACAGACCTCGGCAGTGCGCCTCGCCGATGCTTCGGTGCAGAAGCAGGATGGCAGCCGCTACGTGATATCGGGCAATGTTTTCGAAAGCGGGCAGGGCGGCAAGGTTGCGGCCTTTGGCGTTCGCGTACAGGAACCCACGGCGTTCAAAGCCGGCGAGGCGGCCGATATCGGTGACGGCGAAACGCTGCTCGTCAATACGGACGGCACCTATGAATACAGCAAGGCCGCGAGCTTTGAAGGCTCTCGCGGCAAGCGCGTTTACATCTCCGTCGCGACGCCGCCCGTCTTCACGCTCGACAATTACCGGACGGTCCTGACCTCGGAAGGCATCGGCCAGTCCTTCGTCAACTCGCTGACCGTCGCCGTGCCGGCAACCGTCATCCCCATCCTCATTGCCGCCTTTGCCGCCTATGCGCTGTCATGGATGAGCTTTTCCGGACGCAATCTGCTGATTGCCATGGTGGTGGGCCTGATCGTTGTGCCGTTGCAGATGTCGCTCATTCCACTCCTGCGGCTCTATAATGAAATCGGCACCATCTTCGGCGTGCCGTCCAAGACCTATGCCGGTATCTGGCTGGCGCACACCGCCTTCGGCCTGCCGCTCGCCATCTATCTGCTGCGTAACTATATTTCCGGCCTGCCGAAGGAGATCATCGAAAGTGCCCGCGTCGATGGCGCGAGCGATTTCGAAATCTTCGTCAAGATCATTCTGCCGCTGTCTTTTCCGGCGCTCGCCTCCTTCGCCATCTTCCAGTTCCTGTGGACCTGGAACGACCTGCTCGTCGCCATGGTTTTCCTTGGTACGCAGAAGGACGAGCTGGTGCTGACCGGCGCGCTCAATGCGCTGCTCGGTTCGCGCGGCGGCAATTGGGAAATCCTCACCGCCTCGGCCTTCGTCACCATCGTTGTGCCGCTCTGCGTTTTCTTCGCCCTTCAACGTTATCTCGTGCGTGGCCTGCTCGCAGGCTCCGTCAAGGGAGGCTGATCATTCCATGAACGCCCATACCAGACAGGACACTTCCATGACCGCTTCGGTGACTTCCGCTTTGACGCCCAACAAGGACTGGTGGCGCGGCGCTGTTATCTATCAGATTTACCCGCGCTCCTATCAGGACTCCAATGGCGACGGCATCGGCGACCTCAAGGGCATCACCGACCGTCTGGCGCATATTGCCAATCTGGGTGCCGACGCGATCTGGATTTCGCCCTTCTTCACCTCGCCGATGAAGGATTTCGGTTACGACGTCTCGAATTATGTCGATGTCGATCCGATGTTCGGCACGCTTGCCGATTTCGACGGGCTGATCGCGGAGGCCCATCGCCTCGGTATCCGGGTCATGATCGACCTCGTCATGTCGCATACGTCAGACCAGCATCCGTGGTTCGTGGAAAGCCGTGCGAGCCGCAGCAATCCGAAATCGAACTGGTATGTCTGGTCGGACAGCAAGCCGGACGGCACCCCGCCCAATAACTGGCTGTCGATCTTCGGCGGTTCCGCCTGGCAGTGGGATCCGACCCGCATGCAATATTACATGCACAACTTCCTGACCTCGCAGCCGGACCTCAACCTGCATAACCCTGAAGTTCAGGAAGAGCTGCTGAACATCACCCGTTTCTGGCTGAAGCGCGGCGTCGATGGTTTCCGCCTCGACACCATCAACTTCTATTTCCACGACCTTGAGCTGCGCGACAACCCGGCGCTGGCGCCGGAGCGCCGCAACGCCTCGACGGCCCCGGCGGTCAACCCTTACAATTTCCAGGAGCATCTCTACGACAAGAACCGCCCGGAAAACATCGCCTTCCTGAAGCGCTTCCGCGCGGTGTTGGACGAGTTTCCGGACATCGCCGCCGTCGGCGAAGTCGGCGATAGCCAGCGCGGTCTCGAAATCGTCGGTGAATATACCTCCGGCGATGACAAGATGCAGATGTGCTACGCCTTCGAGTTCCTCGCACCCGATGCGCTCACCCCGCAGCGCGTCGCTGATGTGCAGGCGGATTTTGCGAAAGCCGCGCCGGAAGGCTGGGCCTGCTGGGCCTTCTCCAACCACGATGTCGTGCGCCATGTCAGCCGCTGGGGTGAGCATGTCGAGGACAAGGGCGCCTTCGCCAAGGTGCTTTCGGCGCTGCTGATGACACAGCGCGGCTCCGTCTGCATCTATGAGGGTGAAGAACTCGGCCTCACCGAAGCGGATATTGCTTTTGAAGATTTGCAGGATCCCTACGGCATCCAGTTCTGGCCGGAATTCAAGGGCCGCGACGGTTGCCGCACGCCGATGGTGTGGGATGCCGGACATGCGCAGGCCGGTTTCTCGACTGCCGACAAGACGTGGCTGCCCATCCCGACCGAGCACAAGCAGCGCGCCGTCAGCGCCCAGCAGGGCAACGAGGCGTCGGTGCTGGAACACTACCGCCGTTTCCTGAGCTTCCGCAAAAAGCATCCCGCTTTTGCCAAGGGCGGCATCGAATTCCAGCCGGTTGAGGGCGAAGTGCTGAGCTACACCCGCACACTCGGCAACGAAACCGTGCTTTGCCTCTTCAATCTGTCCGCAACGCCGGCAAAGGCGACGCTGCCGGAAGGGAACTGGGAGGTTCTCGAAGGCCACGGCTTTGCAGGCGGCCTTGAAGGCAGAAGCGTAGAACTTCCGGCATGGGGCGCATTCTTCGCCCGTTACGCCTGACAGATGAGGGAGGAACACCCATGACAAGTCTCGTTCTCAAGGATATCCGCAAATCATACGGGCAGGTGAAGGTCCTGCATGGCATCGATCTTCAGATCGAACAGGGCGAATTCATCGTTTTCGTCGGTCCCTCCGGATGCGGAAAATCGACGCTGCTGCGCATGATCGCCGGTCTGGAGGAAATCACCGGCGGCGAGATGTATATTGACGGCCAGCTCGTCAATGAAATCCCGCCCTCGCGGCGGGGTATCGCCATGGTGTTCCAGTCCTATGCGCTTTATCCGCATATGACGGTTTACGACAACATGGCCTTCGGGATGAAGATCGCGAAAGAGAACAAGCAGGAGATCGACCGCCGCGTTCGCGCTGCCGCTGAAATCCTGCAACTGACGCAATATCTGGAGCGTCTGCCCAAGGCGCTCTCTGGCGGCCAGCGCCAGCGCGTCGCCATCGGCCGCGCCATCTGCCGCAATCCGAAAGTCTTCCTGTTCGATGAGCCCTTGTCGAACCTCGATGCGGCGCTGCGCGTCGCCACCCGCATCGAGATCGCCAAGCTCAACGAGCAGATGGCCGATACCACGATGATCTACGTCACCCACGACCAGGTGGAGGCGATGACGCTGGCGGATCGTATCGTCGTTCTGAATGCGGGCCGTGTGGAACAGGTGGGTGCGCCGCTCGAACTTTACGAAAGACCGGCCAATCTCTTCGTGGCGCGCTTCATCGGCTCGCCGGCCATGAACATCATCGCTGCAAAGATCACCGGAACCGGCGAACGGACCTCCATCGAACTTGCCGGCGGCAAGGCGCTTGCCGTTTATGTTCCCACGCCCGCAACCGAAAAGGGCAAGGCGGCAAGCTTCGGTGTGCGGCCGGAAGATCTGAGCATCGTTACCGGGGAAGATTATCTTTTCGAGGGAAAAGTCGCGATCGTCGAAGCGCTCGGCGAAGTGACGCTGCTTTATCTCGAAGCGCCCAAGGGGCAGGAACCGATCATCGTCAAGGTGCCGGGCATCGTTTCCGTTGGCAAGGGCGAAACTCTGCGTTTTGCCGCACCGCAGGAAAAGCTTCATCTCTTCGACGCAGAGGGCAAGACTTATCGCAGCTAATCGCCGTCGATACCGAAACCGTGCCCCGGAACCTCCTCGTTCCGGGGTTTTTCCTGACCTTTTTGCCGCTGTGGAAAAATGTCGGAAATGTCCCGCTTCCGGTCTGTTTAAGCCTGCGCTGATATGAATTGTTAAAGACTATGACCTAGTCTCAATCCATTGATCGAGCATGGGAGTCTGGGCGTGCAGAGCGGTACGGGTGTCATCAGGAACCATTACCTGAGCAAGGAAGAATCCTTCATGTATGACCGCGAAAGCCGGTTTCGCATGGAAGATACCATGAACGCCGCGCGCATCGAATATACCGAAAAGGCCGTGATGCACATGGCGGCGCGCCGCTGCGATGTCATCCGCATCTCCCAGACCGAAGCGGTGCTGGCGCTGCTGACGAAATATAACCTGCCGAACCAGTTCTATCTCGATATTCCCGACGCCCGCATCACCAAGATCGGCTGCGTGATGTTGCGCGTCAACGCTAACAACACCATCCACGTCCGCTTCCTGCGCATGCTGACGCAGAAGGAACTGGACCGCATCTTCGTGTTCAGCACGCATCCGGCGCATAGAGACCGGAAGCTCGATATCCGGTCTTTCTGAAGTCCTCCCGATCATTGGCAAAAATGGTCTGACCGGTTGTTTTAACGGTTTGCGTTGTCGTGGCTGTCTCCTGTCGTTGCTAACTATTATCATCGGATGGTATAGGTGGAGGCAGAGAGGATATCGGCATGGCAAGCAGTGCAAATCTCGGCCGTCACCTTGAAGGCTATGTTTCCGATCTTGTGAAGTCGGGACGTTACAACTCGCGCAGTGAAGTACTGCGGGAGGGCGTTCGGCTGGTTGAAGAGCGTGAAAAGAGGCTGGCGGCTCTCGATTTAGCGATTGCGCGCGGTATCGCCGATGCAGATGCCGGACGGACTACACCAATAGACGATGTTGCCTCTCAACTCAGCGCCAAATACCGGAAGATGGCGGAAGAACGCGGACTGTGATCGTTGTTCTGACCAACGAAGCCAAGGCAGACCTGGAGCGTATCGGTGATTTTATCGCGGCCGATAATCCGCGACGGGCGGAAACATTCATCGCCGAACTGCTGGACCGCTGTCTGAGACTGGCGGAAATGCCGCAAGCCTATCCCCTGGTACCCCGTTATGAGCAAAGCGGCATTCGCCGTCGTCCCTATGAAAACTATCTTGTTTTCTATCGCGTCACCCAAACGCGCGTGGAGATTTTGCACATTCTGAATGGTGCTCAGGACTACGAATCCATTCTCTTCCCGCAGTCCTAATTCGTGCCGTACCCCCAAATCGTGGCATAACCGCGCGCGGCAATGAATCAGTCGTCTGTGGAACAGTGAAGAGGACTGCTACCGCCTGCGGCATATGCGACCTTAAGAAAGCCCGCCCAAAACCGTCTGCTTTAGCTTCACATCAGGCACTTCGGTGAACGCAAGGTCGCTGCGGCCGAAATAGGATTTCTGGTTGGTGGCGGACCAGTCGTTGCAGACCAGCTTGTAGCGCTCTTTGTTTTCCGGCTTTTCCGGCATGGCGTAGAGATAGTCGCCGGTGCGTGCGGCGAGCGGAATGTCGCCGTCCTGATTGCAGCGCTTGAGGATTTGGGCGAGAGCCTCGCTATCCACTTCCGCCACCATCAGCTTGCCGTCGAAACGCAGCGAGGCGTTGAAATCGTAGCGGCGAATATCGCCCTCGGGCAGGCCGGCACCAAACGAAGTGTGGCCGATGAAGCCGACATCCGCGCCGGTTTTTGCGGCGATGAGTTGCGCCACGCGGCGGCCGGCCTCATCGACGGTCATTGCCTTCGCCGATTTTCCGACGATTGCCTTTTCTTCGGCTGTGAGGTGCCTTTCAAGCGTCTGTTCGATCAGGGTCTTGAGAGCGGGGGAGGCGGGAGCGCTGCGATCGATCGTGACGGTCTCTATGGCCGCAGCCTTGCCGGGAGCCGCAATCGTCGCGACCGTCATGGAGGTGCACCATGAGCCGGTATGGACATAGCGGGTAGCGCCCTGTTCGTGCACAAAGTTCAGATGGTCATGGCCGCCGACCAAGAGGGTGCCATCCGGCAGCAGCGGCAGTATATCGCGGTCGGCGACGACGCCGGCGTGGCTGAGAACGATGTTGATCGCATCCGCTTTGACGATCCCCGGCAAATTGGCCTTCGCCCATTCGACCGGCTGCGGAATGTCCAGCATTTCGCGCGTAGCCTTCGGATAGGTGTTGATCGCATTGGTGGCGAGACCCGCCACAACGACCTTCCGCCCGCCGACGCTTACTTCGGCGCTGGCGGCCGCATAGGGTTTGCCGTTGCGCTTGTCGATGATGTTGGAAAGCACGGTGATGCCGAGCGCCTGCGCGCGGCTGACGAAATTGGCAAGGTCGTTGTCGATGTCGGACTCATGATTACCGATATTGACGACGGTGGGGGCGAGCTTTGCGAGCGCCGCCAGGAAGGTCCATTCGATCTCGCCGGCCGAACGGGCGGCCACCGCATTGCCGATCTCGAACAGGTCGCCGTTCAGCAAGATGATATGGGGCGCCTTGTCGGCGGCGATGCGGGTTTCGATGGCCGCGAGAAGCTGGCCGATACGCTCATAGGCCGAATGCAGGTCGGAGATGACGATTGCACGCAGCGCCACGTCCTGCGCCATAGCCGGCGTTGTCGCCGCCATCAGCGGCAGCAGGGCGGTGCCCGCCATGAGCTTCAGCACATCGCGGCGTTTGCTTGAGAATATCGTCATGTCAGGCCCCATCATCCGAAACTGCACCGCCGTCCCGCGGCCGGCTGAGAAGGCCCTAAAGGGCGATCATCACAGCCGCATGACAAGTCTGACGTTTAAGACATGGGAAATAAAGCGGTTTCTGCGCCAGCTCTCGGCGATGAGAGGTGCATTCAGGCGATGCCGCAAAGTGGGGTTGAAAGGCGAAAGCCGCATCCGGCCTTCGCCCATCAAAAATCAATGGAACAGAACGCTGGCGCCCTGATCGGCCGGACCGGCATTGCGGCGGAAGGGGGCGAAAAGCTCGCGGCCCATGCCCCATTCATTGCCGGAAAGATCGGCGCGCGCCGGTTCGCGTTTCGCGAGTTCAGCGGCGGAAACGAGCACTTCCAGCGTTCCCGAAATGGCGTCGAGACGGATGATGTCGCCATCGCGGATAAGCGAGATCGGGCCGCAGTCGGAGGCTTCCGGCGTGACATGGATGGCGGCCGGCACCTTGCCGGAAGCGCCGGACATGCGCCCGTCGGTCACCAGCGCCACCTTGAAGCCGCGATCCTGCAGTACGCCGAGCGGCGGCGTCAGACGGTGCAGTTCCGGCATGCCATTGGCCTTCGGTCCCTGGAAGCGGACGACGGCGATGAAGTCGCGGTTGAGCTTGCCGTCCTTGAACGCGTCCTGAAGCTCCTGCTGGTCGTGGAACACGATAGCCGGCGCTTCGATGATGTGGCGTTCCGGCTTGACGGCGGAAATCTTGATGACCGATTTGCCGAGATTGCCGGTCAGCATCTTCAGGCCGCCGGTCGGCTGGAACGGGGTCTCGATGCTGGAAAGCACCTTCGGGTCGTGGCTCTGCTCGGGGGAGGGCTGGCGGACAACCGCGCCTTTCTCGTCAAGCTTGGCATCCACGGTGTAAGCCTCGAGGCCCTGTCCGAAGACGGTGCGCACATCGTCATGCACGAAGCCCTGTTTCAAAAGCTGCTTGATGAGGAAACCCATGCCGCCGGCGGCGTGGAAATGGTTCACATCGGCAAGACCGTTGGGGTAAACGCGGGCGAGCAGCGGCACGATGTCAGAAAGATCGGAAATATCCTGCCAGGTGAGGATGATGCCGGCGGCGCGCGCCATGGCGATCAGATGCATGGTGTGGTTGGTGGAACCGCCCGTCGCATGCAGGCCGACGACGCCATTGACGACGGATCGTTCATCGATCATCTCGCCCGCCGGCGTGAATTCATTGCCCTGCGCGGTAATCGCCAGCGCCCGCTTCGTAGCCTCGCGCGTCAGCGCATCGCGCAGCGGCGTGCCGGGATTGATGAAGGAGGAACCGGGCATATGGAAGCCCATGATCTCCATCAGCATCTGGTTGGAATTGGCGGTGCCGTAGAAGGTGCAGGTGCCGGGGCCGTGATAGGATTTCGATTCCGCTTCCAGAAGCTCGGCGCGGCCGACCTTGCCTTCGGCGTAAAGCTGGCGGATGCGGGATTTCTCGTCATTCGGCAGGCCCGATGTCATCGGGCCGGCGGGAACGAAAACGGCGGGCAGGTGGCCGAAGGCGAGGGCGGCAATGACGAGGCCGGGCACGATCTTGTCGCAGACGCCGAGATAGACGGCGGCGTCGAACATGTTGTGCGACAGGCCGATGCCGGCGGCCATGGCGATGGCGTCGCGGGAAAACAGCGAAAGTTCCATGCCGGGCTGGCCTTGCGTTACGCCATCGCACATGGCGGGAACCGCACCTGCCACCTGCGCTATGCCGCCCGCTTCCTTGGCCGCATCGCGGATGATCGCCGGGAAGGTCTCATAGGGCTGGTGCGCCGAGAGCATGTCGTTATAGGCGGTGATGATGCCGAGATTGGGAACCCGGTCGCCGGCAAGGATGTCCTTGTCGGCGGGGGAACAGACCGCAAATCCATGCGCAAGATTGCCGCAGGAAAGCACGGAGCGGTGAACGCCTTTTGAGACCTGCAGCCGCAGCCGCTCGAGATAGGTCTCGCGGTAAGGCTTGGAACGTTCGACGATGCGGGCGGTGATGGCCTGAATGCGGGAATCGGCGGACATGGGCGTTCATCCTGTTCGTTGGTCGACAACCGGCGTTCCGGGAGGTGAGCGGCCGGTTGTCGTGTTTCGGTCTTCATGTCTTCGGGGCGCTTTGTCGCCGGGCCGCAATCGCGGCGGTGGCGTTTAGCTTATGGCGCCCAGTATATATCCACGGGCGTTTCAGCGCGATTCAGCACGGCGCGGATCGGCATTTCATCCTCATCCTCGCCCGACTGCGCCTTCTCCAGCGTCGCCTTCTTGGCAGCACCTTCGATATGCAGCACCAGAAACTCGGCATCGTGCAGGCTGGAGAAGTTGAAGGTCAACCGCTCCTCTCCCGCATTCTCCGCCGCCATGGTCAAAACGCCGCGCGGTTCATCGAGGTCCAGCGCTTCGTAGAGATTGTCTCCACCGGGGAAAAACGATGCCGTGTGGCCATCCGTTCCCATGCCGAGAATGACGACATCGAAGGGATCGCAGATCGCCTCGGTCTTGACGGTCGCAAGCGTCGCGGCATCCTCCGGCGAGGCCGCCGGCTGGAACAGCGGCACGAAATAAGCCGACTTCGCCTTGTCCTGCAAAAGGTTCTCGGCAACGAGGCGGTGGTTCGAACGGTCGCTTTCCGGCGGCACGAAACGTTCGTCCACCAGCGTCACGCTGATATTGGGCCAATCGAGATCGTGCTTGGAAAGCGCCTGAAAGAACAGCTTGGGCGTCGAACCGCCGGAGACGGCAATGCTTGCCGCACCGCGATCCTTCGTTGCCGCATCAAGGCGCTTGGCAACCTCCGCCGAAAGAGCGGTTGCCAGTTCGGCGGCGGTGTCGAAGACGTGGATCGTTTCGCTCATCGCCGGGCCCTCAATCGGCATCGTGCCAGGTGCGGCCGTCACGCTCGATCAGTGCGATCGAGCCGCTCGGACCCCAGGTGCCGGCGGTATAACCCTGCACGCCCTGTCCCAAATCTTCCCAGCTCTTGAGAATGGGGTCGATCCAGTCCCACGCGGCCTCGACCTCGTCGCGGCGCATGAACAGCGTTTGGTTGGAGCGGATCGTGTCCATCAACAGCCGCTCATAGGCATCCGGGCTGCGCACGTTGAAGGCTTCGGCAAAGCTCATGTCCAGCGAGACCTGACGCAGGCGCATACCGCCCGGGCCGGGGTCCTTGATAAGCAGGGACTGCTTGACGCCTTCATCCGGCTGCAGACGAATGACCAGCTTGTTGGCTTCGATCTTGCCGGCTGCATCGTCGAAGATCGAATGCGGGATCTGCTTGAAGGTGACGACGATTTCCGAAACGCGCGTCGCGAGGCGTTTTCCCGTGCGGATGTAGAAGGGAACGCCGGCCCAGCGCCAGTTGGCGATTTCAGCCTTGATGGCGACGAAGGTTTCGGTGTTGGAAACGCCGCCTTCCAGCTCTTCCAGATAGCCCTTGACCGGGCCACCGGCGGAAGCGCCGGCGCGGTACTGGCCGCGAACCGTCTGCTTCTCGACATTGCTGGTGTCGATGGGCTTCAGCGAGCGCAGAACCTTGAGCTTTTCGTCACGCACGGCTTCGGCATTCATCGATGCCGGCGGCTCCATGGCGACAAGGCAAAGCAGCTGAAGGATATGGTTCTGCACCATATCGCGCAGCGCGCCGGCCTTGTCGTAATAACCGGCGCGGCCTTCGAGACCGACCGCTTCGGCAACGGTGATTTGCACATGATCGATATGGGCGGAATTCCACAGCGGCTCGTAAAGAGCATTGGCGAAACGCAGCGCCATCAGGTTCTGCACCGTCTCCTTGCCGAGATAGTGGTCGATGCGGAAGATCTGCTCTTCCTTGAAGACGTGGCCGATGGTGTCGTTCAGTTCCTGCGCGGAAGCCAGATCGCGGCCAATCGGCTTTTCAACGACGATGCGGGTCGAGCGGGTGATGAGCTTGTGCTCGCGGATCTTGTCGGCAATATCGCCGAAAATGCCGGGCGCGACGGCCAGATAGAAGGCGCGCACGCGCTCCTTGCCCTCGTCCAGCAGCTTCTTCAGCACGTCCCAGCCATTATTACCCTTGGCATCGACTGGCACGTAGAAAAGCCTGTTCAGGAAGATGGCGACCTGCGCATCGTCATATTCGCCGGCCTTCAGGTGCTCCTTCAGCGCGTCCTGCGCGAATTTGCGATATTCCTCGTGGGTCATGACCGAGCGCGACGCGCCGATGATGCGGGTCGGCTCCGTGAACTGGCCTTCGACCTGCCGGTGATAAAGGGCCGGCAGAAGCTTGCGCTCGGCAAGATCGCCCGTGCCGCCGAAAACGACACAATCAAAAGGTTCAACAGGAATGATCTGACTGCTCATATCGATTCTCTCGATCTTCAAAGGTTGGGGCATCAATAATCTAATCGATTTAAAAATGCCAGACTCAGTTATGTGAAAT
Source organism: Agrobacterium sp. 22-221-1 (assembly GCF_053522445.1). Taxonomy (NCBI): domain Bacteria; kingdom Pseudomonadati; phylum Pseudomonadota; class Alphaproteobacteria; order Hyphomicrobiales; family Rhizobiaceae; genus Agrobacterium; species Agrobacterium sp. 22-221-1. The sequence goes on from NZ_JBNWCL010000017.1 coordinate 15,108, forward strand.
TATGAATTTTGCTTCCGCCAACTCGTCCGTCGCCGGCAACAGTCTGTAAACATTGGCCTAAAACCTGTCTCGCAACGCGTACCAGGAGAGCGCGAGGAAAAGCAGCGGCGCACGCAGCGACGTCCCGCCGGGGAAAGAGGGCACCTTCAGTTGCGCGAAGGGCGCCAGCATGTCCTTTTTGCCGAGAACGAGATCGGCATAGAGCTTGCCGCAATAATTCGACAGCATCACCCCGTGGCCGGAATAACCGCCGATGGAGGTGACGCCGGGCATGACCTCGCGCACGAAGACTTTGCGCGGCAGGGTAATGCCGACGGAGCCGCCCCAGGAATGGCTAATCTCTATATCTTTCAGCGCAGGATAGATTTCCGCGATCTGCCTGCGGATGTGGCTTGAAATATCGCGCGGCGTATCGGCCGTATAGGCTTCGCGGCCGCCGAACAGCAGCCGGTTATCGGCCGTCTTGCGGAAATAGCGCACCACGAACCGCGAATCCGCCACGGCCTCCCGGTCGGGAATGATGTCGGGAAACGCATCCAGCGGCACGGTGGCGCCGATGAAGGAACGGATCGGCATGATATGGGCGGCCGTGACCGGTTCCAGATTGCCGATATAGGCATTGGTGGCGATCAGCACCCGCGGCGCGGTGATCGTACCGAAAGGCGTTTCGATGATGGTCTTGCCGCCCGCCTGGCGGATGGATTTCGCCGGCGTCATTTCATAAATGCCGGCACCCGCCGCTTTCGCAGCCTTCGCCAGCCCGACCAGCAGCTTCAACGGGTGGATATGGCCGGTGCCGGTATCGCGCGTGCCGCCGAAATAATGAGTGGAGCCAACGCGTTTGCGTGCTTCTGCGCGTTCCATGTAGGAAATATGCGGATAGCCATAACGGTTGTTCATCGCATCGACACTGCGGCGATAGTCGTCCTCGTAAGCGGCCTTGTGCGCCACATAGAGCTGCCCGGGAAGATATTCCATGTCGATGCCGCGGCTGACGGCGAAGCCGCGCAGGTAGTTTTTGGCGTCCTCGGCAATGTCGAAGAGCAGCTTTGATTGCTCGAAGCCGATCTCTTCTTCCATCTCGTCGGGGAAGGAACGCTGACCGGTGCCGAATTGCCCGCCATTGCGGCCGGAAGCGCCATCGCCGAAGCGATGTGCTTCGATGAGGGCGACGGAGACGCCGTTTTCGGCGAGGTTACAGGCGGCCTGAAGGCCGGTATAACCGCCGCCGATGATGGCCACGTCCACCTCTTTCGACCCGTCGAGAGCGGGATAGTCCGGCCGCTCGCCAACGGTTGCCTGATACCAGGAAATTCCCGGCGCAATCGGGCTTTGCCATGTCATGCTCGGGGTTCCTCACACGTTGAGAAGCAGGAATTCCCGCTCCCAGGGGCTGATGACCTGCATGAAGGTCTCGAACTCCCCGCGTTTCAGACCGGCATAGAGGCCCACGAATTCATGGCCGAACACCCGGTCGAACTGCTCCTCGCCTTCCAGCAGCGCCACGGCTTCCAGAAGACCGCGTGGCAATTCGATGGAGCCTTCATTGGCCGTATCGGCGGTGGGTTCGGTCGGCTCGATATTGTTGACGATGCCGAGCCAGCCGCAGCCGAGCGAGGCGGCAAGCGCGAGATAGGGATTGGCGTCTGAGCTCGGCAGGCGGTTTTCGACACGCCGCGCCTGCGGGCCGGAAATCGGCACGCGGAAGGCGGTCGTGCGGTTGTCGTAACCCCAGGCATTGTTGACCGGGCAGGCCATGTCGGGCGTCAGGCGGCGATAGGAATTCACGTAGGGCGCCAGCATGACGAGAGCGTTCGGAACATAACGCTGCATGCCGCCCACGAAGGAGAAGAATTCCTTCGAAGGGCTGCCATCGGCATTGGAGAAGATATTGCGGCCGCTGTCGATCTCCACCACCGACTGGTGGATATGCATGGCCGAACCCGGCTGGCCCTGCATGGGCTTGGCCATGAAGGTGGCGTAGATGCCGTGCTTCAGCGCCGCTTCGCGGATTGTGCGCTTGAACAGGAACACCTGGTCGGCGAGCTCGATCGGGTCGCCATGGCGCAGGTTGATCTCAAGTTGCGCCGGGCCTTCCTCGTGGATCAGCGTATCGATCTCGAGGCCCTGTTTTTCGGAGAAATGGTAGATGTCGTCGATCAGCTCGTCGAATTCGTTGATGCCGGCGATGGAATAGCTCTGCCCGCCGACGATGGAACGGCCGGACCGACCCTTCGGCGGATGCAGCGGATAATCCGGATCGTCATTCATGGCGACGAGGTAGAACTCGATTTCCGGCGCCACGACCGGCTTCCAGCCCTTTTCGGTATAGAGCGAAAGCACATTCTTCAGCACGTTGCGCGGCGTGTAGGGCACGAAATTGCCCTCGGCATCCACCACGTCGCAGATCACCTGCGCGGTCGGGTCCGTTTCCCAGGGCACCACGGAAAGGGTGGAAAGATCGGGCACCAGCTTCAGGTCGCTGTCGCGCGGCTCGTAACGGAAATTCGCTGTCTCATCGGGATATTCGCCGGAGATCGTATGGCGGTAGAGCGCGGATGGCAGGGCAAGCGAGGTGTCGCCCGTGAATTTCGCCGTCGGCATCATCTTGCCGCGCGGAACGCCGGCAAGGTCGGGCGTGATGCATTCTATGTCTTCGATCCCGCGCGCCCGCAGCCATTGCGCGGCTTCGCGCCAGGAGGAAACGCCACGGGGGGAGGAAAGGTCGAGGGGAGGTGTCTTTGCCATGGTTGCCTGTTTCTTCGGGCGGAGCATGGTTTTCTTGGCGGGCATGTATCACCGGGTCTGTGTTTCGACTGGCGCCATCATAACCGTAGTTTGGCAATTGGCGAGGGGGAAAGCGCCATTGACAAGCGGCGGCACTTCGAAAAGAGGAAAGGAAACGGATCGGATGGAATGATGACAGAGAAATGTGACGTGCTGATTTTGGGGGCGGGCGCCGCCGGCATGATGTGCGCCATCCGCGCCGGCCAGCGCGGCCGCTCCGTCGTCATTCTCGACCATGCGAAAGCGCCGGGCGAAAAGATCCGCATCTCTGGCGGCGGCCGCTGCAACTTCACCAATATCCATGCCGGGCCGAAGAATTATCTCTCCGCCAACCCGCATTTCGCCAAATCCGCGCTCGCCCGCTATACGCCGCGCGATTTCATCGCCCTTGTCGAAAAACACCGCATCGGCTGGCATGAAAAAACGCTCGGCCAACTCTTTTGCGATGACAGCGCCAAGGACATCATCCGTATGCTGCTTGGCGAAATGCAGGCGGTGAATGCGAAGCTGCGGCTCGAAACGTCAGTCTCGGCCGTCACCCATGATGGCGTCCGTTTCCGCGTCACGACATCCGCCGGCGTTATCGAGGCGGAAAGCCTCATTGTGGCGACGGGAGGCAAGTCCATCCCGAAAATGGGCGCGACCGGTTTCGCCTATCAGATCGCCGAACAGTTCGGCCTCAAGCTCATCGAGACTCGTCCGGGCCTCGTGCCGCTGACGCTTGATCCCGCCTCGCTGGAAAAGCTGAGCCCGCTTGCCGGCGTCGCGGTTCCGGCAGAAGTCTATCACGGCAAGACCTCGTTTGAGGAAGCGCTGCTCTTCACCCATCGCGGTTTGAGCGGACCCTCGATCCTGCAAATCTCATCCTACTGGCGCGAGGGTGATGTGGTTCGCCTGAAGCTCGAGCCGCATCGCGATATAGCCGCGCTGCTGAAGCAGGCGAAGCAGAAGAACGGGCGCCAGTCGCCTCAGACCGCTCTGTCGGAAATCCTGCCGAAACGGCTCGCCCAGCACGTCGTCGAACAATCCGGCCTCACCGGCCATCTGGCGGATATGTCCGACAAGGTGCTGGCAAAGCTGGCGGGCGAGGTGCAGGACTGGCAGATCAAGCCGGCCGGCTCTGAAGGTTATCGCACGGCGGAAGTCACGCTCGGCGGTGTGGACACGACCGGTCTCAATTCCCGCAGCATGGCTGCGAAATCCGTGCCCGGCCTCTATTTCATCGGCGAATGTGTCGATGTGACCGGCTGGCTCGGCGGTTATAATTTCCAGTGGGCATGGGCCTCCGGGCAGGCGGCCGGCGAATTCGCGTGATCGTCTCTGGCGGTGGAAAAGTTCGGACCTCTCTCCTTCGTCATGCCGGACTTGATCCGGCATCCAGCCACGGCGCGTCTGCGCCATGAAGAGTCTTTCGCGATCAAGGACTTGATCGCGCTGGACCCCGGAACCAGTCCGGGGTGACGGAGTGCGGATGTGACCTGTTCGCCAACTCAATTTCAGTTGGTAAAGTTGTGGCCCTTCCTCTCTCTTTTAATAATCTGTTAATGGGCGCGGAGTCATCCTGACCAAATGCCAGCAAAGCCGGATCGCTTAATGATCCCGCTGCACATGAAGTCGTGCTGGAGGCCTTAACAGGGCATGGGTCGGTTGAGTTTTTCGTCAGGAACCCGCGCATGAACAGATCTGCACATCGCCGCCCTCGCGCCATTGCCATCGCCCGCACCGACAACGATAGCCGTCAGCTGGCCTTTCGCCTGAGCCTCATCGCCGCCGGTGCTCTGGCAGCCCTGATCGCCCTCTTTTACTGATCGGCGACCCTTCGCTTTTATCAAGCTGATGAGCGCGCTGAAAAGGCGCCACGGCCGAGATGCCTCGGCCATATCGGCATAAAATTTCTCTTCCTGCAGAATGGCTTCGTGCCGTGTGCGCGGCTGCTGGTTTTCGATGATAATGCGGGCTGCAAAAATCGCGTGCATGTCGCTCTCCTTCTAATGCGGAGGGCCATGATGCGCGCCGTTTTTTGATTTATCTGCGCAAGAAAATGCGCTACGTTTTTCATCCATGAAAAACGTCACCTGGGATTCCTACCAGCTTTTCCTCGATGTGTCACGCAGCGGCGGCCTGACGGGTGCTGCGGCGCTGACGGGCTTGAGCCCCGCGACGGTGGGGCGGCGCATGGTCGAGCTGGAGGAGCGTATCGGCAAGGCGCTGTTCCAGCGCAGCCAGACGGGATACGCCTTGACGGCGGATGGCCGTACGCTGTTCGACCGGCTTCAGGCGATGGAGAATGCGGCAAGGGACATCGAGGGATGGCAGAAGGCGTCGTCGGCCTCGTCCGTCGTGCGCATCGCCGTCGGTACCTGGAACGCCTGGCTGCTGACCGGAAATTTCTCCGCCATCTGCACCGATCGCGACGATTTCCGCATCGATCTTTTCATTGCCGAACAGAGGGCGTCTCTGGCCCATCGCGAAAACGATATCGGCATTCGCGCTTTCGAACCGCAGGAAAAGAACCTTGCCGCCATCAGGACGGGGGAGGTGGCCTATGCGCCCTACAGGCTGCGCAACGCGGCCGTTTCCGTCGCCGACCGCTGGCTGGCGGTGGCGGAGGAAAACGCCATTTCAACCTATCTGCGCTGGCCGCATGAAAATCGTGACAACGAGATCGTGGTAACGGTGAACCGGCCGACGGCGCTTCTCGATCTGGTGCTGGCCGGGGCGGGGGTCGCGGTGCTCCCCTGTTTCGTGGGCGATGCGGATGCGCGGCTCGCTCGGGAAGGCGAAGAATTGGAGAGCCTTCGCCACAATCAATGGATCGTCATGAACAATGACGACCGCCACCGCCGCGATATCAGGGCGGTGGCGGATCGGATGACCCGTCTGATCAAGAGCCATTCCGATCTATATGCCGGACGTAAGAGCCGCCCCGCATAGGTGAAATTACTTTTGGTTGCATAAATAACTTTAAATAATTTATAGTTGCGTACGCGTCAAAATATCCATAGGTTGCCTCTTGTAAGTTTAACCCCTTTAGGTTGAGGCCGCCATGATAATTTCAGCATCATATGTAAGTGCGATGTCCGCAGCAGGAACGCCGGAAGAAGCAGCAAAGCTCTTTTATGCAGCAGTCAGCAAGGGTCTCGCGGCAGTCGTTGCCGATGCTCTTTCGCAATCTGTCACGGCAATTGCGCCGGGAGCCGCAGGCACCAAGATCGCAGGCTGGGAAAAGCTCGTGGGCGGTGTGGCGATGCATCTGGCGTGGGAATCGCCGGCCGTTCTGAACCCGATTCCACTGACGCAGCTTGCCTGCTTCGCTCCCTATGCGCCTCAACTCCAGGGTAACGTCGAGGCGATGGGCGTCAATGTAAGCATCGGCGTTTCCGTATCGGCGAGTTTCTGAGGCGGCCACTTCTGACGTTTGCATTGAAGACCGGAGCATCGATTATGATGTTCCGGTCTTTCGTTTCAGGCGGCGTCACGCCCCTGCGCGACGATGACGGGGATAAGCAGATCCCCCCAGTTGCCGCCGCCGCCATGGTGGCGGGCTGAGCGGACCAGCTCGACGGAAACGCCGGCCTCGACGGCTTTCATGACGGCCTGGTTGAGGCGGTGCAGATCGTTGGCCAGCATGCGGATGGCGGCCTGCTGATCCTGCGTCATGGCGGAGGACTGCTCCTCGGCGCGTTCCTTGACGTGGGTTTTGATGGGGTTATGGGCATTCATGGTATTTCTCCTCTCATTATTGGTTGGGGTTCTTGATCCGGTTTGCAAGCCCTTCCCGTCATCGGGAAGGGCAGTTTTTCGATTTTATTCGGCCGCCGGGCGGAATTGGTCGTGCTCGGTGGATTCCTTCATGGCGGTGGTCGAAGACGCGCCGCCGGAAATGGCGAGCGACACGGCGTCGAAATAGCCGGTGCCGACTTCGCGCTGGTGCTTGGTGGCGGTGTAACCATTGACCTCGGCTGCGAATTCCGCTTCCTGAAGCTCGGAATAGGCCGCCATCTGCCGGTCCTTGTAACCGCGCGCCAGTTCGAACATGCCGAAATTCAGCTGGTGGAAACCGGCAAGCGTGATGAACTGGAACTTGTAGCCCATCGCGCCCAGCTCGCGCTGGAACTTGGCAATCGTCGCGTCGTCGAGGTTCTTTTTCCAGTTGAACGACGGCGAGCAATTGTAAGCGAGCTTCTTGCCCGGATGCACCTTGTGCACGCCCTCGGCAAACCTGCGCGCCTGTTCGAGATCCGGCTTGGAGGTCTCGCACCAGATCAGGTCGCAATAGGGCGCATAGGCCACCGCGCGGGCGATGCAGGGCTCAAGACCGTTCTTGACCTGGTAGAAACCCTCGACGGTGCGGCCGGCATCGTAATCCACGAAGGGACGGTCGCGCTCATCGATATCGGAGGTCAGAAGCTTCGCGGCCTCCGCATCCGTGCGGGCGATAACCAGCGTCGGTACACCCATGACGTCAGCCGCGAGCCGCGCCGCCGTCAGGTTGCGGATATGCGCCGCCGTCGGGATCAGCACCTTGCCGCCGAGATGGCCGCATTTCTTTTCCGATGCCAGCTGGTCTTCATAATGAACACCCGCAGCACCTGCCTCGATAAAGGCCTTCATGATTTCGAAGGCATTGAGCGGCCCACCGAAACCGGCCTCGGCATCGGCGACGATCGGCGCGAACCAGGTGTCGACTGAAAGGCCCTTGCCCTCCGCCGTCTCGATCTGGTCGGCGCGCTGCAAAGTGCGGTTGATGCGCTTGGCAAGCTCCGGCGCCGCATTGGCCGGATAAAGCGACTGGTCCGGATACATGGCCGATGCCGTATTGGCATCCGCTGCAACCTGCCAGCCGGAAAGATAGATCGCCTTCAGCCCGGCGCGAACCATCTGCATGGCCTGGTTGCCGGAAAGCGCGCCGAGCGCGTTGACGAAATTTTCCTCGTTGATCAGCTTCCACAGCCGGTTCGCGCCCATTTCGGCCAGCGAATGGCGGATTTCGACGGAGCCGCGCAGCCGTTCCACGTCGGCGGCAGTGTAGGTGCGCTCGATGCCGTCGAAACGTCCCTGCGCAGCACCCGGAACAAGTTTGTAAAAATCCGTCATACTTCTCTCTCCCATGATAAATGCGGTTTCCGTAACGGGCCCTCTTCAACATCATATGGCGCCGTTTGATGTGACTACATTTACATTTTTCGAGATTTGAGTGCCAGAACAAACATAAAAACAGTGACTTGAAAGAGGTTATCCTGTAGAGTGCATGACAGGGTGGAGATGTAAAATTGTAAATTTTGTAAAATTCCTGCATCCCGCGAATTTGTAATAGATTTGTATGAGTCGCAGGCACGGGAGGCGAGGCGGTGTCGGAAAACAAGATTTTTGCAGGCCCGCGCGTGCGCCGCATTCGCAATGGTCTTGGGTTGACGCAGACGGCCATGGCCGAGGCGCTGGCGATTTCGCCGTCCTATCTCAACCTCATCGAGCGCAACCAGCGGCCGCTGACGGTGCAGCTGCTTTTGAAGCTTGCCTCCGTCTACAAGGTCGATCTGGACGACCTGCAGGGCGAAAGCGCCGGTTCCGCCGGGCAGCTGCGCGAGGTCTTCGCCGATCCGTTGCTTTCGGGTGAAGTGCCGTCGCCGCAGGAGCTGATCGAGGTTGCCGATGCCGCGCCCAATGCGGCAAGCGGTGTCCTCAAGCTTTACCGGGCCTATAGGGAGCAGGCGCAGCGCCTTTCCGATCTCTCCGATCTTCTGGCGCGGGAGGGGCACGAGACGGCGCTCTCCTCCACCCGCCTGCCGATCGACGAGGTGCGCCACGTCTTTGAAAATCGGCCGGCCTATTTCCATGCCATCGACGCGGCGGCGGAAGAACTCCACAAACACCTGTCGGCGGGCGACGATCTCGCCTCCGGCCTTCGTGCATGGCTTCAGAAAAACCACGGCATCGTGGTCCGCACCCTCCCGGTTCATGCCATGCCGAATCTCAGGCGGCGTTATGACCGCCATTCGATGCGGCTGTTTTTATCCGAACGCCTGTCGCAGCCTGACCAATTGCGGGAAATGGCGATGGAGACCTGTCTTCTGGCGCTTCGCGAAGAAATCGGCACGGAGCTTGAAGGGCTTGGCCTGAAAGGGGAGGAGGCAAGGCGCATCGCCCGTTTCGAACTGGCGCGTTACGCCGCCCATGCGTTGATGATGCCCTATGGCGCATTCCTCAGCGCCGCCCAGCGGGCGAAATACGATCTCGAGGTTTTGCGCTCGCGTTTCAACGTCTCTTTCGAACAGGCGGCCAACCGTCTTGTCAGCCTGCAACGGCCGTCAGCCGCGGCGATCCCGTTTTTCCTGATGGAGATCGACAATGCCGGCAACCGTTTCCGCCTTGCAGGGGCCAGCGGTTTTCCAAGGGCGCGGTTCGGCGGCCTCTGTCCGCGTCTCAATATTCATGCCGCTTTCGCCCAGCCGGCACAGGTGCTGGTGGAAGCGGTGGAGATGCCGGATGGCGACGCGTTCCTCACGGTGTCGCGCACACTGGAAGGCCCGCAGGCGGGTTTCGGCGAGAGGGTGAGGCGCACCGCCGTGCTTCTCGGCTGCGATCTCGCCCAGGCCGGAGAGACCGTCTATGGCCCCGCCGCCTCGGGTGCCGCGCCCGTCGCCGTCGGTCCTTCGTGCCGGCTGTGCGAAAGGCAGGGCTGTCTGTCGCGGGCGGAAGCGCCGCTGACGCGGCCGCTCGGGCTCGATGAAATGGTCACCGGTCTCAGTGTTTTCGACTTCCAGTAGGTGTTTCCATTCGCTTTTTTGTGGCCGGAACACATTTGGTTGAAAATGCTGTGCTGCACATTTCCCGCTTGCTCCCTTTTGTTTTCCTTTCTAGTCTCTCCCAAAAAAGGGGATCACGCTCCCATCGTGAGGATGCGTTAACAGGAGACATCATGAAAAACCGTTCTCTCCGCCTGACCTTGGCTCTCACCACCGCGCTCGTTGCAGCAGGCTCGGCAATGGCCCAGGAGAAGGTCGTCCACGTCTATAACTGGTCGGATTATATCGATGAATCGATCCTTGCCGATTTCACCAAGGAAACCGGCATCAAGGTCGTCTATGACGTTTTCGACAGCAACGAGCTTGTGGAAACCAAGCTTCTGGCCGGCAGCTCCGGTTATGATGTCGTGGTGCCGACCGGGCCCTTCCTCGCCCGCCAGATCAATGCCGGCGTGTTCCAGAAACTCGACAAGTCCAAGTTGCCGAATCTGAAGAACATGTGGCCCGAGGTTTCCGAGCGTCTGGCCAAATACGATCCCGGTAACGAATATGCCGTGAACTACATGTGGGGCACCACCGGCATCGGCTATAATGTCGCCAAGGTAAAGGCGGCGCTCGGCGATGTTCCGGTCGACAGCTGGGATATTCTCTTCAAGCCGGAAAATGCCGAAAAGCTGAAATCCTGCGGCATCAATATTCTCGATGCGTCCGACGAGACCTTTGCCATCGCCATGAACTATCTCGGCAAGAATCCGGATAGCAAGGAAACCGCCGATCTCGAGGCGGGCGGCGACGTCTATATGAAGATCCGCCCCTATGTGAAGACCTTCAATTCCTCCGCCTATATCGATGAACTGGCGAACGGCGACAGCTGCATCACCATCGGCTGGTCGGGCGATATCCTGCAGGCGAAGAGCCGCGCCGAGGAAGCCAAGAACGGCGTCGAGGTGAACTACGTCATTCCGAAGGAAGGCACCTATATGTGGTTCGACAACCTTGCCATCCCGGCGGATGCCAAGAATGTCGAGGAAGCCCACGCCTTCATCAACTATCTGATGCGGCCGGAAGTCATCGCCAAGGCCTCCAACTATGTTCAGTATGCCAATGGCAACCTCGCCTCGCAGGCGCTGATGGATGAGTCCGTCGCCAAGAACCCGGCGGTCTATCCCGATGCCGAGACGCTGAAGAAGCTCTTCACCATCTCGCCCTACGGACCGAAGGAACAGCGCGTCCTGAACCGCGTCTGGACGCAGATAAAGACCGGCAGCTGACACTTCCGCCCGCTGGTTGAGGAACGGCCGGCGGGCCTGTTTCTCTGATCCTTTGCCGGCAGGTTCCGTTACCTGCCGGCGTCGCCCGCCTCAAAGCATCGGACCGAAAGTCGGAAAATCCGATGCTCAAATCTACAAGACCAACGGGATTTGAGGGTAGGGTGAATGGCGAAAACTCTGGGGCCGGTCAAACGCAAATTTAGCCCTTGGGACAATCCCGATGCGGTACCCTTCATCCGCTTTGAAAACGTCACCAAACGTTTCGGCGATTTCGTCGCCGTCAACAATCTGACGCTCGATATCTATGAACGCGAGTTCTTCTCGCTGCTCGGTCCCTCCGGCTGCGGCAAGACCACGCTGATGCGCATGCTGGCCGGTTTCGAGGAGCCGACCGAAGGGCGCATCCTGCTGCAGGGCAAGGATATTTCCGGCGTGCCGCCCTATAAGCGCCCCACCAACATGATGTTCCAGTCCTACGCGCTTTTCCCGCATATGTCGGTGGAAAAGAACGTCGCTTTCGGTCTGGAGCAGGACGGTCTGCCCAAGGCGGATATCGCCGCGCGCGTCGAAGAAATGCTGCGGCTCGTCAAGCTCACGGAATTCGCAAGGCGCAAGCCAAGCCAGCTTTCCGGCGGCCAGCGGCAGCGCGTGGCGCTCGCCCGCTCACTTGCCAAGCGACCCAAGGTGCTTCTGCTGGATGAACCGCTCGGCGCGCTCGACAAGAAGCTGCGCGAGGAAACGCAATTCGAACTGATGGACATCCAGACCAATCTCGGTCTCACCTTCCTCATCGTCACCCACGACCAGGAAGAAGCGATGACGGTCTCGGACCGCATCGCTGTCATGGACAAGGGCAATGTCGTGCAGGTGGCGACGCCGGCCGAGATCTATGAAGCGCCGAACAGCCGCTACGTGGCGGATTTCATCGGCGATATCAATATTTTCGACGCCAATGTCGTCGCCAATGCTTCCGATATCGGCAAGCCCGGTCTGGTGACGCTGGATTGCGAAGGGCTGAAGGTGGCGGTGGAGCAGGAATGCGCCGCTGCGACCGGCAGCCAGGTGGCTTTCGCCATCCGCCCGGAAAAGGTCCGCATCTCGCTCGACCAGCCCGCCGACAGCAGCGTCAATTCCGCCTATGGCGAGGTCTGGGATATCGGTTATCTCGGCGACTTCTCCGTCTTCATCGTCAAGCTTGCCGATGGCCGCGTCATTCGCGCCGCGCAGGCGAATGTTTCGCGTCTCGTCGATCGCCCGATCACCTTCGGCGATATGGTGTGGCTGAACTGGAAGCCGGATTCCGGCCTCGTCCTGACGCGTTGAGGGAGGCTTCGATGGCGATCACCACTCCTGAAAACCGGCAAAGCCCCTGGCGCTGGCTGGTCGTCGCGGTTCCCTATTTCTGGCTGCTGCTATTCTTCGCAGCACCGTTTTTCATCATCTTCAAAATCTCGCTGTCGGATACGGCGATCTCCATGCCGCCCTATACGCCGGTCTTCGAAGGGTTTTCGAAGCTCGGCGCGTTCTTCTCCGAACTGGATTTCGAGAACTACCTCTTCCTGACGGAAGACCCGCTCTACATCGACGCCTATCTGTCATCGCTGCGCATCGCCTTCATCTCCACCTTTCTGCTGCTCCTGATCGGCTATCCCATGGCGCTCGCCATGGCGCGTGCGCCGTCTTCCATTCGCCCGACACTGGTGATGCTGGTGATCCTGCCGTTCTGGACCTCGTTCCTGATCCGCGTTTACGCCTGGATCGGCATTCTGAAGCCGGAAGGCCTGTTGACGGTGCTGTTCCAATGGCTCGGTTTTCTCGGACCGGACCAGCAGGTCAATATCTTCCGTACGGAAACGGCGATCTTCATCGGCATCGTTTATTCCTATCTGCCCTTCATGGTGCTGCCGCTCTATTCGGCGCTGGAAAAGCTCGACAATACGCTGCTGGAAGCGGCGGCCGATCTCGGCTGCCCGCCATGGAAGGCCTTCTGGAAGATCACCTTCCCGCTGTCGTTGCCGGGCGTCATTGCCGGCTCGATGATCTGCTTCATTCCGATAACAGGCGAATTCGTCATTCCCGATCTGCTCGGCGGCGCCCAGACGCTGATGATCGGCAAGACGCTGTGGACGGAATTCTTCGGCAACCGCGACTGGCCCCTGGCTTCCGCCGTGGCGGTGCTGCTGCTGCTGTTGCTGGTGGTGCCCATCGCCATCTTCCAGAACCAGCAGAAGAAGGTAGGGTGAAGCCATGAAGCGCGGAAAATTCGACATCACCGTCCTCACCCTCGGTTTTGCCTTTCTTTATATCCCGATCATCATCCTGATCGTTTATTCCTTCAATGCCTCGAAGCTCGTCACCGTCTGGGGCGGTTTCTCGCTGCAATGGTACCGCTCCATGTGGTCGAACCAGGGGCTGATGGATGCGGCCTGGGTGACGCTGCGCGTCGGCATCCTCAGCGCCACCATCGGCACCATCCTCGGAACGCTGGCGGCGCTGTCGCTGACACGGTTCGCGCGGTTTCCGGGCCGGGTGCTGTTTTCGGGCATGATCTATGCGCCGCTCGTCATGCCGGAAGTAATCACCGGCCTGTCGCTGCTGCTGCTCTTCGTGGCCGTCGGGGTGGATCGCGGTTTCTGGACGGTGGTTATCGCCCATACGACTTTCACCATGTGTTACGTGGCGATCGTCGTGCAGTCGCGGCTCCTGACCTTCGATCGCAGTCTCGAGGAAGCCGCGCTCGATCTCGGCTGCCCGCCGGTCAAGACCTTCTTCCGCATCACCCTGCCGCTCATCTTCCCCGCCGTCATCGCCGGCTGGATGCTGGCCTTCACCCTGTCGCTGGACGATCTGGTGATCGCCAGCTTCGCCACCGGCCCCGGTGCAACCACGCTGCCGATCAAGATCTATTCGCAGGTTCGCCTCGGTGTGACGCCGGAAATCAACGCCATCTGCACGATCCTGATCGGGCTTGTCACCATCGGCGTGATTGTCGCCTCCATCGCTTCCAAACGCACCGAATTGCAGCGGATGCGGGACGAACATGCGGCGGCGCGGAACTGATCGAATATCCTGCGTCGATTTTTACGCGTTACTGTTGAAATCGCGAGAAAAGTAGAAACTGTTAATTTAGTTTCGGCGCTTTACGGTCTCAGAATAGGAATTTTCGTCGGTAATTGATCGATTTTGGTTTTAACCGCTTGTTAATAGGAGTTGGCGGAAAGTAAACCCAACGCAGGGCCGTCAAATTTTTGATAGCCGGGACTGATAATTTCCATCTGGCGAGATTGTCCCCCTTTCTCTCGTTGAAAAGCACAACTCATCCAGGCGGCCGCAAGGCCGCCTTTCTTTTTACCGCAAAGGCCCGTGCCATTCAGCGGTTTTCCGGATGATCCATCGATTTCGAGACGAGAAGCACGGGAATAAGCCCGGCAATGATGATGATGATCGCCGGCACGGCCGCATCCTGCACCCTTGAGCGGGACGCATCCTCATAAACCAGCGTGGCCAGCGTGTTGAAACCGAAAGGCCGGAGCAGGATCGTGGCCGGAAGTTCCTTCATGGATTCGATCAGAACGAGCAGAAAAGCCGTCAGCGCCGCGGGCCGCATGTTGGGCAACAGCACCTTGAAAAGCGTCTGCGCCCGGTTGCGCCCAAGCGTCCGCGAGGCCATGTCGATATGCGGCGAGAGCTTCTGGAAACCGGCATCGAGCGTGCCTTCCGCCATGGTCATGAAGCGCACGGCGTGGGCGTAGATGATGGCGAAGGCGGTGCCGGAGAGCAGCAGCCCGGTGGAAAAACCGAAATGTGCGCGGATGAAGCCATCGACGCCATTGTCGAGGCTGGCCAGCGGAATGAGCACCCCGATGGCGAGCACGGTTCCCGGCACGCCATATCCCATGGAGCCGAAGCGGGCGGCCACCTTCGAGGTGCGCGAGCGCTCGGTGCGGATGGAATAGGAAAACACGAAAGCGGCTATCAGCGTCACGAAGGCGGCGGAAAGCGAGACTTCGAGACTGTGTCCGAGTGCTTTCAGAAGCTTCGGCGCAAACAGGGCATCGAGCCTCCTGGCGGCGTAACCGCCCAGCACGATGACGGGAATGAAAAAGCCGCTCGCCACGGGAACGAAGCAGAAAAGGCTCGCGCCCCAGCGCCGCCAGCCGTTGAGCGCTTTCAGCCGGTGACGCTGCGCCATGCTTGTCGCTTTCGGCGCGCCGAAGCGCTGTTTTTCCCGCGCATTGCGTTCGATGACGATCAGCGCACCGACGATGACGAGAATGACGGCGGCGATCTGCGTCGCATTGGCGAGATTGCCGCGATTGAGCCAGGTTTCGTAAATGGTGAAGGTCAGCGTCTGGACGCCGAGATACTCGACCGCGCCGATATCGTTCAGCGTCTCCATCAGGACCAGAGAAAGCCCGATGGCGATGGCCGGCCGGGCCATCGGCAATTGCACGGAGAAGAACACGTTCAGCGGTTTTGCGCCAAGCGTGCGGGCCGCTTCGGCCGCAAACCGCCCCTGCATGGAAAAGGCGGCGCGGGCCGAGAGATAAACGTAAGGATAGAGTACCGAACTCAGAACGATCACCGCGCCGCCGAGCGAGCGTATGTCCGGAAACCAGTAATCGCGGATGCTGTGATAACCGAAAGCGGCGCGCAACGCGCTTTGCACCGGGCCGGTAAAGTCGAGAAACTCGCCGAACGCATAGGCGGCGAGATAGGAGGGGATGGCGAGCGGCAGCACGAGTGCCGCGGACAATAACCGCCGCAGCGGAAATTCGAATGTGGTGACAAGCCAGGCGCAGACGATGCCGAAGAAAGCCGTCGTCGCGGCCGTCATCCCCAAGAGCAGGAAGGTGCGAAACCCGGCGCGCGGCAGGACATTGGCGAGAAGATGCTGCCATCCTTCCGTGCTCCCCGTCAGCGCCAGCCAGAAAATTGCCAGAATGGGCATGGCGGCAATGGCCGCGACGATGACCGCCGTGATGGGCAACACCGAGAAGCGTCTTGTTGCCGGAAGGGAAACCGTCATGGACATGCCAGTCTACTGTCGTGCAAAGGCCTCAACCGGCGACCATGGTGCCGGCGGCTTCCGCATTGCTACGCCCGCATGACCTCAGTTGGCAAGAACCCGTTGCGACGGAAAGGTGATTTCCACCAGCGTGCCTTCATTCGGTGTCGAGGTGATGGAGAAATTCGCCCGGTTGGCGTCCACCATGGCCTTGGTCAGCGGCAGGCCGAGCCCGGTGCCGTCGCCGCGCACGCGCTTGCCGGAGGAAGCCACCTGCCGGAACGGCTTCATGGCCTGTTCCAGTTCCGCCCGGGTCATGCCGATGCCGGTGTCGCGAATGCGCAGCGACACGCTGCCATTGGCCTCATAGGCGGTGGACACCACGATCTGGCCGCCGGACGGCGTGAAGCGGATGGCGTTCGACAGGATGTTCAGCACGATCTGCTTGATCGAGCGCAGGTCGGCGACGATCTGCGGCACGGATTGCGCAAGAGCGGTGCGGATGATGACGCGCTGGTTGTTGGCCTGCGGCTGCACCAGCGAGACCGCCTCGGCCACCGTTTCGTTGAGCGGCACGGCAACGAAATCCACATCCATCTGCCCGGCCTCGATCTTGGAGATATCGAGCAGATCGTTGACGATGTCGAGCACATGCCGGCCGGAACGGCCGATATCATTGGCATATTCCACATAACGCGGATGGCCGATCGGCCCGAAACGTTCGGTCGCCATCATGTCGGCAAAGCCAATGATGGCATTGAGCGGCGTGCGGATTTCATGGCTGACGCGCGCCAGGAAATCGGTCTTGTGGGCATTGGCGGTTTCCGCCGCCCGCTTGGCGTTGCGCAGTTCTTCTTCGGTGCGCTTCCACTGGGTGATGTCGCGGATAACCGCGCAATAGCCATGCGAGGATTTAAGTCGGCCGATGGTCATGAACAGCGGCAGGAAGCCGCCGGATGCTTCGCGGCCGATCACTTCGCGGCCGTCATTCAGCACGCTGGCGACACCGTTATTGGCGAGGCCGGAGAGATAATCCAGCACGGCGCGCTGGCTCTCATGGGCAAAGAGGGTGACGAAAGGCTTGCCGGCGATTTCACCATTGTCATAGTTGAACAGCGCGCTGGCGGAACGGTTGAGCGAGCGGATTTCGCCTTCGTCTCCCAGAAGCACCACCCCGTCGGTGGCCGTTTCCAGAATGGAATGCAGCTCCTCCACCTCGCCCTGCAACAGGGAGAGGCTGCCTGCTTCCGCATTTTCGGCATCGCCGGCAGCAATATTTTCGTTGGCGGCCGCAACCGTCGCCTGCTTTTCCTCAAGCGGCACCAGAGACAGCATCAGCGCCTTGGTTTCTTCCCAGCGGATGGATTGCAGCCGCGCCTTGACGGGAATGATGTCGTTGTCAGAGCTGACGACCACCATCCCGCCTTCGTTGTCCGGCATGTCCTCCAGCTCCTGCCGCTGCAGCAACGCCTCCAGACCGCCCACCTCTTCGAGTTCGGCGAGAGAGCCATAGCCCGTCAATCGCAGGAAATCCGGATTGGCGTGGATCAGCCTGTCGCCGGCATGCACCAGAAGCGCCACGGGCATCTGGTCCAGCGTCTCGGCCGTCAAGGCATTCGCGGGGCGAACGGACGGGCTGACCATGGCGGCGGCTATATCGGCAGCCGGCCGCTCGTCAGCCGCAGGCTCCTGCTTTTCGTCGGAACCGCTTTCATCCGCCGGCGCGCGAATGGCCGCAGGCTGCTCGCCACGAACATAGTCGGCGAAAAGATCGTCTTCCTCCGCCGGTTCGGTTTTCTTGTCGTCATTTTCCGTATCGGAGGGCGCGCTTTCCGAAGCATCCGCATCGATATCCTGCTGAATATCCTGCATGGTCGGCTCAGCGGAAATGGCCTCCGCATCCGTTTCCCGGTCTTCTTCGGAAGCAGCATCCGCCGGCGCAAGGGCGCGGCCGATTTCGCGGAAGGCGGCCTGCTCGCCTGCGGTCAGCCCCTCGCGGGAGCGCGAGCGGCGCTCCTCCAGATGGACGACCTTGTCGGAATAGGCCGGCTCCAGCGCGGGCGCCGCAACCGGCGCTTCGAATTCCGGCGGAGTATAATCACGGTGCTGTTCTTCAGCCGAAACCACGTCCGGTGCATCATCCGCCGCATCGGCCTCCGTTACCGGGACCTCATCTTCACCGATTGAGCCGGAATCTTCACCTGCCTCGCCATCCTCATCGATAAAGGCCAGCAATTCGTGGCTTTCATCCTCAATAGTGGGCTGCGGCAGGGCTTCCGTCGGATCGGCCTCTTCGCCGTTGAGGAAGGTCAGGCCGGTGGCATGCGGGTCTTCGGCGGCATCGGCAAGCCGCACGATGCCGAAACCGCGGAAACCGTCGAATTCGCGTGAGCGCGTATAGGTGGGCAGGGCGGCAAGATCGATCGGCACCATCAGCGATGTGCCTTCCACCGGCCAGTAGATCGTCTTGCCCGACCATGTGTCGCGACGGCCGAGAAGCTCGCGGATTTTGCCGTCGGGATCGAGATTGAACAGGGCCGCGACATCGGCAAAGCCCATGCCTTCCACGGCAGCCGCCTTGGCGCCCACAGCCTCTGCAAATTCATGCGAGATCGAACTGAAGCGTCCCTCCGCATCGATTTTCCAGACGAAACGGGAAGCGCGCGCACCGGCATTGAAAACAAAAGGCTGCGCTTCTGCGCCAGCGCCGATGTCCGTCTCCTCGGTCTCCGTTTCCGTCGTTTTCTCCTCATCCACCGCAGGAGCAGCTTCTGACGGCGCGGTTTCGACGATTTCATCGTCCGCGACTGCGTTTTCTTCGGCTCGGATCTCTTCGGCGGGAGCATCGGTGACTGCGCGCTCGGTTAAGGGAGCTTCTGCTTCATCCTCATCGAGTTCGAAAAGATCGGCGATGTCGTCGGTCATCGCCACATGCGCAGCGGCGTCGGCGTCCTGCGCGGATAGCGCCGCCGGGGTCTCCGCTCCGTTTTCCGGCAATGAGAGAAGGCTGTTCTCATCCTGCTGCGCTGCCACTTCTTCTTCGGGATCGGCCGGCAGTTCCTGAACCTCTTCCACATCCTCGATGCCAGCGACGGCATCGAGCACGGAATCGAAGGAGGTTGCAGCGGCAACAGGCGCGACCTCCGCAACCGGCAGGGCGGGCTCGGCGGCAGCTGGCGTTTCCTGCGGCCTGTCTTCTGCGAAACCGTTGACGGGATCGAGTGTGCCCAGCGCGGTTTCGACCACGAACATCAGGTTCAGTTCGGGCGATGCCGCAATCTGGCCGGTGGCGGCGGGCAGATAGCCCTTGCCGGTCGGCACCGGCCGCTTGACGAGATGGCCGGACTGTCCGGCTGCCATTTTCACCAGTGTCCGTGCGGTATGCGGTGTGATGCCGAGCGACGAAAAGCCGGGCGAGGCGGCGACAATCTCGTTCTCGCCGTTCAGAACCGCCATATGGATATCGGGGTCGTCGAAACCTTCGATCATGCGCCGGGCGCATTCCGCCGTGTCGGGTGCGACTTGGTCGGTGAGGGCGGAAAACAGGATGGCCGGCTGGCTGGGTTCGGCCTCGATGATTTCCGCGCGCGCCGTAACGGCAAGGCTGCGGAAACCCGACGTGATGCGAATGGTAAACGGCAGGCTGTCGCCCGCTTTGGAAAGCCGCGCCGCCGTGGCCGCCAATTGCCGAAAGGTCACGTCCTGCGGTTTCGGACCCTGTTCCAGAAAATCATAGACCATCGGCGTGCCGAACAGCGCCGCACCCCGGCCATTGGCCCAAAGGGCGTTTTTAAGGTCGAGCGAGAACAACGCCATGGCCGCGCCGCGCCCGAAACCTTCACGCACCCGTTCATGCACTGCGATATCGATAAAGGGATACTGGACGGCGGGCATGTCGAAACCTATTCTGGCACTACCGGACCTTGCGGGCTTTTCGGCTTCCTCATGAAGCTCTAAACGTAAACCCGCCGAGGCATCACGTTAACAGAATTTTAAATAACTTCACAGCGCGGTCCGGTCCACCATCCGCCGGATGAATCGCCAAATAGAGTTAACATCAACAGGCCGCTGCGGCCTCTTTATGTCAGCCCGGCCCATTGAAAAGCACTTGCCTTTCTCAGCCTTTTTTCGCAAAATTCGAAGAGGCACTTGCAAATGGGGAAAACACCTTTTATGTCACCCCCCGTGACGCCGCTTCGGCGTTTCATGTGCGGTTGTAGCTCAGTTGGTTAGAGCGCAGGTTTGTGGCACCTGAGGTCGGTGGTTCGACCCCACTCAACCGTACCATTCCCCTCTCCCGATAAGTCTATTTGTCACAGTGACTTACCGGGAGAGGGGAGTTTCCCCTGTATATCTGTTGTCCATGAGCTTCGTTGGGCTCGTCGCGAAGCGAGCAGAAATTCCGTTCCCGCATTGCCTCGCTGATCGGGTCCGTCACAGCGGCAGTGAATTCATCTCCGTCAACGCAACAGGGCCAATCGGCGCATCTGCCGTTCGATCAGCGTCTCGACTTCCTTCACGGCGAGCGCGCTCAGCGGTGCGCCTGGACGGCGCTGGGTCGCGCTGGCGATGGCGCCGCGTTTTGCTAGAACATGTTTTCGCACGGCAAGGCCGAGACCGGGCTGCTGTTCATAGCGCATCAGCGGTAGATAGGCATCGAACAAGTCCTGCGCTGCCTCGTATCTGCCCTCATTGCTGAGACGGACGACATCCACCATCATTTCCGGATAGGCGAAACCGGTCATGGCGCCATCGGCGCCGCGCTGCATTTCCTCGGTCAGGAAAACACCGGCATTGCCGCACAGGATGGAGGTGCGGCGACGGCCTTTGGCCTCCGCTTCGCGCAGGTCTGTGATCTTTTGCAGGCCCGGCCAATCCTCATGCTTGAGCATGACGATGCTGGGATGGGCCTCGAAGATGACGCCCAGGGTTTTTGCGCTTATCTGAACGCCGGTGGAGAGCGGGAAGTCCTGCAGCACCACAGGCACGTCGGCGCCGACAGTCTCGACGACGTTGCGATAATAGACGACGATCTGCTCATCGGTCCGCAGCGCGGGTGGCGGAGCGACCATGACGCCGGCGGCACCCAGATCCATGGCTGCCTTGGTCAGTTCGCCGATGGCGGCAAGGCCGGGTGCGGAGACGCCAACCACCACGGGTTTTCCTTCGGAACGCTTCAGCGTCAGCTTCGTGACTTCGATCGATTCCGCCAGGGTGAGCTTGGGTGCTTCCCCCATCATGCCGAGGATTGTCAGCCCGTCCGCGCCTTTTTCATAATAGAAGTCGACCATGCGGCCGATGCTTTCGCCATCGAGCGAACCGTCTTCGGCAAACGGTGTGCAGGCAATGACGAACACACCCTTGGTACTGGAATTTATGAGCGACATGACATGTTCCTATTTGAGCCGCCTGTGTTGCAAGGGTTCTGTTCCAACCCGTGGAATTGACCGCAGCGGAGTCGGGTCTGGGGGATGCCGGCCCTGCGCATGGGAGCGCTTTGGCCGGCAAGCCGTTTGCGTCAATTATTCGCCAGCATGTCCGGAACGATCGAAACGATTTCCGGGAAGACGGCGATGAGCAGGACAAAAGCGCACATGATGAAGAAGAACGGCATGGTCGCCCGGGTAATGCGGGCCATGCTGTCACCGGTCAGGCGCTGGATGACGGTGAGGTTGAAACCGACGGGCGGCGAGACCTGCGCCATCTCCACCACGATGACGATGAATATGCCGAACCAGACCTTGCTGTAACCGGCCGCCATGACCAGCGGCAGGGTGATCGGCAGCGTCATGACGATGCAGCCCAGCCCTTCCATCACCGTGCCGAGGATGATGTAGAAGATCAGGAGCACGATGATGAGCATGAATGGCGAAAGGCCCCAGCCCTCGATGATGCCGGCGATATAGCGCGGCATGCCGAGATAACCGATGACGGTCGACAGGAACATCGCGCCGACCATGATGAGGCCGATCATGGCGCAGGAATCGGCCGCCTGTTTCGCCGCCTGCATGAGGTTCGAAAGGTTCAGCGTCTTCTGGAAAGCGCCGATGAGGATTGCGCCGCCGACGCCGACCGCGGCTGCTTCCGTCGGCGAGGCGATCCCGCCATACATCGAGCCGACCACGCCGATGATGAGCAGCAGCAGCGGTCCCAGATCCTTCAACGCCACCAGCTTTTCGATGAAGGTGGTGGGCGCGAGGGCCTCACCGACAAGGGCCGGATTCATCAGCGCCCGGATGCCGATATAGCCCATATAGGATGCGGCCATCAGCAGGCCCGGCAGGATGCCCGCCATGAACAGCTTCAGGATCGATTCCTCCGCCATGACCCCATAGATGATCATGATCGTCGATGGCGGGATGAGAAAGCCCAGCGTTCCCGCCCCCGCAAGACTGCCGGTAATGAGGTCGCGGTTATAACCGCGCGAAATAAGTTCCTTTGCGGTGATGCGCCCGACCGTTGCCGTGGTGGCCGCGGATGAGCCGCAGACGGAGGCAAAGAGCGTGCAGCCGAGAACGGTGATATGGGCAAGCCGGCCGGGCACATGCCGAAGCCAGGGGGCGAGGCCGGAGAACAGCGCCTCTGAAATCTTCGTTCGGAACAGGATTTCCGCCATGAAGATGAAGAGCGGCAGGGCCAGCATTTCCGGCGAAACCAGCGTGTTCCAGGTTTGCTGGGCCAGCAGCTTGAAAAGCGGCAAAGCGGGGCGATAGAGTGCGGCCAGCGCCGCCCCGGTGCCGACGAGGCCAAGGCCGATCCAGACCCCCGTACCCAGAATGAGCGTCATCAGGCCGAGCAGGCTGAAGGTGATCTTTCCCATGATTTATTCCAGTCCCGGGCCGGTTGAAAGTGTTTCGCCGCGAAGAAGCCGCAGAAACTGCGCCAGCATCTGCAAATTCAGGATGATCGCGCCGATTGCGAGCGCGCTCTGCGGATAGACGAGCGGAATGCGGATGACCGATGAGGAGGTTGAACCGCGCAGCGCGGACAGGATCGCCATGTCCGTCAATGCGACCGAAAGCGCAACGCAGATAACAAGGCCGACAAGGCATGCCACCATATCCAGCCGCCTTGCGCCGGTTGAAGAAAGTGTCTCGCCTATTGCGGTGACGCGGACATGCGAACCGGATTTCAGCGCGCTGGCGCCGGCGAGCATGAAGCTCGTGGCCATCAGGTAAGCGGCGACATCCCAGGCGAATGGCAGGGAGTAGCCGGCAAGGTTTCTGAGAAGGATTTCGCAGGCGATGAGAATGAAAATGCCGAGGAGAGACAGGGCTGCAAGCACGTTTGCAGCCTCCGTCAACCGGTCGATCGGCGTTATGATGGCAGCGAATGCGGGACTGGCTGGATTTCTCATGATGTTTCTCCGGAGTGCGCAGAAGGAGGCGGACAGCCGGCCGGGATTGCCGGCTGCCCTTTCATTTCCGACGGGAGAAAGTCAGTTGCGCGCCTTCAGATAGGCTTCGACATAGGGCGCGGCATCGGGCACGCGCTTGAGAAAATCGTCCCACAACGGCTTGGCGCGCTCGATGAGGGCGGCCTTGAGTTCGGGAGAAGGCGACGTGACGGTAATGCCCTTTTCCTTCAGGGTGGCGAGCTTGGTTTCGTCCTCGGCCCGGCTGACCAGCCAGAATTCGCCTTCGAGTTTCTTCGATGCCTGTTCGATCGCCGCCTGATTTTCTGGCGACAGGGCATTCCAGGCATCGAGATTGACGGTGACGATGTTGGAAGATGCCTGCCAGTTGAAGGTGCTCATGTTTTTCATGAACTCCCAGAAAGCGCCGTCGACACCGGACGAAGAGGAGGTCGTGACACCGTTGATGGTGCCGGCGGCAAGCGACGGCACGACTTCGCCCCATGGCATCTGAACAGGAAGAGCGCCAAGGGCGTGGAAGAAATTATGGCCGTTGGCATCGACGACGCGGATCTTGAGGCCGTTGACGTCTTCAATTTTTTCGATCGGTTTCGGCGCATAGACGGCCTGTCCCGGCCAGGGCACCATGTAAAGCAGCTTCTGGTTCATCGAGGTTGCGACTTCCTCGATCTTGGGGCGGAAGAATTTGTGCAGCAGCGCAAGGTCAGGCATCGTCGGGGCCAGATATGGCAGCGTCTCGACACCCAGTACCGGTGCTTCACCCACCTGCTGGCTCATCAGAATATCGGCGATGGGAACGATGCCGTCGCGCACGGCGGTCATGCCTTCCGGGCCCTTGATGCCGAGTGACCCGCCGGAATGCACGGTGATGGCGACCTCGCCATTCGTGACGGTCTTTACGGTTTCAGCGAATTTTACCGCGTTCTTGGTGTGAAAATTACCTTCCGGCCAGACGACCGACATGTCCCAGGCCGTTTCGGCGGTTGCGGAGGTTGCAAAGCCGGCAATCGTCAAAGCCAGCCCGGCGAAAATTGCGTTTTTCATGGTTGTGATCCCCTCACTTATTGTGTCCGGCTCACCCTGTCCCTTGGCGACAGGACGGCGCGGTTATTTTCGGTATACAGCACGTACTCCGAATGAAGGGGACTATATGGGCGTTTTTTGAGCGGCGCAATAAGGTGATTAATCTTTGTTCGATTTCGAGCGGGTTCCTTGCCCACCAGCCTTTGCGGTGCTGGCAGTCAGTGGATTGCATTTCAGGGAAATTATCGAAAAGGAGCGGATCGGCAGGCAAGGGGTTGCCGCTGTGTGCCGAATAGGGGGCCAAGTGCGCGGAGCCGCCGGTGGTGCGGCGGCTCACTGAATGCGGGCTGAAAATCAGATCGCCGATGCGAGGCGGGTCTTTATGTAAAGCTCACGCAGTGTCTTCGAGACCGGGCCGGGCTTGCCGTCACCGATGATGGCTTCGTCGATCTTGACGACCGGCATGGCAAAATTTGTCGCCGATGTGATGAAGGCTTCGGCTGCATCCTTTGCCTCGTCCACCGTAAAGGCGCGCTGTTCGACGGCAATTCCGGCGCCCTGCGCAAGATCGAGAATGCTTCCGCGGGTGATGCCGTGCAGAAGTGCGTTGGAAAGTTCGCGCGTGACCAGCGTGCCGTCCTTTTTGACGATATGCGCATTGGCGGCGCTGCCTTCGGTCACGAAACCATCCTCCACCAGCCATGCATCGTCTGCACCGCGTTTCAGCGCCTCCATCTTGGCCATCGAGGGGTAGAGAAGCTGTACCGTCTTGATGTCGCGCCGCTCCCAGCGCCAGTCCGGCATGGTGGCGATGGCAATGCCGGTTTCCGTGCGCGGATTGTCCAGCACGGGTTTTGCCTGGGTGAACAGGGTTATCGTCGGCGTGGCATTGGCGGGAAAAGCGAAATCGCGATCCGCCACACCGCGGGAGATCTGCAGATAGATCAGGCCTTCGTCCATGTGGTTCAAGCGGACGATTTCACGGTGAACGGCCAGAAGTTCCTCCGCTTCGAGCGGGCAGGTCAAGCCGAGTTCGGCGAGCGAGCGCTGAAGGCGGGCGCTGTGGCCGGCATAATCGATCAGCTTCCCGCCGATCACGGCGGTGACTTCATAAATGGCGTCCGCGAACAGAAAGCCGCGGTCGAAAACGGAAACCTTGGCGTCGGCTTCGGCAAGCCAGTCGCCGTTCAGATATACAATGCGTGTCAATGGAACGTCCCCGGATCAGGTGTTTGGTGTGGCGAAAGGAGCAAATTGCAGCCCGTGTCGGGCGAGCGATGAACGAAGGGCGCGCGCCATATCCACGGCGCCGCGCGTATCGCCGTGAACGCAGATGGTGGCGGCTTCCACCGGTAGTTTTTTCCCGCCCGTTGTCGGGATTACGCCGTCGCAGACCATGGACAGAACCTGATCCACACTCTGGTTGGGATCGTGGATCACTGCACCCTGCATCTGCCGGGAGGTGAGCATTCCCGCATCGTCATAGGTGCGGTCGGCATAAACTTCGCAGGCAACGCGCAGCCCCGCTTTTTCGGCGGCCTTCATGGTTTCCGAATAGGGCAGCGTAATGAAGACCAGCGACGGATCCACCGCCTTGATGGCCCGGATGCAGACCTGCGCGAGATCTTGATCGACGGCAGCCATGTTGCCCAGAGCCCCATGGGTTTTGACATGGGTGATGGGCCAGGAAAGCGCAGCCGCCATGCCCTGCATCGCGGCGATCTGGTAGATCAGCTGGGCCTCCACATCCTCGGGGCGTTCGCCGGATATACGGCGGCGGCCGAAGCCGTAAATATCCATGAAAGACGGGTGGGCGCCAACCGCGATGCCCCTTGCCTTGGCGGCGAGAATGGTGTCGCGCATGACAACCGGATCGCCGGCATGAAAACCGCAGGCGATGTTTGCCGTGGTAATCAACTCCATCATGGCTTCGTCTTCGCCCATGGTCCAGGCCCCGAAGCTTTCTCCCATATCGCAGTTCAGATCGATCGTCGCCATAGCCCCTCTTTCCGGGCGAGACGTTGTCCGGTCCCGTCCAGTTTATACGCGTGATATCAGGCAGCACGCATTCATTGCATCTTTTCATTGACATACAATTGGTATACTGAAATAGCAAGGAAGGATTGGCGGGAGAATCGAATTCGCATGCGTGGACGTGAGGGAGTGTAATCGATGGGCGGCAAATTTCCGCGCATTCTTGCTTGTGGTGACAGCGCCCTGTCCGTTGAACTCGCCGATACCATCGATGAAACGGTGAGCGAGCGCATCATCGCGCTTGCGGCAAATCTCGCTGCAACGCCCGTGGAAGGCGTCGAGGAACTGGTGCCGACCTACCGGTCCCTCATGGTCATCTATGATCCGTCCGTCATTCGCGGCCATGCGCTTGACCGGGAGTTGCACCGGCGTCTGATGACGCTGACGGTGAACAGCGTTCCGGCCAGACGTTTCGATGTGCCTGTGGTTTATGGCGGATCGGTCGGGCTTGACCTGCAGGAACTGGCGGACATGAAGGAAATGACGCCTGCTGCCCTGATCGAGCTGCACGCATCCGCTGAATATCGTGTCTATATGATCGGTTTCGCGCCGGGTTTTGCCTATCTCGGCGGCCTGCCCGAACAATTGCATACGCCGCGTCTTGCCACGCCGCGTCAGCGGATCGAGGCAAGTGCGATTGGAATTGGCGGCAAGCAGGCAAGCATCAATTCCGTGCCGGGGCCAAGCGGATGGCGCTTCATCGGCCGCACGCCGCTTCGGCTTTTCGACCCGCATCGCCCGGAGCCGTTTCTGTTGCAGGCGGGAGACCGGGTTCGTTTTCGGCCGGTGAGCGAAGACGAGGCCGCAGAGCTCGACCGGGCGGTCGCCGCCGGCCAGCCCGTCATGGAGGCGCAGCTTTCATGAGTTTTCTCGTCATCCAGCAGATAGGGCCGATGGCCACCGTTCAGGATATCGGCCGCAGGGGATTGAGCCATGCCGGTGTTTCCGGTTCAGGCCCGATGGATATGCCTTCTTTTCGTATTGCGAACGCGCTGGTCGGCAATGTCGAAAACAGCGCGGCAATAGAATTTGGCGGCACCGGGGGCAGCTTTTCCGTTTTGCGGCCGGCACGCATCGCCGTGACCGGAGGCGCCGTCGATATCCGCCTCGGCAAACGAAAGCTGTCGCCATGGGAGAGCTATACTATTTTGCCGGATGAGGTGCTTTCGATCGGCGCCCTGCGCGATTGCGTCTGGGGCTATCTCGCCGTCTCCGGCGGCGTGGATACCG
Source organism: Agrobacterium sp. 22-221-1 (assembly GCF_053522445.1). Taxonomy (NCBI): domain Bacteria; kingdom Pseudomonadati; phylum Pseudomonadota; class Alphaproteobacteria; order Hyphomicrobiales; family Rhizobiaceae; genus Agrobacterium; species Agrobacterium sp. 22-221-1. Next base: position 42,582 of record NZ_JBNWCL010000017.1, read on the forward strand.
TGCCTGTGCTCGGTTCGCGTGCTACCCATGTGCGAACGGGTCTCGGCGGTTACGAAGGGCGTCGTTTGCAGGCGGGTGACCGTCTGCCGCTCGGCCGGGATAATCCCGGCGTCAATCTGGCGCTCCGGCAACTCTGGCGTCGGTCCGCCGGTCCCGTCCGAATTGTTCCCGGCCCACAGGACGACTATTTCTCTGACGAAACCCAGCGGGCTTTCCTGAAAGCCTCTTTCATCGTTTCTCCGGCCCGGGATCGCATGGCGCAGATGCTGGACGGACACGCCGTTCATGCCGAAGGCGGGCACGATATCGTCTCCGACGGAACCTGCGCGGGATCGATACAGGTCCCGGCGTCGGGACGGCCCATCGTGCTGATGGCGGAGCGTCAGACGACAGGCGGCTATCCGAAAATCGCAACGGTCGCCACCGTCGATCTGCCCCGGCTTGCGCAGGTTCCGAGCGGCCGACATGTCTCTTTCGCGGCCATTTCACGGGAAAAAGCCGAAGAGCTTCTGATTGCGGAGCGCACGGCCTTGCGCGAACGCCTGGCAAATCTGGTAGAAAAGCCGGAAACGGATGATGTTTCAGGAGGTATGCCATCATGAATCAGCCGCTCGCCAAGCAGGCTTATGGGAAGATCATCGAAATGATCCTGTCCGGTGCGCTGACGCCGGGTGACGCTTTGCAGGAAGCGAAACTGGGTGATCTGCTGGACATGTCCCGGACGCCCGTGCGTGAGGCGATCAAGCGGATCGAGGCCGAGGGTCTCGCCACGCAGGAAGGACGATTTCTCAAGATCCGCCGGCTGAAGGCGGAAGAGGTCGAAGAGATTTTCTTCCTTCGTCAGGTTCTGGAGACCCATTGCGCAAGACAGGCGGCGATGGCCCGGCCGGAGCTTGGCGAGCTGGAGGCCCGGATACGGCATTTGCAACAGCATGGCCCCGGCGAGGACGATGAGCAGCGCCGCGTGGACGATGCTTTCCACCGGACGCTCGCCCTTTCCACGGGCAGCGAGATGATGGTGAGCACGATCGAGGATTTGCGACGCCGTACCTGCATGTTCGACCATGCCCAGGTGCCGGATCGTTTTCTGAAAAGCTGCGACGAACATCTGGAGATGATTGCCGCCCTGCGCGCCGGCGACGGTGAACGGGCAGGCTCGCTCATGGCCCGCCATATCGTTCACGCCCGCGACGCCATTCTTGAAAAACTGGAACAATTTCCCGAAAGGAACAGGGACGCATGAAATGCCTTATTGTCCAGCCTATTCATGCCGACGGCCTCGCCCTTCTGCGTGAGGCGGGGGTTGAACCGGTTTTGTGTCCAAAACCGGACATGGCGACCGTGGCCGCAATGATCAAGGGTTGCGATGCCGTTATCACGCGCGATGCGGGCCTGTCCGCATCGGCCATCGAGGCCGGCGACAGACTGCGGGTCATCGCCGTTCACGGCACGGGCCATGATGCTGTCGACAAGGAAGCGGCGACGGCGAAGGGCGTTCTGGTCTGCAACACCCCCGGCGCCAATGCCCGCTCGGTTTCCGAGCTGGCGCTCGGTCTGGCACTGGCCGCCGCAAGACGTATTCCCGCTGCCGACCGCAGCGAAAGGGCCGGGGTCCATGGCTTTCGCGAGACGGAGAGTTTTTCCGAATTGTCCGGCAAGACGGCGCTTATCGTCGGCTGGGGGGCGATTGGCGCCGGGCTCGGCCGGATGCTGAAGGCCGCTCTGGATATGCGGGTGCTGGTCTATTCGCCGCGGGTCGCCGATCTCGATGGCTTCGAACGGGCTGACAGTCTTGAAGACGGGCTGAGGCAGGCCGATCTGATTTCCCTGCATACGCCGCTCCGTGCGGAAACACGCGGTCTGTTCGGAGAGCAGGCCATTTCAGCGGTGAAACCGGGCGCGATACTTATCAACACGGCACGGGCGGGACTGGTGGATGAGGCGGCTCTTGCCCGCGCCATCGAGACCGGCCGCATAGCCGCAGCCGGGCTCGATGTTTATTCGCCTGGTGCGCCGACCGGACCTCTGGCCGCCGGCGGCCGGGTGATTTTCACACCGCATCTCGGCGGCACGACGCTGGAAGCGCTTCGCCGCGTGGCTCTCGGCTCTGCAAGGCATGTTTTGACGGCGCTTGCGGGCGAACGCCCGGTCACTGCGCTCAATGCGTCGCAGGAGATAATGGCATGACGCAAACCGTGATCGCAGAGACGGTCAACCGTCTGCTGGACCGCATCAATGCCATTTCAGCGGAAGGCCCCGGTTTTACCCGGCCTTCCTACAGTGCGCTGGAAAGCGAAGCGCATCGGGTGATTACCGAAGAATGTGAAGCCCTTGGCCTCACTGTTACGCAAGATGCCGCACTGAACCTGTTTGCCCGGCTGCCCGGCAGAGACCGGCAGGCCACACCGCTTTATATCGGCTCGCATCTCGATACCGTGCCGATGGGCGGCGCTTATGATGGCACGGCAGGTGTGGTGGGCGCCATGGCACTTGTCACCGCATTCGTGAAAAGCGGACAGGCACCGCCGGCAGATATTGTCGTGACGGTGACGAGAGCGGAGGAGAGCGTCTGGTTTCCAGTCTCCTATATCGGGTCGCGTGCGGCGCTTGGCCGGCTCACGGCGCCGGAAATGCAGGCGCGCCGCATCGACAGCGGCAGAACACTCGCCGAGCACATGAAGGAACTCGGGGGCGACCCGGACGCCGTCCTGCGCGGGCCGGGATTGCCGCCGGCGCGTTTCGTGGAATTGCATATCGAGCAGGGGCCGGTGCTTGACAATGCCGGTGAGGCTTTCGGCGTCGTCGATGGCGTGCGCGGCGGCCTGCGTTACCGTGAAGCGCGGATTGAAGGGGTGTGGGCCCATTCCGGCGGCGCGCCGCGTGATGCCCGCTCGGATGCCGTTTTTGCCCTTGCGGATATCATCGTCGCCATGGACAGGGCCTGGGAAGGAATTCTGGCGGAAGGGCACGATCTTGCCGTTACCTTCGGCCGTGTGGATGCGGCAAGCAGTGAACATGCTTTCGCCAAGGTTCCGGGCCGGGTGGATTTCTGCATCGATATCCGCAGCGCCGACGATGCGGTGCTGGACCGGGTGGATGGCATTTTCCGACAGGAGATCGAGAAGATCGAAAAACGAAGGGGCGTGCGCGTCGTCACCGGCGTCCAGTCCCGCAGCAAGCCCACCCGTCTGTCCTCCGCGCTTGGCCGGCAGATAGTCGTTGCGGCCGAACGGACCGGCATCTCGCCCCGGCAGATGTTATCGGGCGGCGGGCATGATGCGGCGGCATTTGCCCAGGCGGGATGGGAATCGGTGATGGTCTTTCTGCGGAACTGGAACGGCAGCCATAACCCGGATGAGGCCATGGATCCGGCCGATCTGGCGCATGCCGTTGATATTCTGCGACAGACCTGGTCGGCTCGGTAAAGGGGAGAGAGCATGAGCGAAAAGGAAACTTTGACCCAGCAGGCCTATACGGATGTCAAACAACGCATTCTGGAGGGCAAGTTCAAAGCCGGTGACGTTCTGACGGAGAGAGCCCTGGCGCTCGAATCCGGCATTTCCCGCACGCCGTTGAGGGCGGCAATCTCCCGGCTTGAAAAAGAGGGCGTGATTTCGCGGCTCGCCAATGGCGCATTGATGGTTCGGCCCGTCACGGTGGAGCAGCTGCTGGAAATCGTGCAGATACGGCGCTTGCTGGAGAGCGCTGCGGCGGCACGCGCCGCTGAGCGTCCCTTTTCCGAGGCGCTCGAACATTCGCGGCAAATCATGCAGGCTTATGCGGATGGCAGGAACGTGGCCTTCGATCAGTTCTGGCTGGACGATGACCAGTTTCACGAGGCCGTGGCCGGTGCCGCCGGGCTTGAGCTTTTGCCTGCCATGCTGACCGAAATGCGCAGTATCGCCCGACGCTGCACCATCACCCGCACGCATGACCGTTTTGCCGAGCAGGCGCGCGAACATATTGCGGTTATCGACGCCATCGAGGCGCAGGATCCGCAGAAGGCTTCCGCCGCCATGGAGGCGCATTTCGAAAGCGTGAAAAGCCGTTTTCTGGGGTGGCTGAGCCGCCCCTGAAACCGGCAGCCGCCAGCGCTTTTTCTTTCTTCATTCCGGTCTTGAGACGCTTTTGCCAGCTTCTCATGCAAAAGCCGAGCACGACGATATGGACAGTTTCATGCAGGAATTCGCCGATTTGCAGGGGTGTGACGCCTCTTTCCCCAGGGAGGAGTTCGCCGCGAGGCAAGATCGTGCGCGCGCCGCCATCCGCAATGCGGGTCATGAAGCGCTCGTCGTCACCGGTCCTGAAAACATCTACTGGCTGACCGGGCGGCAGACGGCCGGATACTTTGCTTTCCAGGCGCTGATCATGCCGGTGAATGGACAGCCGACGCTTCTCGTCCGGCAGCTTGAACTGGCAGGATCCATCGCCAATACCTGGCTGGACGACGTCGTCGCCTATCAGGATGGCGGAAACCCGGCGGTCGCCCTGGTCGATCTCTTGAAAAAGCGGCATATCGAGCGGCCGGCCATAGAACTGGACGGCTGGTTTGTTTCTCCGGTACTTGCCGCAAAAATCGCGGAGCAGATGGGTGTTGCGTCCATTCCGGACGGTTCCTCCATTCTTTCGCCGCTGCGGACGATAAAGTCCGCAGCCGAGCTGGAGGCCATTCGGCTGGCGGCGGGTTATACCGAGGCGGGGCTTTCGGCCGGTATTGCCGCCTGCGCCGCCGGAACCGACGAAAACGCCATAGCCGCCGCCATGCTGGATGCCGCCACAAGGGCGGGCTCGGAGGTCATGGCCATGGAACCGCTCGTATCTTCCGGGCCGCGCAGCGGTTTGCCCCATATGACCTGGAGACGCCGCAAGCTTGAGAATGGCGATGCGGTTTTTCTGGAACTTGCCGCCTGCCATGCGCGCTATCACGCCGCGCTGATGCGTACCGTGTGGATCGGTTCTCCACCCGCCGAAGCCCGGCGAATGATGGATTGCGCGTTGAAAGCCCTCGATGCGGCGCTGGCCGCCATTCGGCCCGGTGTTTCATGTGCCGAACCCCATGAGGCCGCGCAACGTGTGATCGACGCGGCAGGTTACAATGCCGCCTTCCGCAAACGCATCGGTTATTCCATGGGAACCGCTTTCGCGCCGGACTGGGGCGAAGGTGCGCTGTTGAGCCTGTTTACCGGCGTCGACAGGATAATCGAACCCGGCATGGTGTTCCACCTGCCAGCCACCCTGCGCAGCTATGGCGTGTGGACGGTTGGCGCATCCGAAACGGTCATCGTGACAGAGACGGGGGCGGAACCTCTTTCCAGCCTGCCGCGTGACCTGACCATCCGCTGATGGCCCGATAGCGGCCATTTCCCTTTAAAAATTGAAAGGAGTCCGAAATGCGTTCACTTTTTCACCTTGCCTATCACGTCACCGACCTCGACGAAACGCGTCGCTTCTATGGCGGCGTTCTCGGCTGCGAGGAAGGCCGTTCCACCGATACCTGGGTGGATTTCGACTTTTTCGGCCACCAGATATCGATGCATCTGGGCAAACCGTTCGAGGTTACCCGGACCGGCAAGGTCGGCAATCACATGGTGATGATGCCGCATCTCGGTGTGGTCCTGCCTCTCGATGACTGGTTCGCACTTTCGAAGCGTCTGGAAGATGCCGGTGTGGCCTTCGATATCCCGCCGGTCGTGCGCTTTGAAGGCGAGCCGGGAGAACAGCGCACCATGTTCTTCTTCGATCCGAGCGGCAATCCGATCGAGGTGAAGGGCTTCAAGGATTTCGACGGCGTTTTCGCCCACTAAAACAAAAAACAAGGGGCGGCTGTCGGCCGCCCCTGATGGACTCTGTGCCCGCATGCCAGCGGTCGCCTTGCCGGAAACACTACCACCAGTGGCTGGGCGAACGGGTCAGAAGCTCGTTGCCGTCGCGCCCGACGATGATGATATCCTCATAAAAAGCCGCGCCGACACCATCGAGCGAAAGGAAGGATTCGATACCGAACACCATGTTTTCCTCGGCGATATCTTCAGGCTGCGACATGCTGGTTGAAATTCTCGGCTGTTCGAAGCCGAGACCGATGCTGTGACCATAAAACGGGAAGTTCTTCATGATGGCGGATACCGAGCCGCCGAAGGCCTGCGTCAGACGGTCGCCTTCAGCGGCAATATCGATGAGCTTCACGCCCGGCCGCATCATGTCGGAAAGACGATGAACGGTATTGGCCGCGGCTTCGATCAGCCGTCGCTGGTCCGCTGTTGGTTTGCCGCATATGCCGGTGCGGCCGGGGTCGAGATAATAGCCCTGAAAAAATGCCGCATGGATGGTGCCCGTGACGATGTCGCCGGGCTTTGGTGTGTCCGCGCTATAGCCGGTCAGTGGAAAACGCTGGTCGAAACCCAGCGTTTCGCCATGGTTGCAGCCGATCATCTGCAGCCGGCCGCCGCGCCGCACCACCTCACGGGCCGCCTCTCCCGCCGCTTCCTGCTCGGAAAGGCCGCCGGTCAGGCCTTCCATCAACCTGTTCAGGCCGGCCGTCGCGCCTTCGCCGGCGACGCGATAGCACTCCAGTTCCTTCAGGCTTTTGATGCGCCGGACGGAGCGGATCAGATCGTCCTCGGCTACCCACTCAATGTCTGGAGCGTCCTGAAGCAATTGCTGGTAATATTTGACGGGGATGAACTGCGTGCCGACGATTGCGACACGCCCTTTGATACCCCTTTCGACCAGGGCTTTCGCCACGCTTCGGAAAGGATGGCTGGAACAATGCGTATCGCGGATAGAGACGAGATCGGTGCGCACTTCCGGCTCATCGATATGAAGCTGCGGCTCGCGGCCCTGCTGTAGAATGATCCCGGAAAAGGACCGGGCGGTCCATATCAGGGAATCCATGCCGCCGCTGATGGCGTAGTGGTTGGAAAGATAGAGTATGTCACCGCAATTGTCCGTGGTGCCGCCACCGCGGCCGAAGACCACCGCTGTTTCATAGCCACGGCGCTGCATTTCCCGCAAAACCCGCTGCCAGCGGCTTTCATATTCCTCGATCGCAAAATACCGGATCACGCGTTCCACTCCATTCAATCTGCTGTTCTGCCGGGCGGTCTTCGCGCGCTGATCCACCGGAACCTGCGGCAAATTCGGGCAGCATTTCCATCAATGCGCGGTCCTCCCGGAGAAGCCCGCATTTGCGGATTGCGACCGGAAGACCGCCGGGTCGAATTTTTAGGTACACCAAACGTATCCCGTGATTGATGGCAGTGCAAGCGAATGATGCGGGAGGCATAAATGATGCAATTTTGTGCACTTTACTGCTCGTTTTATGGCTGATTAGCCTAATAAATTTGCTATAAATAGTTGAAAATCTTTATTGAATTCCGTTGGTATACTGAATATAAATTATTTCGACCGAGCGGTATCGATCCGGGTCTATTGCCTGCTTGCCGCCGTCTCACCGGTTTCAGCATTCCTTCCAACGGTGTCCGATGACTGAAAATGTGCAGAATTTATTGGCAGGTCATGGCGCAGCCTATCGCATGCTGGCCGGCGAGGTCGCCATCGTTACGAATTCCCACGGAAACCAGGTCGTGGATGCGTGGGCTGTTGCGGCAGGCGATCCATCCGAGATCAGCTCGATGGATCATACGCGCTCGGTAAACAGCAATATTTTCATCGAGCGCGGCATGGGTGTCTTCAGCAACCGCAGAAGAGCCATGATGACGCTGGTGAGCGACAGTGCCGCCCTGCGGCATGATACGCTGCTCTGCCCATGCAATGCGGATCTTTACCGGCAACTGGGATGCGAGGGTTTTCATCGCAGCTGTTCCGGAAATTTCCATGAGGCGCTGGCGGAGAAGGGTCTTGCCTTCGCCCAGACGCCGGCATCTCTCAACCTTTTCATGAATGTGGCGGTGAACGCCGATGGCAGTCTCGACCGTCGCCCGCCGGCGTCCGCGGCGGGTGACCATGTGGCGCTGAGGGCCGAGATGGATCTACTGCTCGTGCTGTCCGCCTGTCCGCAGGACATTACCGAGATCAACGGCGTGGACCGCACACCGAGGGATGTCGCGGTGCAGATCGTCGATGAATACAAGGAGACGACCCCATGACCGGACCGGTTTTGAACCTGCGGGATATCCGCAAGAGCTTCGGGGAAAACGAGGTTCTGAAAGGCGTCTCGCTCAGTGTCGAACCGGGTGAGGTGGTATCCATCATCGGCGCGAGCGGTTCGGGCAAGAGCACCTTCCTGCGTTCGATAAACGGTCTGGAAATGCCCCAGTCGGGTTATCTCGAATTCGAGAATCTGTCTTTCGATTTTCGGCCGGAATCGCGATTTTTCCCGACGCCCTCGCAGCTGCAGACCCTGCGCGCCCGCGTCGGCATGGTGTTTCAGAGTTACAATCTCTGGCCGCATATGACGGTTCTGGAAAATGTCATCCATGCTCCGGTCCGGCTGCTGAAACGACCCAAAAACCAGGCCGTCGAAGAGGCGGAGGCCCTGCTTTCCCGCATCGGCCTTTATGAGAAACGCCACAGCTATCCGGCACGCCTGTCCGGCGGCCAGCAGCAGCGCGTCGCCATTGCCCGGGCGCTCGCCATGAAACCGCGCCTGATGCTTTTCGATGAGGTGACCTCCGCGCTCGATCCCGAACTTGTCCATGAGGTGCTGGTGCTGATGGCTTCGCTGGCGGCGGACGGCATGACCATGCTGCTGGTGACCCATGAAATTGCCTTTGCCCGCGACGTTTCATCGCGTGTGCTCTTTTTCGACAAGGGTGTCATCGCCGAAACCGGCGCGCCCGACATTCTTCGCAATCCGCAGAGCGATCGCCTGCGGCAATTTCTTCACCGCATTTTGCATGAGCAGCTTGCCCCCAGCGGCGCAGCAGATGGCGCCGGGGGAGCGTGACGACGATGGCGAATTTTATCGACGAAGTGCAGCTTTACGGTCCGGGCTTTCTGCTGGCTGCCTGGACGGTGTTCTGGCTGACGATCCTGACCATTATCGTCAGCTGGGGCTGCGGCCTGCTTGCGGCGCTCAGCCATCGTTCGCCATGGCGCGCGGTGCGTGCCGCCTCCGCCTTCTATGTCTGGTTCGTTCGCGGCACGCCAACCCTGATCCAGGTCTTCATCATCTATTTCGGCCTGCCGCAATTCGGCGTGAAGCTCTCGCCCTTCACCGCCGGCGTGCTGGCGCTCGGCGTCAATAGCGGTGCCTATGTCGCGGAAATCATCCGGGGAGGCCTGTCCGCCATCCCGCGCGGGCAGACGGAATCGGCTCTGGCGCTGGGGTTCAGCCCGGCGGAAACCATGCGCAGCATTATCCTGCCGCAGGTATTCCGCATCATCCTGCCTTCGGTCACGAATGAAGCCATTTCGACGTTGAAGAATACATCGCTGCTATCGACGATCACTGTCGTGGAGCTGACGCTTTATGCCCAGACGCTGATTGCCGCAACATTCAGGCCTTTCGAGTTCTACATCGCCGTGGCCGTCATCTATCTCCTGCTTACGACGGTGCTGACACAGCTCGCAGCCTTGCTGGAACGCCGTTATGCCCTTTCAAGCTGAGGCCCCGACGGTCCTCAGCAATGCCTGAAATATCCGGCGGAGCGATCCGCAGGATCGACTGCGGGTGACGCCAATGCCGCCTGACGAACAGGAAAATGCAAAAAATCAATAAGGGAACGAGTCATGAAATTCAAATCTATCGCATTTGCCGTCGCCGCACTCGCTGCGACCATCACCAACGCTCCGGTCTTTGCCACAGAGCTTGAATTGCTGGAGCCCGGGAAGCTGCAGGTCGCAACGGAAGGAACCTTTTCGCCCTTCAGCATGCGTGCCCCGGATGGAACGCTCGACGGTCTGGAGATCCGCGTGATGAAGGAGGTGGCAAAGCGCCTCGACCTCACCTACACGCCGGTTCTGATCAAATGGGACTCGCTGCTGGTCGGTCTTCAGGCGGATCAGTACGATATCATCAGCGCTTCCATGGATGTAACCGAAGAGCGACAGAAGCGCGTTACCTTTGCCAATGGCTGGCTGGAATCGGGCGGCCGCATCGTCGTCCAGAAGGGCTCGGCCATCAAAAGCGCCGCTGATCTCAAAGGCAAGACCGTCGGTGCGCTCGTCTCTTCCACCTTCGCAAAAATCGCCGAGGAAAAGGGTGCCGTCGTCAAAGGATACAAGGCTGAATCGGACGCGATGCAGGACCTCGTCAACGGCAATATCGACGCGACCATTACCGATGCGATCGCCGGTGCATGGGCGATCAAGAATTCCGGCCTTCCCCTCGAAATGACGCCGGATTTCGTCAGCCACGTCCAGAAAGGTTTCGCCATCAAGAAGGGCAAGCCCGAGCTGGTGAAGGCGGTGAACAAGGCGCTCGCCGACATCGTGGCCGACGGCACCTATGCGAAACTGACCGTAGAGCTCGTGGGTTTCGATCCGGCGCCGAAAGACCCGATCAAGAGCCTCGAATAAGCGCCCGGTCGCTAAGACCGCCTCCCGGTTGGCCGGGGCGATGAGCGTTCAGGGTCGAACAGGCGAAGATAGTGTCGCCTGTTCGATGTGGCGTCTCCGATGCTTGGAACAGCGATTGCGATGAAACCGGACTTAGCCGTTTCGACGTCCTCGGCCCCAATACATTCCGGCTCTCGCAGTCAAAAGCATCACCGTTGCTCGCCGGAGGACGCCCAGATATTTTGAGAAAATGTCACGCATGGCTTTTCCTTTCTTCTTGTTTGATCGACCGGATATAGGCGCGCCACCCGCCAAGGCCTGTCACTTCCACAGCACCCTTGAGCGCATAGGGTTCGCACAGGAAGCCGGAGATTTGTGACCCGTCGTCCAGCGTCACCTTGCCGATGCCGAGGGGAGCGGGAATGTTCTGCACGAAACGTCCGAAGGCTTCGGGCGTCACCCTCCAGACCTCCACCTCCAGACCCGCGCCTTTAAAGCCGGGCTCCCGCAGCAGGCCGGGTTTCGGTGGAACGGTATTCGGCAAGACGAACAGCCGGTAGTCGCCGGCCGTGCGGCAGGATTTCATCAGCCGGCCGCCGGGGCCTGTGAGTTCGTGATTGAGCGGCATGCCGGTGAGATGGGCGCCGACGACGACAATCGGCACCAGCCCGTCATCGGTATCCGCCACTTTCGAAGCTTCCGGCAGGGCAGCCTTGCGGTCCTTGCCCATGCCCGGCTGCAATGCGCGGTGCAGCATATCGGCAAATGGCGCCAGCGCATCGTCGGAAAAGGCCGGGCCGAACAGGGTGACACCCGCCGGCAAATGATCCGCGGCATCGAAGCCGGCAGGAACAGCGATGGCCGCATAACCGAACAGATTGGCGAAATTGGTATATCGCCCGAAATGGCCGTTCTTCGCGATCGGATCTGCGCGCATCTCCTCCACCGTGTAGGTGGTCGGGGATGTCGGCAACATCAACACATCGGCTTTCGCCCATTCCACCGATGCCTTCTGGCGAAGCGTCTCAAGCCCGTATAGTCCCTCGAAGGCGTCGACGGCATCGTATCGCCTTGCCCCCTCGATGATTGCCCTTACGGTGGGATCGAAATCGCCGGCATTGGTCGCCAGGAAATGCTTCACCGCCGCCAGACGCTCGGCCACCCACGGGCCGTTATAGAGCAGCTCGGCGGCCTGACGGAACGGCGCATAGTCGAAGGGGACGATGTCTGCGCCGAGCATTTTCGCTTTTTCGATAGCCGCGTCATAAAGCGCCTCGAAAGCGGCATTGCCGAAAAATTCCCGTTCCCCGGGCTCAAGCACACCAATGCGCATCCCGGCAGCGGGTAGGGTGGCCGGCTTTGCCCTGCGCGAGAAGGGATCGCCGGGGTCATAACCCTCCATGACCCGGCGCACAGCCACACCGTCGCCCACCGTGGCGGAAAAAACGGTCACGACGTCCACCGAGCGGCATGCGGGTACGACGCCGACATTCGGCACCAGTCCGGGTGTTGGTTTGATGCCGACAATATTGTTGAAGGCCGCGGGCACGCGGCCGGAGCCCGCCGTATCCGTGCCGAGCGCGAAACTGGCAAGGCCAGACGCCACCGCTACGGCGGAGCCGGAGGACGAGCCTCCCGACACATAGGCCCTGTCGAACACCGATCGCGGCGCGCCGTGAGGCGAGCGTGTGCCATTCAGCCCGGTGGCGAACTGGTCGAGATTGGTCTTGCCGATGACGATTGCACCTGCGGCCTTCAGCCGGGCGATGACGGTCGCATCCTGTTGCGGCCGGTAGGCAAAGGCCGGGCAGGCGGCCGTCGTCGGCAGGTCGGCCACGTCGATATTGTCCTTGACGGCAAAAGGCACGCCCCACAGCGGCAGGCTGTTGGCCCTGGGGGCGCGGGCCAGGAGGTCGCGGGCGGCGGCGCGCAGATCCTCGTCCGGCGTCTTCGTTATGAAGATCGCCGGATCGTCCGACGCCTTGATGCGAAGAATTATCGCCTCGACGAGATCGAGCGGGCTCAGCCCTTTTGCATAGGCGGCTTTCAGCGAGGCGATATCGAGAATGATCGGCAACATTACATGGCCTCCAGAACGACCAGCACGTCGCCGGCCCTGACATTGCGGCCCGGCCCGGCGCGGAGATCGCGCACCTTGCCCGCGGCGTGCGCGTTGACGGTGATTTCCATCTTCATGGATTCGATGATGGCGAGCGTTTCTCCTGCCGCCACCTTCTGCCCTTTTTCCACCAACACCTTCCAGACATTGCCCGGCACGGCACTTTCAATGCCGAAGCAGCCGTCGGGAATATCGCCCCCGAGGCCGGGACCGACACCTTCATCGACAACGAAACTGTCGAGCCCCTGATCTTTCCAGCGTTGGCGTTCCGCCTCGAAGGCGGCCTGCTGGCCCGCCTTGAATGCGCCGATTGCGGCGGCATTCTTCCGAAGCTCCGCCTCGTAATCCGCATAGGAAAACTCGCCCTCTTCGATACGGACGGGATAACCCCCATGGGGAAAGGCGGCGCGGGCTTCGGTCAATTCGCCGTGGCTGACGGGAAAGAAACGGACCTGATCGAAGAAATCGAGCAGCCAGGGTTTGTCCTTGCCGAAGACCGGCGTTTGCCGCCACGTATTCCACATCTGGATGGTGCGCCCGAAGAGCTGATAACCGCCCGGTCCCTCCATGCCGTAGATGCACATATAGGCGCCGCCGATGCCGACGGCGTTTTCCGGCGTCCAGGTGCGCGCCGGATTATATTTCGTCGTGACGAGGCGATGGCGCGGGTCGAGAGGAGTGGCAACCGGGGCGCCGAGATAGACATCGCCAAGCCCCATGACGAGATAAGAGGCGTCGAAGATTTTGTCTTTTACCGCCTGTTCGTCACCCAGACCGTTGATGCGGCGGATGAATTCAATGTTCGAGGGGCACCAGGGCGCATTGGGGCGCACCAGCTCCTGATATTTGCGCATCGCCAGCGCCGCATCCGGATCGTCCCACGACAGCGGCAACCAGACGGTGCGGCTCGGCACCTTCACCGAGTGAACGGAAGGCATGCCGCTTTCGATTTCGGAAAGAAGGCCGAGCAACCGGCCACGCGTCACATGCGATCCATCGTAGTGAATCTGCAGCGAGCGGATGCCGGGGGTCAGGTCTATCAGGCCGGGAACGCCGGCTTCCCGCACCGCCTGCATCAAAAGATGGCTGCGCAGGCGCAGGCTGACGTCGAGCTGCATCGGCCCATATTCGACAAGCAAGTTGTCATCGCCCTGCCGGCGATAAACGACCGGAACCTCGCCGTCATCGCGATGGCCGAGAATGGGAGAGCCGGCATTGTCGCCAATGCGTTTGACGATGGGGCCGGCAATGGGATCTTCCGCCCGCGCAACCGGATGAAAGCGGATTTTGTCGCCCGGTTTGAACTGCCCCATCTTCCATTGCTCATCCGCGGCAATCACCGCCGGGCAAACGAAGCCGCCGAGGGACGGGCCGTCCGGCCCGAGAATGATCGGCATGTCGCCCGTAAAATCGATGGCGCCGATGGCATAGGCATTGTCATGGAGGTTCGAGGGGTGAAGCCCGGCTTCCCCGCCGTCCTGGCGCGCCCATTTCGGCGCAGGACCGATGAGGCGTACACCCGTGCGGGCAGAATTGAAATGTACCTCATATTCGGTCGCAAACAGGGTCTCGATATCGTCCTCAAGGAAAAAATCCGGCGCGCCATGGGGCCCGTAGAGCACGCCCACCGACCATTCGCGGGTCAGGTCGGCAGGTTCGGAGGCGGCTTTCGCATCGGCCTGGGGGGCGCGGGCGAGGCGAAGAACGTGGCCGGCGCGCAAGGTGCCGGTGGCGTTGCCGCCGAACTGACCAAGCCCGAAAGTGGCGCGCGAACTCAGCACGATGGGCGCATCGAAACCGCCGGCCACCGCCAGATAGGCCCGCTGCCCCGCACCGCCGATCTGGCCGATGGTAAGCGTCTGCCCGGCCCTGACCGTGATCGGGGTGTTATGCGGAACGGGTTCGCCGTCGCACGTCATCGGCATTTCCGCGCCGGCAAGCGCCACCGTCACATCCGCAAAGAACTTGAGTACCGGCCCGGAAACGGTGATTTCCAGAGCCGCGGTGTGGTCGTGATTGCCGACCAGCCGGTTCGCATGACGGAAGGAACGTTCGTCCATCGGTCCGCTCGGCGGCACCCCGACATGCCACAGGCCGAGACGGCCGGGCAATTCCTGAAGGCTCGATTGCGCTCCCGGTGCAATGACCTCGACGACATCCGGCACGAAGGGAAAATCCTTCAGCGCCGTGGTCGCGACATTCCCGGTCCGAAAAAGGCTGGAGCCGGCAATCGCCCTGAGATAGTCGAGATTGGTCTCGATGCCTGAAATCGCGGTGTGCGACAGGGCGGCGCCGAGACTGGCGATCGCCGCGTTGCGATCCGCCCCCGTGACGATGATCTTCGCCAGCATGGGATCGTAAAAAGGCGTTACCTCCGTGCCGGTCTCTATCCAGCCGTCGACCCGGACATCTTCGGGAAAAACCACCTCGGTCAGAAGACCGGCGCTCGGGCGAAAATCGGCATGCGGCATTTCCGCATAGACACGCGTCTCGATGGCCGCCCCCTTCGGTATCAGCTCCTCTGCACCGGTCAGAACATCGTCGCCGGCGGCCTGACGGATCATCCATTCCACCAGATCGATGCCGAAGACGGCTTCGGTCACCGGGTGCTCCACCTGCAGCCTCGTATTGACCTCCAGGAAATAGAATTCCTCGCGGGCCGGATCGTAAATGAACTCGACCGTGCCGGCGGAGCGATAATTCACCTGTTTTCCGAGCGAGACGGCCGCCGCGTGCAGGCGCGCCCGAACCTCATCGGAAAGCCCGGGGGCGGGTGTCTCCTCGATAACCTTCTGGTTGCGGCGCTGAAGCGAGCAGTCGCGTTCGCCAAGCGCGATCACGCGTCCCTTGCCGTCGCCGAATATCTGCACTTCGACATGGCGGGCCTTCGCCACGAACCGCTCCAGATAGACGCGGGCGTCGCCAAAGCTCGCTTTCGCCGTTCGCTGCACGCTCTCGAAGGCCGCTTTCAGCGCGGCATCGTCGGCGCAGAGCTGCATGCCGATGCCGCCGCCGCCGGCGGTGGATTTCAGCATGACCGGATAACCGACGGCTTCCGCGGCGGCGAGCGCCTCTTTGACCGAGCCAAGCAGCCCGGAGCCCGGAAGCAGCGGCACACCGCTTTTCTGCGCCAGTTCCCGGGCGGTGTGCTTCAGGCCGAAATCGGCGATGTTTTCCGGTGTCGGGCCGATGAAGACGATGCCTTCGGCCGCCAGCCTTTCGGCAAAGCCGATATTTTCGGAAAGAAAGCCATAACCGGGATGGACTGCTTCCGCCCCCGTCTTTTTGCAGGCGGCAATCACCGCTTCGACATCGAGATAACTTTCTGCGGAGGGCGCCGGCCCGAGGCGTATCGCTTCGTCGGCCGTCAATGCCGCCCTGGCGAAGCGGTCGGCATCGGAATAGACCGCCACGGAGGCAATACCCATGTCCCGGAGCGTCCTGATGACGCGGACGGCGATTTCGCCACGATTGGCGATGAGGACTTTCTTGAACATCGGCTCAATCCTCCCCGTTCCAAACGAGCACCCGGATCGGCGTCGGATCGAAACCATTGCAGGGATTGTTGATCTGCGGGCAGTTGGAAATGACCAGCAGCACATCCATCTCGGCTACCAGTTCGACGTAGTCGCCGGGCGAGGAAATGCCGTCCACGATGGTCATGCCGCCATTGGGCGAGATGGGCACATTCATGAAAAGGTTGATATTGGAAACGACATCGCGTTTGCCCATGCCGTATCTGGCGACCTCGGCGACGAAATTGTCCCGGCAGGCATGAAGATATTTCGTCCCGTGGCCGAAACGCACCGTGTTGCTTTCGCAGGAGCAGGCGCCGGCGGAGGTATCGTGACGGCCGCAGCTGTCGGCGGTCACGGTCAGCATCACACGGCCTTCGCTCGACATGATTTTCGTGCCGGTCGAAATATAGGCCGCGCCCTGCGCCCGCACCGTATCCTGACTGGAGTAGCGTTCGGAAAAGTCTCCAGCGTTGTAAAACAGCGTATCGATGGCCTGCTGGCCGTAAGTGTCTTCGATACGAACCGTGGCGCCCTTGCGGATGAAGGTGGAGAAGGGTTTTTTAGCCGGGACGTAGTGGTTTTGCGCTGCATTTTCACATGTGCGCGACGAAACGGTTTCAATGAAATCGGTCATGTTCGTTTCTCCCGGCTCAAAGGTTGGAAAGCGCGTTGTTCTCGAAACCGCGCACGGCCTCGGCGGTGGCGGTCCGGCACAGGTCGTCGGCGGCAACCGGAGCGGCCGCAAGGCGGGTGACCGTCACCGGGGTTGGCGCATAGGCCGGGTTGGGATCGAGCGGATGCGGGCAATTGGAAAAACCGACCAGCATGTCCATTTCCGCACGCAGTTCCACATAGTCCCCGCCGTTGAGGAGGGCCGGGTTCCAGAAAAAACGGCCTTCGGCATCAACACGCACGGGCGCGAAAAGCGTCAGCGCGGCGGGAATGTCACGGCGGTCGAGGCCGAGCTTCATCGCCAGCTTGATGAAATTATCGCGCGTGTCGCGCAGATGTGCGCCCTCATAACGGGCGTTGCTCTGCGCGTTCGAGCCGCCGACAAGGCAATCATGCGCGCCGGAACTGTCTTCGGTAATCGAAAACATCACACGCCCCATGTCGGAAAAGATGACGCGACCTTTGGAAAGCCCCGTCGTCCACTGCACCTTGATCGTGTCGGGCAGATTGATGCGTTCCGAGGTGTCGGCGGCATTCCAGGCGATGAGCGCAATCGAAGAGAAGCCGTGGCTGAGGCTGATGCGCAGCACCTCTTCCCTGCGCAGCCTGGTCGTCCAGTACCAGCCGCCGGGAATGATTTCGCGGTGAAGGATTTTCGTTTCGTCGAGCGTGGGTTCGGGCAGGAGGCTGAAGCCGGGCAGCGCCTTGGGCGCGAATTCCAGCCCCTTTTTCTGGTGATCTTCATAACGGGCGCGGTTGGCGGCGATTTCTTCGGGCGAACGTCTTTGGTGCATAAGGTGCTCCATGGCGGTTGAGTTCGGGTCGTCCCGGTGTCTGCCCTTGTTTGCCGGGTCGTCCCGGCGGGCCGTCGGAAGCAATTCCGGCAGGGGTTTTGAGCCGCCCCTCTATCCGCAACTGCGCAGTCGACATCAGGGCTTGGCCCTGATGCATATCGTTTCAGGCGGCGACGCCGCCGGCCCGGCGCGGCGGCCAGATCGAAATGTCGCGGGTGACCGTTGCGCCATAGCGCAGTTTTTCCTCCGGGCGGTCGCGTGGGCGCTCGAAAGCGATGACGCGAGTGGCAAGCGTGAAGGCCTCGCGCATGTCGTGCGTCACCATCACCACCGTCATCTGCGCTTCGTTCCACAGCCGTTTCATCAGCTGGTGGATTTCGGCGCGAATGCCCGGATCAAGTGCGCCGAAGGGTTCGTCGAGCAGCAGGATTTTCGGCCGCATCAGCAGCGTCTGGGCAAGCGCCAGGCGCTGCTGCATGCCGCCGGAAAGCTGGGCGGGATATTTGTCTTCCGACCCTGAAAGGCCGACATCGGCGATCATGGTGCGGGCCTCGTCGATCGCGGCCCGGCGGGCGGCGCCGAACAGCCTGCCGCTGACGGGCGAGGCGGCAAGTTCCTTGCCGATCAGGACGTTACCGAGCACGGTCAGATGCGGAAACACCGAATATTTCTGGAACACGACGCCGCGGTCCGGTCCCGGTTCGTCGGGCAGCGGTTTGCCGTCGAGAAGGATCGTGCCGCGGCTCGGCCGCTCCTGGCCGAGGATCATGCGCAGGAAGGTGGTCTTGCCGCAGCCGGACGGACCGACAAGCGCGACAAAAGCGCGGGATTCGATCTCGAGCGAAACATTCTCGAGCACGATCTGGTCGCCATATTCCTTCCAGACATTGTCGATGGTGAGCGTGCTCATGCCTTGTTCTCCGTTGCCGACCACGGAAAGACGGCAAGGCGCAGCCGGTCCAGCAGCCAGTCGGTCAGCACGGCGATAAGCGTGATCCAGATGACATAGGGAAAAATCACATCCATCGCGAGATAACGGCGAACGAGGAAGATGCGATAACCGAGCCCCGCATCGGACGAAATCGCTTCCGCCGCGATCAGGAAAAGCCAGGCCGGTCCGAGCTGGAGACGCAGACAGGTGATGAGCCGCGGCAGGACCTGCGGCAGCACCACGCGCAGCGCGATCTGCCATGAGTTTGCCCCGAGCGTCTCGGCCTTGATGATCTGCTCGCGCGGCAGTTCGATAGCCCTGAGCGCCAGATCGCGGATCATCACGGGCGCCACACCGATGACGATGAGTGCGATCTTGGAAATTTCGCCAAGGCCGAGCAGGATGAAAAGGATGGGCAAAAGCGCCAGCGGCGGCACCATGGAAATGGCGCTAACGAAAGGCGAAAGCAGCGACCGTGCGTAAGGCAGCATGCCGATAAGCATGCCGATGGCCAACGCCATCGCGGTCGCTATCCCCAGCCCCGAAAACAGGCGGACGAGGCTTGCGGCCGTATCCGTCCATAGAAGAATATCACCCGTGCGGGCATCGGGGATGACGGCCAGCCGGTTGATGGCGTCGGCAAGGCCGGCAAAGCCCGGCAGAAGCTTGTCATTGGCGTTTTCGGCAAGCCGTGCCGCCGAGCCGACCGTGTAAGCGATCAGCACGGCCGCAAAGGGCAGGACGGCAAGTCCAAGACGGGCGCCGTTCGAAGGACGCGAATTGATCCAGCGCATGGGAAACTCCGGGGTGATGGCAGGGTGGAAGACCGCGCCGGTGCGCGGTGCGGCTGGTCCTCAGAGCATTCCCTTGGCCGCTTCGGCCATGTAGTCCGTCGTGAAGCGGAACTTGACGTTGGACGTGTCGCCGCGGACGGCCCCATCCGGAAACGCGATGCCGATTGCGTCCGCCGATGACGCGCCGTTGCCAAGCAGGCCCTTGTCGAACAGGAAGTGCCGCACCCGGTCCATGGTCTTCGGCAGGTCCGGCGAAGCCGTGAAGGCGACCGCGTCCGCCGGCTTGTCGAACAGCTTGGTGGCCGCCATCTGGGCTTCGAAACCGGCAAGATCCGTGCCGGATGCCTTGCCCATCGCCTCACGCGCCGCCTTGCCTTCCGCGCTCTCGGCGGTCATCACCTTCATCGTATCGTACCAGATGCCCGCGAGCGCCTTGCCGAAATCGGGATTATCCTTCAGCACATCGGTATGGGCGACCATCAGATCGATGATCTCGCCGGGGACTTTGGAACTGTCGAAAACCTTGTTGGCCGAGGAATTCTGGAGAATGGTCGAAACCAGCGGATTCCACGTTACGACAGCGGAAACCTCCGGTGTCTGATAGGCGGCGACCATGTCCGCGTCGGACGTATTGACGACTTTCACATCGCGTTCGGATGAGCCGATGGTTTCGAGCGCCCGTGCAAGCAGATAATGCGACACAGAGAACTCTACGAGATTGATGTTCTGGCCCTTGATCTCGGCAAGGTCTTTTTTGTCCTTGAGGATGACGGCATCGTTTCCATTGGAGAAGTCGCCGACGATGACGGCGGTTGTATCGACGCCGCCGGCAGCGGGAATGGACAGGCCGTCCATGTTGGTCAGCGTCACGGCATCATAGGCGCCCGCTGTATACTGGTTCATCGATTCCACATAATCGTTGAACTGCGTGACCTCGATATTGATGCCGTATTTGTCGGCCCATTTCTTGACGATGCCATGGTCGGCGGCATAGCCCCAGGGCATCCAGCCGACATAGATCGACCAGGCGACCTTGAAATCCTTTTTGGGCGCAGCATCCGCTGTCGAAACCAGCGGGAGCGCAAGAAGGCCCCCCAGCGCGGAAATGGAAATGATTGTTCTGAAAGTCTGCATTGGTATTCCCCTTTTGCTTGTTCTCAAAAAGGGATCGGCATAGACCAACGCCGCCAATCCCTTGGCTAACGAGGTCTCCCGGGCTTTTGTCCCGCCGTGCATCCGTGCGAGATTTCTCCTCGCACAGTGGCTGCTCTCGGACCAGTCATGCAAACCTGCACCGGAACCCTAGCGGCCAACTCAGAATAAACGAAGCAAACCGCGTGCCAGATTGGATTTCGGGCTTTGCCGCGCGATTTCGTCAAAATGCGAAGAAGAGTGCCCGATTTGTGTTCTTGCCGATGGGCTTTCAAGCATATTTTTTAGGCGCAGCTTGGCGCAATCCACTCTGGCGTCATCACGATGGCAGTCTCGTCGGATGGTAACGCCTGTTTCGATCGCGCAGATGCGCGCCATGACTGGACGGCGTCCGGTCGCGGCGACAGGCGATGGCCATCGCATGGCTTCGTCAATTGACGCCCGCCCGAAGCAGGACGCCGACGGCCGAGTCGAAATGTTCGGTCATGGCGGCCTCCGCCATCTCCATATTCTGGAGGCTGATCGCTTCGGCGATCCTCTGATGGCAACGGATGTTTTCCGTGCGGTTCTCCAGAGTGGCGCGGCTGCGCCAGCCTATGTGCCAGGTCTGCTGGGTTACGACGCGGAAAGAGCCGACGATGATTCCATAAAGAGAGTTGCCCGAAGCCTGGGCGATCAGTTCGTGGAAGCGAATGTCGAGCTCCATCAACGCCTCGGGTGTTTCGAGCGCGTTGAACATGTCTTCCACGATCTGGAGAAGCTCCCGCGCCTGGGCATCCGTACGGCGCAGCGACGCAAGGCTTGCCGTGCGCAGCTCAAGCGTGCGCCGCACATCCAGAACCTGCTGAACGCTGAGCTGCTTCGTTGTCACGGTATGATCGAGAATCATGCTGAGCGGTATCGCATCCGGTGCCGCAACCCGCGCCCGGCGACCGGAGCTGACCTCGAGGATCCCGAGTGCAGCAAGGGCACGGAAGGCCTCCCGCGTCACGGATCGGGAAACATCGAGCCTGGCGGCCATGGCCGTTTCGCTGGGCATGGGGCTGCCCGGCCGAAGCTGGTTTTCGCGCATATAGGCGCGCACATCGACAATGGCCCGTTCAACGAGGCCTATATCTTCTTCGCAAACCTGTCCTACATCTTTTGTCATTTCGGAACATTACTTTCGCATTTTCAGTTGACAGGATTATACGAGACTGGCAGAAATTCTGCCATAAAAATCGGGCGGAAAGAAACGTCAGTCAGACTTCGATGGAGAAACAGGGCCGCATGCTCTCGTATGCGATCGATGGATTTCCTTTGCCTCTGCGGTTTTCCCGCTGAAATGGCGGCTTGGCGAAAGTCGGGCGGATTGAACGGAAGCAATGATGAAAATAACTGCGATCAAGACTTTTCGAGCAGAAGAGTTCTCCAACGTTCTCTGGGTGCATGTGGAGACCGATCAGGGCGTTACCGGTCTCGGCGAAACCTTTTATGGGGCGGCGGCCGTCGAGGCCCACATCCACGATACGCTGGCAAGCCGGCTGGTGGGCCGTAACCCGCTTCATATAGAAGCCCTTCACCGGGAAATGCTCAACCTGCCGATGGCCCATGCCTCGACGGGGGCGGAACATCGGGCGGCTTCCGCAGTCGACATCGCGCTGTGGGATATTTTCGGCAAGGTATGCGGGCAGCCTGTTCACCAGATGCTGGGCGGGCTCTGCGTGGAGAAGATGCGTGTCTACAATACCTGCGCCGGAAGCCGCTATGTGCGGACGAAGAAGATCAAGCCGGTCGATACATGGAATTTGGGTGAGGAAGCCGGTCCCTACGAAGACCTCGACGGTTTCATGAACCGGGCGGGCGAACTGGCGGAAGACCTCCTGTCGAACGGCATCACGGCCATGAAGATCTGGCCGTTCGATCCTCCGGCGATGGAAAACCGCGGTCTGTTCATCACGGCGGAACAGATGAAGACGGCGATCAAGCCGTTCGAGCTGATCCGCAAGGCCGTCGGCGACAAGATGGATATCATGGTCGAGTTCCACTCGCTGTGGAACCTGCCGGTTGCCAAGCAGATCGCGCGGGCGCTCGAGCCGTTCAAGCCCACATGGTACGAAGATCCGATACGGATGAATTCGCCGCAGGCGCTTGCCGAATACGCGCATTCCACCGATGTTTGGACCTGCGCCTCCGAAACGCTCGGCACCCGTTTTGCCTATAAGGACTATCTCGACCGCGACGCCGCCCATGTCGTCATGGCCGACCTGTGCTGGACGGGCGGCCTGACCGAGGGCCGCAAGATCGCGGCCATGGCGGAGACCTATCACCGGCCTTTTGCCCCGCATGACTGCATCGGCCCGGTCGGCTTCGCCGCCGCCATCCACATGAGCTTTTCGCAGCCCAACACGCTTATCCAGGAAAGCGTGCGCGCTTTTTACAAGGGCTGGTATCGCGAACTGGTGACGGAGGTTCCGCGTATCGAGGGCGGCTTCGTTTATCCGATGGAAGGCCCCGGTCTCGGCACTGAACTGCAACCATCCTTCTTCGAACGCTCGGATCTGTCCGTCCGCGTCTCTGAACTCTGAGGGGAATCGTCATGAGCGTTTCACTATTCGATCTCAGCGGCAAGACGGCGCTGATCACCGGTTCGTCCCGCGGTTTGGGGCGGGCCTTTGCCGAGGGGCTGGCGAATGCCGGCGCCCGGGTGATCCTCAATGGCGTCGATGCCAAGCGACTGGAAGAGGCGGCCACGGCGATGCGCTCGACAGGTCGTGAGGTGCTGACGGCGGCGTTCGACGTGACCGACGAAGCCGCTGTCATCGCAGCCTTCGAGCGGTTCGACCGGGACGGTATCCGGGTGGATATCCTCGTCAACAATGCCGGCATCCAGTTCCGCAAGCCTATGCTGGAGTTGGAGAGCGCCGACTGGCGAAGGGTGATCGACACCAATCTGACGTCGGCCTTCCTCGTCGGCCGGGAGGCGGCCAGGCGGATGGCGGAACGCGGTTCCGGCAAGATCATCAATATCGGATCGCTGACCTCCGAACTTGCCCGGGCAACGGTTGCGCCTTACACCGTGGCGAAAGGCGGCATCAAGATGCTGACCAAGGCCATGGCGGCCGAGTGGGCCGAAAAGGGCATTCAAGCCAATGCGATCGGCCCCGGCTACATGATCACCGATATGAACGAGGCCCTGCTCGCCAACCCGGAATTCGACGCCTGGGTCAAGGCGCGCACGCCGGCGCGACGTTGGGGCCGGCCCGAAGAACTGGCGGGAACCGTCATTTATTTTGCGTCCGCCGCATCCGACTACGTCAATGGCCAGATCGTCTATGCCGATGGCGGCATGATCTCCGTGTTGTAGGCGAGCGCCCGCAATTGGTTTCGTCACGCTTGGGGAGAGCGTGACGGGCTCAAGCAAACGAGCGGAGGAGCAACATGAAACTCCTATCGATGAAGCGTGCATTCGGCGCGGGCGTCACGCAACCTTGGTGACGTGTGAGCCTTTGCCACACGCCGCCCGGCAAAAACCATTTGGCTAAAATCGCTTGCGCTGGTATTGTCCGCCCAACGAAACCTTATGAAAGCCAGCAGCATAGCGTCTACGCTTGTGCGCGGCGAAATGGACAAGACAGTGATCGACCCCGGAAACGGCCCAAAGCCGTCGGAACAAGGGGCGTCGGTGGCGAACAAAGGGAAAGCGAAGCGATCCCGCCGTGGCAAGAAACACAAGCGTGACGGTCAGCCCCGTGACGCTGCTGTGCTGTCGCATGATGTTGCCGCGGATGTTCCGGCCGGTTCCTCCTATGTATCGGCTCTTGAGCCGGATGCCGAGCCGCGCAAGAGAAAGCGCCGCAGGCGCTCTCGCGGCAAGGGTGCGTCTCAGCAGGCTGCCCCAGCTTCCACCGTGCAGACGCAGGCTCCAGCCGCAACAGATGCTGCCAATCCATCCTCCGTGCCGCCGGGCGCAGGGCGAAAGTCGCGCCACCGCAAGCGTGGTCACCGCGATCCACGCGGTCGCGATCCACAGGGCCGTCCGCTGGTTCCCACGCATGCGCCGAAACACGTCGGCAAGCAGAATGGCCGCGCCAATGGGGCCGGACAGGAACCGCACCGGCAATCCGAAATATCCGCTCGCCACGCAGGCCGCCAGCATGAGCATGGCCAGGAGCCGCCGGCGGATATGTATGCCGCGCTCGATCTCGGCACCAATAATTGCCGCCTATTGATTGCGCAGCCGACGCGGCCCGGCCAGTTCCGGGTCGTCGATGCCTTTTCGCGCATCGTCCGGCTGGGCGAGGGGCTGGTGTCGAGCGGCCGGCTGTCCGACGACGCCATGGATCGAGCTGTCGAGGCGCTGAAAGTCTGCTCCGCGAAACTCTCCGGTCGTCCGATCAGGCGCATGCGGCTCATCGCCACCGAGGCCTGCCGCGCTGCGTCGAATGGCGAGGAATTTCTGGCGCGGGTTACGCGGGAAACGGGACTGAAGCTCGAAATCATCAGCCGCGAGACGGAAGCCCGCCTTGCGGTGTCTGGCTGTGCCTCTCTCGTCGGGCGCGAAGCACGCTCCGTCGTGCTGTTCGATATCGGTGGCGGATCGTCGGAAATCGCCGTCATCAAGGTCGGGGAAAACCGCTCGAACCGGCTCGCCAACCACATCACCCACTGGACCTCGTTGCCGGTCGGTGTCGTCACGCTTTCGGAACGCCATGGCGGGCGCGATGTGACGCCGGACGTCTTCGCCGCCATGGTGCGGGAAGTCGAAGGGCTGCTCGATGCCTTCCATTGCCCGCCTCTCGCACCGCAAACCCATCACGAGGATTTTCACCTGATCGGGACCTCGGGCACGGTGACGACGCTTGCCGGCGTCCATCTCGATCTGCCACGATACGATCGCCGCAAGGTGGATGGCCTGTGGTTGTCGGACGCCGAGGTGACGGCGATGCAGGACAAGCTTCTGGCCTGGGATTTCGCGGGTCGCGCCGCCAATGCCTGCATCGGGCCTGACAGGGCCGATTTGGTTCTGGCCGGCTGCGCCATTCTCGAGGCCATTCGCCGCCGCTGGCCGGCACGCC
Organism: Agrobacterium sp. 22-221-1; assembly: GCF_053522445.1. Lineage (NCBI taxonomy): Bacteria > Pseudomonadati > Pseudomonadota > Alphaproteobacteria > Hyphomicrobiales > Rhizobiaceae > Agrobacterium > Agrobacterium sp. 22-221-1. The sequence goes on from NZ_JBNWCL010000017.1 coordinate 68,077, forward strand.
GCATGCGCGTGGCGGATCGCGGCCTTCGCGAAGGCCTTTTGACGGACATGATGGCGGATGACGGCGCATGGCGGCGCAACCGCATTAGGCGCATGCAGATGACACGGCAGGACAGGACGGAAGGTTTGACATGAGCAAGGCGCCGACAAGCAACAACCGCACCGGCCGCAAGATCGGCCAGAAGGTCAAGAAGACCAAGCTCAAGGCCTCGTCGCGCCGCTGGCTGGAACGTCATATCAACGACCCCTATGTGCAGCGCGCCAGGCTTGAAGGCTATCGCGCCCGCGCCGCCTTCAAGCTTTTGGAAATCAACGACAAGCACCAGATCCTGAAAGGCGCGCGCCGCATCATCGACCTTGGTGCCGCCCCCGGCAGCTGGTCGCAGATCGCTTCCAAGGTGACGGATTCCACCGAGGACGATATCCGCGTCGCGGCTATCGATTTCCTCGAGATCGATCCCATTCCCGGTGTGAAAATTCTGCAGCTCGACTTCCTCGATCCGAGCGCGCCGGAAAAGCTGATGGAGGCCGTTGGCGGCACGCCCGATCTGGTGCTGTCGGACATGGCCGCGCCCACCACCGGGCACCAGAAGACCGACCATATCCGCACCATGCATCTGTGCGAAGTCGCGGCCGATTTCGCCGTTCAGGTGCTGGCGGAAGGCGGTCACTTCCTTGCCAAGACCTTCCAGGGCGGCACGGAAAAGGCATTGCTGGATATGCTGAAGAAGAACTTCAAGCAGGTTCTGCACATCAAGCCGGCGTCCTCACGCTCGGAATCGGTGGAAATGTTCCTGCTTGCCAAGCACTTCAAGGGCCGCAAGAGCGAGCCGCACGTCGATGCGGAAGCCGAAGAGGTTTCCGAAGACTGATCACTCCGCCGGTTGTGAGACCTTGCCGTGGTGGCCGGAGACGGCCGCCCCGGCATTGCTGTCCATGCGGATGATCGGCACGATGGCGAACAGCGATACCAGTGCCACGATGGTGAAGGCGATGTGGAAATCGGCGAGCTGCAGATGCGTGCCGGACATCATGCTGCTGACTTCCAGAATGGAGGCGGCGAAAGCCACGCCCAGCGCCAGGCTGATCTGCTGCAGCACCGACGCCATCGAGGTCGCCTGGCTGGCCTGACTGTCCTCGATATCGGAATAGCTGAGCGCGTTCGATCCGGTGAAGAAGAAGGACCGGGCAAATCCCGCTGTCACAAGGAAGATCATGATCAGCGGATAGGGCGTTTCCGGGGTGAAGAAGCTGTTGGCGAGAGTAGTGCAGGCGCCGACGATGCCGGCCCCGATCAGTGTCGAGCGGAATCCGGTTGCCGCAAACACCCGCTTGGCCATGAACTTGGTGGTGATCGCGCCGATTGCGCCGGCAAAGGTGATCATGCCCGACTGGAACGGGTTAAGCCCGAAACCGATCTGCAGCATCAGCGGCATCAGGAAGGGTATGGCGCCCGTGGAAATGCGGAAAACGGTGCCGCCGACGGACGCCGCCCGAAAGGTCGCGTTCTGGAAAATGCGAAAATCCAGAATGGGGGCAGGGTGGCGCGCGGCGTGGCGCAGATAAAGAAAACCGCAGATAAAACCGATGATCGTCGAGGCGATGCCGATGGCCGGCGGCAGCGCCGGCAGGCTGACGACGGAGAGGCCGAACACCACGCCGGAGGCGGCGATGCCTGAAAGCACGAAGCCCTTGCCGTCCATCGGCGGCGGGTTGGTGGTTTCGATTTCGGGCAGGAAGATCGTTGAGAGCCAGATGCCGATGACGCCGATCGGCACATTGATCAGGAAAATCCAGTGCCATGAAAAATAGGTGGTGATGAAGCCGCCGATAGGCGGGCCGGTCAGCGGTCCCACCAGCCCCGGAATTGTCAGCAGCGCCATGGCGGAGACGAGTTCGCTGCGCTTGGTCGTGCGCAAAAGCACGAGGCGGCCAACGGGCGTCATCATCGCCCCGCCCATGCCCTGCAGGAAACGCGAGAGCACGAATTCGAACACCGAGGACGACACCGCGCAGCAGATCGATCCCACCACGAAGACGCCGATGGCGAAACGGAAGATTTTCTTCGCGCCATATTTATCGGCCATCCAGCCGCTGATGGGAATGAAGATCGCCAGCGCCACCATATAGGCCGTCAATGCGAGCTTGAGCGTGATCGGGCCGACATGAAGGTCGGCGGCAATTGCCGGCAGCGAGGTGGCGATGACGGTGGAGTCCATCTGCTCCATGAAGAGAGCGACTGCCAGTATGAGGGGAATGATGCGGTTCATGAGGCTGCCTGCGGCTTTCCGCTGCGACAAAGGATATCGCCGTTCCTCCTACGCCTGATAAGCGGGCTTGCCAACACGTTAATTATCAATTTCTCAAGTTCCGATCAAACCTGCGTGAGGCCGGTTTTCTTGCAACTTTCTCGCTCTATTGTCCGTTGGCATGGTTCAGTTGGCGATCACGGCCAGTTGGCGATATCGGGAGAAATATAATGACCCAATCCTTGAGCATGAGCAGACGTGGCCTCATCGGTGCGGCGGGCGCAAGCGTTCTCGGTGCGCCGCTGTTGATGGCGCGCACGGCAACGGCCCAGACCAGCCAGCCGCAAACCTCCATGGAGATAGAACACGCGATGCCGCCTGAAACCAACCGCTTCAAGCTCGGCAATTTCGAAGTGCTGGTGGTGAAGGATGGCGCGCGCGCGGCCCCCAATCCCGGCGAGACCTTCGGCACCGACCAGTCTGCGGAGACGGTCGGAAAATTGCTGGAAGACAATTTTCTGCCGAAGGAGCAATTCGTCAATTCCTTCTCGCCGGTCCTCGTCAATACCGGCACCGATCTCGTGCTGTTCGATACCGGTTTCGGTGAGGCCGGGCGCGGTGCGGGCAATGGCCGGTTGATCGAGGGCATGGCGGCCGCCGGCTATACGCCGGAAGATGTGACCGTGGTGGTGCTGACCCACATGCATGGCGACCACATTGGCGGGCTGATGGAAAAGGGTGCTCCGGCTTTTTCCAAGGCGCGCTACGTGTTCGGCCAGGCGGAATATGATTTCTGGACGGATGAGAAGCGCGTCGGCACGCCTGCCGAAGGCGGCCACAAGGGCGCTCTCACGAACGTCAAGCCGCTGGCGGAAAAGGCGACCTTCATTGGCGACGGCGCCAGTGTCGTATCCGGGATTACCGGTGTGGCGGCCTTCGGTCATTCGCCTGGTCACATGATTTTCCGTGTCGAATCGGAAGGCAAACAACTCATCCTGACGGCGGATACGGCCAACCATTTCGTCCTTTCCCTGCAGAAACCAGACTGGGAGGTGAAATTCGACATGGATAAGGCGGCGGCCGCCGCGACCCGTAAGAAGGTCTATGACATGATCGCCACCGACCGTTTGCCTTTCCTTGGGTATCACATGCCTTTCCCGGCGGTCGGTTACGCGGAAAAGCTGGATACCGGCTATCGTTTCGTGCCGAAATCCTATCAGTTCGACATCTGATGCATGTCGCGCAAAAGTGTTAAGCGGTTTTGCGATAACGACATGCATGAAAACAAGCAGTTAGAGCGCGTCGCATGGAACAGGAATCCACACGACGCGCTCTAACGTCTGCTGCAATGCAGCAACAGAAAAAGCCCGGAAGCCGATTCCGGGTTTTTTCTATTCCCTTCCTGTCATGAACGTGTTACCAGCCCTCGCCAACTTCCAAGCAATCCTTGCAGGGCGCCGGGGTGAACTTTTCGTTCCGGAACGGCCACGCATTTTCAGTATGAAGGAATTTGGTCATGGCACGCATCATTCAAACACCCACTGGTTTGGACGCTCTCACATTTGACGATGTGTTGCTGCAACCCGGACATTCCGAAGTCATGCCGGGACAGACGAATATCGCCACCCGCATCGCCCGCGATATCGATCTCAACCTGCCGATCCTGTCTTCCGCCATGGATACGGTTACCGAAGGCCGCCTCGCCATCGCCATGGCCCAGGCCGGTGGCATCGGCGTCATCCACCGCAACCTGACCCCCATCGAACAGGCCGAAGAAGTACGGCAGGTGAAGAAGTTCGAAAGCGGCATGGTCGTCAACCCGGTTACCATCGGCCCGGATGCGACGCTTGCTGAAGCACAGGCCTTGATGAAGGCGCATGGCATTTCCGGTATTCCGGTCGTGGAAAACGGCGGTTCCGGCGGCCACAAGAACGGCCGTCTCGTTGGCATTCTGACCAACCGCGACGTGCGCTTCGCCTCCGATCCGCAGCAGAAAATCTACGAACTGATGACCCGCGAAAACCTGGTCACGGTCAAGGAAAGCAGCGTCGATCAGCAGGAAGCGCGCCGCCTGCTGCACAAGCACCGCATCGAAAAGCTGCTGGTGGTGGATGGAAAGGGCAATTGCGTCGGCCTCATCACCGTCAAGGATATCGAGAAGTCGCAGCTCAATCCCAACGCCACCAAGGATGCGCAGGGTCGCCTTCGCGCCGCTGCCGCCATCAGCGTCGGTGCTGACGCCATCGAGCGCGCCGAGCGTCTCATCGATGCCGGCGTCGACCTTCTGGTTGTCGATACCGCGCATGGCCATTCGCAGCGCGTGCTGGATGCCGTTTCGCAGGTCAAGAAGATGTCGAACTCGGTTCGCATCATCGCCGGCAATGTCGCCACCGCCGACGGCACCAAGGCGCTGATCGATGCCGGCGCCGATGGCGTCAAGGTCGGTATCGGCCCCGGCTCCATCTGCACCACCCGCATCGTCGCCGGCGTCGGCGTTCCGCAGCTTGCGGCCATCATGTCGTCGGTCGAAGTGGCCAATGCGGCTGATATTCCTGTTATCGCCGATGGCGGCATCAAGTTCTCGGGCGATCTGGCCAAGGCAATCGCCGCCGGCGCTTCCGCCGTCATGATCGGCTCGCTGCTTGCCGGCACGGATGAAAGCCCAGGCGAAGTGTTCCTCTATCAGGGCCGTTCCTTCAAGGCCTATCGCGGCATGGGCTCCGTTGGCGCCATGGCGCGCGGTTCGGCTGACCGTTATTTCCAGGCCGAAGTGCGCGACACGCTGAAGCTCGTTCCGGAAGGCATCGAGGGCCAGGTTCCCTACAAGGGTCCGGTCTCCGGCGTCCTGCACCAGCTGGCAGGTGGCCTGAAGGCCGCCATGGGTTATGTCGGCGGCGGCAACATCAAGGAATTCCAGGAGCGCGCCACCTTCGTTCGCATCTCCAGCGCGGGCCTGCGCGAAAGCCACGCCCATGACGTGACGATCACCCGCGAAAGCCCGAACTACCCCGGCACGGTTTGATCTTTCGAGGCGAATCCGTAAAAGGATACTGAGTATTTGGCGCTCCCCGATTCATGCCGGATCGGGGAGCGTTTTCATGATTGGAGAAGAAAGCATGTCACCCACGACCGCAATGTTCTGGCCGATGATCGCCCATGTCTTTCTGGTCTTCTGGCTTTACGGGCTTCTGATCGTCCGGCGCAACAAATACACCTTCAAGGATCGCGAATCGGCGATCAAGCTGCGCGACCGGGGCGAGGAGGCGCGCGAAAGCCATCTGGTGAACCGCAACATCGCCAACCAGTTCGAACTGCCGGTGCTGTTCCACATCGCCTGCCTGCTGCTCTACATCACGGATGCGGACAATATCGTCACCGTCGTTCTGGCATGGCTGTTCGTGCTCTCGCGTTATACCCATTCCTATGTCCACGTCACCAGCAACCGCCTGCGTCAGCGTGGCGCATTGTTCGGCATCGGCTTTGCGCTGGTCGTCTGCCTGTGGGCATGGCTCGCCATATGGTTGGCGCTGGAGTAAATCAGCACCGTGAGGTTGCCTCATAACTGAGACAATCCCGCCTTGCAAAATGCTCCGATTTGCGATGGGTCAATTCCATGACGCCCCATCCCCGTTAATCTCTGCCTGCCGTCGAGGATTTCAGGCGAGCAGAGATTAGGGAGTATGTCATGGCTAAGACAATGAAGGCAGCCGTCGTCCGCGCGTTTGGAAAACCGCTGACCATCGAGGAAGTGGCGATACCGGATCCCGGCCCCGGTGAAATTCTCATCAACTACAAGGCGACGGGCATTTGCCACACCGACCTGCACGCCGCAACCGGCGACTGGCCGGTCAAACCCAATCCGCCTTTCATCCCCGGCCACGAAGGCGTGGGTTATGTCGCCAAGATCGGCGCTGGCGTCACCGGCATCAAGGAAGGCGACCGTGCCGGCACGCCCTGGCTCTACACCGCCTGCGGATGCTGCATTCCCTGCCGCACGGGCTGGGAAACGCTCTGCCCGAGCCAGAAGAATTCCGGCTATTCCGTCAATGGCAGCTTTGCCGAATACGGCCTCGCCGATCCGAAATTCGTCGGCCGCCTGCCGGATAATCTCGATTTCGGCCCGGCCGCACCGGTGCTCTGCGCCGGCGTCACCGTCTATAAGGGGCTGAAGGAAACCGAGGTCAGGCCCGGTGAGTGGGTGGTCATTTCAGGCATTGGCGGGCTTGGCCACATGGCCGTGCAATATGCCAAGGCCATGGGCATGCATGTCGTTGCCGCCGATATTTTTGACGACAAGCTGGCGCTTGCGAAAAAGCTCGGAGCCGATGTCGTCGTCAATGGTCGCGCGCCTGACGCGGTGGAGCAGGTGCAGAAGGCGACCGGCGGCGTCCATGGCGCGCTGGTGACGGCGGTGTCGCCCAAGGCCATGGAGCAGGCTTACGGCTTCCTGCGCTCCAAGGGCACCATGGCGCTTGTCGGCCTGCCGCCGGGCTTCATCTCCATTCCGGTGTTCGACACGGTGCTGAAGCGCATCACGGTGCGCGGCTCCATCGTCGGCACGCGGCAGGATCTGGAGGAAGCGCTGACCTTCGCCGGCGAAGGCAAGGTGGCGGCCCACTTCTCCTGGGACAAGCTCGAAAACATCAACGATATCTTCCACCGCATGGAAGAGGGCAAGATCGACGGCCGTATCGTCGTGGACCTCGCCGCCTGATGTGAAAACTGGCTGGCGGCGCTCACGCAAATGTGTGACGCCGCTTGCCCCCGCCTCGTTCCCCGCGGGGCGATCTGCGCTATCCTTCCGCATCCGTGCGTTCAAGGAGGATAGAGCGATGGACAAGCCCAAGATCACGCAGGCCATGATCGACGCTTACGATGAATATACCCATCTCAGCCTCGATCGCCGCAAATTCATGGAAAAGCTCACCGTGCTGGCCGGGTCGGGCGCAGCTGCGGCGGCCATCGCCCCGCTTCTTTCGGCCAACAGCGCCCGTGCGGCGGTCATCGCGGCCGATGACGACAGGATCGTCGCCGAGGAGGTGACCTATCCCGCCCCCGGCGGCGAGATGAAGGGTTACCTCGTTACGCCGAAATCCGTTTCCGGTTCCATCGGCTCGGTCATCGTCATCCACGAGAACCGTGGTCTGAACGACCATATTCGTGACGTGGCAAGACGGGTGGCGCTCGCCGGTTTCCGGGCGCTTGCTGTCGATTTCCTCTCACCGCAGGGCGGTACGCCTGCCGATGAGGACAAGGCGCGGGAAATGTTCAGCGGCCTCGACATGGACGCAACGGTCGCCAATGCCGAAGCGGGCCGGGTGTGGCTCGCGGCCCGGCAGGGGACGAATGGCAAGGTCGGTGCAGTCGGCTTCTGCTGGGGCGGCGGACTGGTCAACCGTTTCGCCACCAAATCGGCGGGCCTGAATGCCGGCGTCGCCTATTACGGCCAGCAGGCCCCGGCGGCCGATGTACCGGCCATCAAGGCGCCGCTGCTCTTGCACTATGCGGGTCTCGACGAGCGCATCAATGCTGGCATCGATGCCTATAAGAAGGCGCTGGAGGAAAACGGCAAGACCTTTGAAATCTTCGTCTATGACGGCGTCAACCACGCTTTCAACAATGACACGTCCTCGGCGCGCTACGACAAGGCGGCTGCCGATCTCGCCTGGGGCCGGACGACGGAGTTTTTCAAGAAGTATCTGGCGTGATGGGGGTTTTGGGCGGGCATTGTCTGCAAACCGGAGGTGCGTGGGGCTTCACCCCCCTCTGCCCCTCAAGGGGGGAGATCGATCTGCGGCGATGTCTCGTCCATCTTGAAGATTGAGAATGAAGCGACAAGAGGGCCTCTTGCCGATCTCCCCCCTTGAGGGGGAGATGCCCGGCAGGGCAGAGGGGGTGAAGCCCCACGCACCTCCGGTCCGCTGATCTAAACGCCCCCAGCCCCACGCTTCAAATGCTCGTCGAGCCTCGGCATGATCTCCACGAAATTGCAGGGCAGGTGGCGATAATCGAGCTGGGCTTTCAGAATACCGTCCCACGCATCCTTGCACGCACCCGGCGAGCCGGGCAGCACGAAGATGAAGGTCGCGTTCGCCACGCCGCCGGTCGCGCGTGACTGGATGGTGGCGGTGCCGATCTTGTCATAGGAGATGCGGTGGAAGAGGGCGGAAAACCCATCCATGCGCTTTTCGAACAGCGGCTCCAGCGCTTCGGGCGTCACATCGCGGCCGGTAAAACCGGTGCCGCCGGTGGTGATCACCACATCCACGCCTTCAGCGAGCGTCCAGTCGCGCACGGTACCGGCAATCGCTGCCCTGTCATCAGGCACGATGGCGCGGGCCGCGAGCCTGTGGCCCGCTTCCTCCAGCCTTGCGACGAGCGTATCGCCGGATTTGTCGTTCTCCATCGTGCGGCTGTCCGAAACGGTCAAAACCGCAATGCCAAGGGGAATGAAGGGTCTTTCGCCTGCCATGGCCTTATCCTCGAATGCCGGGAGCATCGGACCGAAAAGTGTGTTGCGGTTTTCGGAAAATCCGATGCTCAAACAAAACTGGGAGCGGCGGGCCCGCCGCTCTAATCCTCAAATGGTCCGCGTCGCCTGAAAATACCAGCCGGGGCGCTTCTTCCGAAGCGATGTTTCCGCTTTCCTGGCCGCTTCAAGGGAATGAAAAATCCCGAAACAGGTTGCCCCTGAACCGGACATGCGCACAAGCGCAGTCCCCTCTTGCGACAGCAACCCAATGATTTCCCCGATCTCCGGTAGAAGCGCCTGAGCCGGCGGTTGCAGATCGTTACGGCTTTGCGCGAGAAAATCCATCCAGCCGATTGTCGCAGAGGCGGGCAGGGGCGGATTGGTCTTGTTCTGCAATCGCCGGAAAATCTCCGGCGTCGAGACCGCCTTCAGCGGATTGGCCAGAACCATCGCCAGTTCCGGCAGATCGGTGAGCGGTTCGATGTCCTCGCCGATGCCGCGCGCGATCAGGGATCGGCGCTCAAGGCACATCGGCACATCCGCCCCGAGCGTGAGCGCCATGGATGCAAGCGTATCCGGTGCGATCCCGGCACGCCAGTGCCGCAAAAGCCCGCGCAGTGTCGCCGCCGCATCCGCCGAGCCGCCGCCGATACCGGAAGCCACCGGCAGGTTCTTTTCAAGATGAATGGCGACCGGGGGTACAGGTTGACCTGTCGATGCAAGCGCATCGCGCAACAGGTCCCTGGCGCGGGTGACGAGGTTATCGCCGCCATCGTCCGCGCGCAAAAGATCGCCGAAAGGGCCTGAGATGGAGAAACTGTCGGCATCGGCGTCGCGAATACGGATCGTGTCGCCGGCTTCGGTAAAGGTCACCAGCGTTTCGAGCAGATGATACCCATCCGCTCGCTGGCCGGTCACATGCAGCGCCAGATTGATCTTGGCCGGGGCCGCCTCGATGGTCTCGGTGGCCCCGAAAACGTCATGCCCGCGCATGCGGCGTCAGGATTTCTTGTCCGGAGTGGCAGCCGGTGCCGGTGCCGGAGGAGCCGGCGGCACCGGCGCGACGTCCTTCTTGGCGGTATTTTCGGCATCTTTTTCCACCGGCGGCAGGCCGTTGGCGATCTTTTCCTTCACCTTGGCCTTGTCCACGTCGTCGCTGTCGCCGATCAATGCGCGGTTCCACTGATAGACCGCCTCGATCTTGCGGCCGACCCGCCAATAGGCGTCGCCCAGATGGTCGTTGATGGTCGGATCGCCGGCTTTCAGTTCGATCGCCCGCTCCAGCTCGGTCACGGCTTCATCGAAAGCGCCGAGGCGATAATGTGCCCAGCCAAGCGAATCGACGATATAGCCGTCATTCGGCCGAAGCTCGACGGCGCGGCTGATCATCTTCATGCCTTCATCGAGATTGATGCCCTTGTCCACCCAGGAATAGCCCAGATAGTTCAGAACCTGCGGCTGCTCCGGGTTCAGCTCCAGCGCCCGCTTGAAATTCGGTTCGGCCTTGTCCCATTCCTTCAGCCGCTCATAGGCGATGCCGCGCTGGAAGAAGACGGACCAGTCGGATTTCTGCGGCACGGAGCCGATTACCTCAATGGCCTTGTCGTAGTTCTCGGCCATCGCCTGGTAGTCCTTGGCGTCCGAAAGCACGCTGCCATAGGCGAGATAGGAACGGATATCCTTCGGATCGGATTCGAGCAGGGATTTGAGATGCTTGCGCGCCTCGTCCACCTTGCCGGTCTGCGCAAGCGTCAGTCCGAGCTGCAACTCGGAGATGCGATACATCGGCGAATCCTTCGGGACCTCGCGGTAGAAGGCAATGGCGCGGTCAGGCTGTTTCAGCGCTTCGGAAAGGCCGCCGAGAAGGATGAGCGTATCCGGGCTCTTCGGATCGAGCGCGCGCGACGTCTGCAGATAAAGCGTCACGATCTCTTCGGCGCCTTCGCGGTTCAGCGCGCCGGCGATGGAGAACATGACGCTGGCAGCACCTTCCACGGCATTGGTGATCTGCTGTTCCGGCTTTTCACCATTTTCGATGGACTGGCGAAGCGCTTTCAGCGGCGCGTAATTCGGTGCGAAAGTGTCTCCGACCGCAATCGCATCCAGCGCCTTCTGCTTGTTGCCGGCGGAAGCCTCCAGCCGGGCAAGCGCCATCACAGCGCGCATATAGGTATCGGAGGCGGTTGCCCCGCCTTCGCGGTCCGTCACCGCTTCGTTCAGGCTCTTGCGGGCGGCCTCGTTGTTGCCGGAAACAAGGGCGATGGCCGCCGCATTGTATTTCTGGAAGATCGAAATCCAGCCCGGGCCCTTCATATTGTTGACCAGCGCCAGCGCTTCCTTCGGCTTGCCGGAGCCGGCGCGCGCCCAAGCGGTCAACAGCGTGTTGACCATGCGGTCGAGATCGTTCGGACCGGTATATTTCAGGATCTTCTCGGCCTTGGCGAATTCCTTGTCCTTGATGGCGTCGAGACCGCGCACGATGGTCGTCACGCGCTCCACCGAGGTATCGTCCTTCATCGAATCGGCGATCTTGGCGCCGGCCTCGAAATTGCCGCTCAGAAGTTCGGCGATCATCAGCCGCTGGCGGATTTCCGTATTGGCCGGGTCGAATTCCAGCGCCTTTTTGTAAAGCGAAATCGCGGTGGGATAATCCTGATCGACATCGGCATTGCGCCCGGCGAGGAAGGCGCCGGAGAAGGTGTTCACCTTGCCGGGATCGAACGTAACGGCCTTGTCTTCCGGTGTCGCCTTCGTCTCCGCAAAGCCGGGGCTTGCAGCCGCGCCGATTGCGAGAGCAGCGGCAAGAGCCGCGCTGCAGAGAAGACGGAGTGCTGGTTTACGCCGCATGAGGGAACCTTTGCCTTTGTGCAGAAGCACGGAAAAATCAGTTTCCATTGTTGGTCACGATAGAATGGCTTTTTTGAAGCAACGCCGCAAGAAATTATGGCCCCGGCCACAATCACGCCTTGCGGAGAAGCTGGCCCGGAACCCTGGGCGGATGGTCTTTATCCATCCGCCTTTCGCCCGGCCTGCGGCGTCAGTTCAGACGCTCGATGCAGAAGTCGATCACTTCCAGAAGCGCATCTTTCCACGGGCTCTGCGGCAGCGGTGCGAGCGCGTCGCGGGCGATGGTGCCGTAATGCGTGGCGCGGCCGATCGTATCGCCAAGACCGTTGTATTTGGTGATCAGGCCCAACGCCTTTTCAAGGTTCTCGTCGCTGCTTTCACCCTTTTCGATGGCGTTGCGCCAGAAGGCGCGCTCATCCTGCGTGCCGCGACGATAGGAGAGGATGACCGGCAGCGTGATCTTGCCTTCGCGGAAATCGTCGCCGGTATTCTTGCCGAGATCGGCGGACTTGCCGCCGTAGTCCAGCACGTCGTCGACAAGCTGGAAGGCGAGGCCGAGATTCATGCCGTAGGATTTCAGCGCGCTGCGGGTCGCCTTGTCGGTCTTGGCGACGATGGGGCCGACTTCCGCCGCCGCCGCAAAAAGGGCGGCCGTCTTGGCGCGAATCACCTGCAGATAATCGTCTTCCGTCGTTTCCATGTTCTTGGCGACCGAAAGCTGCAACACCTCGCCCTCGGCGATCACCGAGGCGGCGGTGGACAGCACGTCGAGCGCATCGAGAGAGCCGACATCCACCATCATGCGGAACGCCTGGCCGAGCAGGAAGTCGCCGACGAGAACGCTCGCCTGGTTGCCCCAGATGGTGCGGGCGGTGGATTTGCCGCGGCGCAGATCGCTTTCGTCCACCACATCGTCATGCAGAAGCGTCGCCGTGTGCATGAATTCGACGCTGGTGGCGAGCTTGATGTGGTTGTCGCCCTCGTAACCGAACATCGAGGCCGAGGCGAGCGTCAGCATCGGCCGCAGGCGCTTGCCGCCGGAAGAGATGAGGTGGTTGGCCACCTCGGGTATCATCTGGACATCGGAACCGGCCTTGGAAAGGATAAGCTGGTTCACCCGTTCCATATCGGGGCGGGTCAGGTCGACAAGCGGCTTGACGGATGCGAGTTTGTTTTTGCTTTCTTCAAGCGGTATGACGACGCCCAAGGGACAGGACTCCAGTTCGAATTTGAATTCGACAATAAAAACTGACGCCTTGCGCGGCAAGGGGCGAATTGCCGCTAGCCATTCAAAAAGATGGGAATTTAAGGTCTATCCATGCGTGAACTGATCCGTACCAACGATGCCGTGCTGCTCTCCTTCGCCGAAAGCCTGATGAGGGATGCCGGCATCCATTGCCTCATCGCCGATCAGGCGATGAGCATTCTGGAAGGATCGCTCGGTCTTTTGCCGCGAAGATTTCTGGTGGAGGAAGATCGGGCCGATCAGGCCCGCCGCATTCTCATCGATGCCGGGCTCGGCGACGAGTTACGCAATGAAGAGGCTTGAACGGCAGTGGGCGACGGCATTTCCGAAACGATCGACGCCTTTCACCGGGGCCGGTTTCACATCATCCAGCCGAAGGGCAGGGGGCACCGGGCCGGCATGGACGCCATGCTCCTGGCGTCATTGGTGGCGGATGAGCGTGCCTGCCGGATCGCCGATCTCGGCGCGGGTGCGGGTGCGGCCGGCATGGCGGTTGCCGCGCGGCTCGAAAAGGCCGAGGTGACGCTGTACGAACGCTCGCCGGAAATGGCGCAATTTGCCCGCCGCAGCCTCGAACTGCCTGAGAATGCTGCCTTTTCTGCCCGCGTCAGCGTGCGCGAAGCCGATGTGACCCTGCGGGCGAAAGCACGCGCCGAAGCGGGGTTGCCCGATGATCATTTCCATCACGTCATCATGAACCCGCCCTATAACGACGCGGGCGACCGCCGCACGCCGGATGCCCTGAAGGCCGAAGCGCATGCCATGACCGATGGCCTGTTCGAAGACTGGATCAGGACCGCAGGCGCGATCATGGTGCCGGGTGGGCAGCTTTCCCTGATTTCAAGGCCGCAATCGGTGGCGGAGATCATCGCCGCCTGCGGCAGCCGTTTCGGCGGCCTCGAGATCACCCTCATTCATCCGCGCCCTGGCGAGGACGCGGTGCGTATGCTCCTCACCGCCATCAAGGGTTCACGGGCGCGGCTGTCCTTCCGCGCGCCGCTCATCATGCATGAGACCGGCAGCCATGCCTTCACCCCATTCGTCGATGACCTGAACAATGGCCGCGCCGCCTATTCGCGTAATGTAAGGGCAATCCGGACCGCGTCATAAATATCGCCGTTCCGCCGCTCGCAAACCATTGTGTTTTCCGGGGCGATACATACATCCCTGACGAACGGATAAATGCTGCGAGGATTGAGTAGTGGGTTTTCTGAAGTATCTGGTGCCGAAACGCTTTCGTAAAAAAGAGCTCGTCATCCCGGTGGTGCGCATGCACGGCGCGATCATGGCCGGCGGCAACCAGTTCCGCCCCGCCCTCAATCTCGCCTCCTATGCGCCGCTTCTGGAAAAGGCCTTCGCCGTCAAGGATGCCCCGGCTGTCGCCATTTCGCTCAACTCGCCCGGCGGTTCGCCGGTGCAGGCGCGGATGATCTATAACCGCATCCGCCAGCTCGCCGAGGAAAAGGAAAAGAAGGTCCTGATCTTCGTGGAGGACGTTGCAGCCTCCGGCGGCTACATGATCGCGCTTGCCGGCGACGAGATTATTGCCGATCCTACCTCCATCGTCGGTTCCATCGGCGTCGTTTCCGGCGGCTTCGGTTTTCCGGAAATGCTGAAGAAGATCGGCGTGGAGCGCCGTGTCTATACGGCCGGCGAGAACAAGGTCATCCTCGATCCCTTCCAGCCGGAAAAGGAAGGCGATATCGATTACCTGAAGTCGCTTCAGGTCGAAATCCACAATGTTTTCATTGATATGGTCAAGATGCGCCGCGGCTCGAAACTGAAGGGCGACGAGGCGATCTTCTCCGGCCTGTTCTGGACCGGCATGCGCGGCCTCGACCTCGGCCTGATCGACGGGCTGGGCGACATGCGCGAGGTTCTTCGCCGCCGTTACGGCGAGAAGGTCAAGCTCCAGCTCGTCAGCGGCGGGCGCACTCTGTTCGGCAAAAAGGTGCCGGGCGTGAATGCTGCTCTGAACCTGAATGCCGAAAGGCTGGCCGCCGGTGCCGTCTCGGGGCTTGCGGAGGTTGCCGAAGAAAAGGCATTGTGGTCGCGTTTCGGTCTATGATGTCTCGGGAATAAAGCCTTATGGCGCAGCTCATTACAATTCTTCTTCTGGTGGTGGGATCCGTCATCCTATACCGCCGCTTTGTCCGCGATGCGGAAAAGCTCTCGGCGAAATCGAAACAGCGCGAGAAGGAACGCGAGACCGGCGCCATCGGCACGCTGATCAAGGACCCGGAAACCGGCGAATACCGCGTGAAGCGCGAGGATGAGACCTAAGGCGGCGTCTCCACGCATAAAACCTTGACCCTCACGCCATGCCGTGGCACCAGTCCGCATCCGAAGTAAGTCAATGCTTACTTGTCCTCCTAACGCCGCGATGACTGCAATGACCGATGTTCCCGACCATATGAACCCGAAGCGTTCCTTTCAGGCGCTGATCCTGACGCTGCATAATTACTGGGCCGACAAGGGCTGCGCGGTGCTGCAGCCCTACGATATGGAAGTGGGCGCGGGCACGTTTCATCCGGCGACGACGCTTCGCGCGCTTGGTCCCAAGCCATGGAAGGCCGCTTATGTGCAGCCCTCGCGCCGCCCGTCGGACGGCCGTTACGGCGAAAACCCCAACCGCCTGCAGCATTATTACCAGTATCAGGTCATCCTGAAGCCCAACCCTTCCAACCTGCAGGAACTCTATCTGGGTTCGCTGAAGGCGATCGGCCTCGATCCGCTGCTGCACGATGTGCGCTTCGTCGAAGACGACTGGGAAAGCCCGACGCTCGGCGCCTGGGGTCTTGGCTGGGAATGCTGGTGCGACGGTATGGAAGTGTCGCAATTCACCTACTTCCAGCAGGTCTGCGGCATCGAGTGCTCGCCGGTCGCGGGTGAGCTTACCTATGGTCTGGAGCGTCTCGCCATGTATGTTCAGGGCGTCGACAATGTCTATGACCTGAACTTCAACGGCCGCGAAGGCGAAGAGAAGATTTCCTATGGCGACGTCTTCCTGCAGGCCGAGCAGGAATATTCCCGCCATAACTTCGAATTTGCCGATACCGCCATGCTGCATCGCCATTTCATCGACGCCGAAAAGGAATGCCAGGCGCTTCTCGCTGCCGGTGCGCCCGGTGATGACGACAATCAGCGCCTGCACAAATGCGTGTTCCCGGCCTATGATCAGTGCATCAAGGCCAGCCACGTCTTCAACCTTCTGGATGCACGCGGCGTAATTTCGGTCACGGAACGCCAGAGCTATATCCTGCGCGTGCGCACGCTGGCGAAAGCCTGCGGCGAAGCCTTCCTGCTGACGGATGCGGGCGGGCTGAACTGGAACAGGGCCGCCTGATTTTTGAAGGCAGATTCAAGCCGAAGCTTCTAATGAATTTGAAAGGCCGTTCTTGACGGCCTTTTATTTTGTGTTGATTGGTTATGTGAAACATCGTGATGGATTTGATTATGAATATTAGAAGCTTAGTTTTTTTGCCTGTATTGATGCTTGCATGTTTCCTCGGTAACGCTGCGGCTGCCGAAACGACTGAATGGATGAGCGGCAATGATGCCTTTCGCCGAGCAGACAAGCTGCGTAGTTTCGGAATGATCGTCACCCGCATGGATTGCAAGGACAGCGGCCAACGGACGCTCGATGTCGGTAGCGCGCTTGTCCGCATGCACTACACGCAAAACTCGAAAATGCTCGACTGGAGAATAGACGGCTGGAATCATCTGGGTGAGAACAAGGACTATTGGGCCGAACGCGGCTACAGGCTTGCCTCACACACCGTTTTTGTAAGGAAAACATCCGGTCTGCGATTATACTGCACCGTCTACAATAAATGACGCGCAGCACTGGTCGCGGTTTTATCCTCTCGGCAAAAACGGACAGAATGAGCGAAGCCCCATGACTTTGCGGCGATGAGCGGCTATCGTGCGCGCAACGAAGCTGGGAATCGCAATTCATGTTCATCACGCTGGCAATCATCGCGGCAATCGCGCTTTATGTCGTTTTCATCTATAACGGCCTCGTCAAGGCGCGGCAGATGAAGGAAGAGGCGTGGTCGGGCATCGACGTGCAGCTGAAACGCCGCGCCGATCTCATTCCCAACCTCATCGAGACCGTGAAGGGTTACGCGGCGCATGAAAAGAGCACCTTCGAGGAAGTGATCGCCATGCGCAACCGGGCGCAGGCCGTGCCGGCGGGCGATGTCGAAGGCCGCGCCCAGGCGGAAGGCCTGCTATCGCAGGCGCTCGGCAAGCTCTTTGCGCTTGCCGAAGCCTATCCCGATCTCAAGGCCAATACGAATTTTCTGGAATTGCAGCGTTCGCTGGAAACCATCGAAAGCGAAATCCAGATGTCGCGCCGTTATTACAATGGCGCCGCCCGCGATCTCAACGTCAAGGTGGAAAGCTTCCCCTCCAATCTGGTCGCAGGCCAGTTCGGCTTTGCCAAGGCGCCCTATTTCGAGATCGAGAACCCGGCCGACCGCGCCGTGCCGACAGTGAAATTCTAAGCGCACTGTTCCCCCGGCGGCTTAAGACCTCCCGTTCAAATTCCGATAATCCGGCCCCGCGCCGCATTCTTTGACAAGACGACAATCATGATCGAACTGACCATCACCCCGCCCGACCATCCGCTCTCCGGCAAGGTCGAGCCGCCCGGCTCCAAATCCATCACCAACCGTGCGCTTCTCCTGGCTGGTCTTGCCAGGGGCAAAAGCCGGTTGACCGGCGCACTGAAAAGCGACGACACGCTTTATATGGCCGAAGCCCTGCGCGAGATGGGCGTCAAGGTAACCGAGCCAGACGCCACCACCTTCGTGGTGGAAGGCACGGGTGTATTGCAGCAGCCGGAAAAGCCGCTTTTCCTAGGCAATGCCGGCACCGCCACACGATTCCTCACCGCTGCTGCCGCGCTTGTGGATGGCGCCGTCATCATCGATGGCGACGAGCACATGCGCAAACGCCCGATCATGCCGCTGGTGGAGGCTCTGCGCTCCCTCGGTGTCGAGGCGGAAGCGCCGACCGGTTGTCCGCCTGTCACCGTCTGCGGCAAGGGCACAGGGTTCCCGAAGGGCAGCGTCACCATCGATGCCAACCTTTCCAGCCAATATGTGTCCGCACTTCTGATGGCGGCCGCCTGCGGCGACAAGCCTGTCGATATCATCCTCAAGGGCGAGGAAATTGGCGCGAAGGGTTATATCGACCTCACCACATCGGCCATGGAAGCCTTCGGCGCGAAGGTGGAGCGGGTCAGCAACGCCATCTGGCGCGTGCATCCGACGGGTTATACAGCGACCGATTTCCACATCGAGCCGGATGCCTCCGCCGCCACCTATCTCTGGGGCGCGGAGCTTCTGACCGGCGGCGCGATCGATATCGGCACGCCCGCCGATAAATTCACCCAGCCGGATGCCAAGGCCTATGAGGTCATGGCCAAGTTTCCGCATCTGCCCGCCGAAATCGACGGTTCGCAGATGCAGGACGCCATTCCGACCATCGCGGTTCTGGCCGCCTTCAACGAGACGCCGGTGCGTTTCGTCGGCATCGCCAATCTGCGCGTCAAGGAATGCGACCGTATCCGCGCCGTCTCGCTCGGCCTCAACGAAATCCGTGACGGTCTGGCGCATGAGGAGGGCGACGACCTGATCGTGCATGCCGATCCGGCTCTTTCGGGCCAGACAGTCAAGGCTTCCATCGATACCTTTGCCGACCACCGCATCGCCATGAGCTTTGCGCTGGCGGCGCTGAAGATCGGCGGCATTGCCATCCAGAATCCGGTCTGCGTTGGCAAGACCTATCCCGGTTACTGGAAAGCGCTCGCCTCGCTGGGCGTCGATTACACCGAAAAGGAAAGCGCTGCCGAGCCGCAGCACTGAGCCATTGAGGAGGGACCGCCCCGTGAAGACCATCGCCGCAAGACTTCTCGCGCTGTTCGTCTTCCTGGGCGCGGCCTTCCCGGCCTTCGCGGAGGAATTCATCCGCTCCTACCATTCCGTCATCGAGGTGGCGGCGGATGGCAAGCTGACGGTGACGGAAACCATCACCGCCCGTGCCGAGGGCCAGAACATCAAACGCGGCATCTTCCGCGATTTCCCGCTTTATGCGCTGGATGCGAATAACCGCCGCACGAAGGTGGATTTCAACGTCGTTTCGGTGGAGCGCGATGGCGCGCCGGAAAACTGGCGCACCGAGAATATCGATGGCGGCATCCGCATCTATACCGGCAGCGCCGACCGCTTTCTGCCGACCGGCGAGCATATCTTCCAGATCACCTACACCACCGCCCGGCAGATCCGCTATTTCAGCGATTATGACGAGCTGACCTGGAATGTCACCGGCAATGGCTGGCAATTCCCCATGGGTGAGATTTCCGCCACCATCACGCTGCCGCAGGGCGTCAGGGCCACCGATACAGCGGTCTTCACCGGTCCGCTTGGTGCGAAGGGCAAGGATGCGCGCATTCTGAACGAAGGCAACGAGGTGTTCTTTGCCTCCACCCGCCCGTTTACGGTTGGCGAGGGCATGACGGTCGCCGTCAAGCTGCCCAAGGGCGCGATTGCCGCACCTGACACTTCGCAGGAGGCGGGCTGGTGGTTGCGGGATAATCTCGCCATTCTGCTTTCGGGCGGCGGGCTTTTCGCCGTGCTGCTCTATTACCTGCGGGCGTGGTTCGCCGTCGGCCGCGATCCGGCGAAGGGCGTGGTCGTGCCGCGCTGGGATGCGCCGGAGGGGCTTTCTCCGGCTCTGGTCAATTACGTCGATAATCGCGGTTTTTCGGGCGCTGGCTGGACGGCGCTCTCTGCCTCGGCCCTTGATCTTGCGGTAAAGGGTTATGTCGTTCTGGAAGATTTGAAGAACGCCATCGTCATTCGCCGCACGGAAAAGGCAGCCGCCACCGATCTGCCGACCGGCCAGAAGACGCTGCTTGCCTCCATCGGCAGTCCGGGCGAGACGCTGACCATCGACAAGGCCCATGGAGCGGAGGTGGAAAAGGTAGGAAAACAGTTCCGCGCGGCGATAGAGAAAGAACATCGCGGCAAATATTACCGCAGCAATGCCGGTTACACCGTCTTCGGCATCTTCCTCAGCATCGCCCTCATCGTCGCGACGTTGATCTTCGGCGATCTGGATGAAAGCGCCATTGCCGCCGTCCTCGTCTTCGGCTTTTTCGCCTTCTTCTTCAGCATTCTTTCGATCGGCATCGGCCGCCAATTCTCGCGCGGCGCGCCGTTGCGCAAGCGGATCGGCGGCATCGTCATGCTGGCTTTTGCCGGTTTCGTGGCCTTTTCCGCCATTGGCGGCATCGCCACGCAAATCCTGCTGGATGTGACGCATGACACCAAGTCGCTGGCGCTGGCCGCCATCGGCGGCATCGTGCTCACCAATGCGCTGTTCCTGTTCCTGATGGGCGCGCCGACGCCGCTCGGCCGCAAGCTGATGGATGGCATTGAGGGCCTCCGAACCTATCTGACGTTGGCGGAAAAAGACCGGATGAACATGGCTAGTGCGCCCGCCATGTCGCCGCAGCATTTCGAGACATTGCTGCCCTATGCCGTGGCGCTCGGCGTCGAAAAACCTTGGAGCCGCACCTTCGAGGCCTGGCTCGCAACGGCCGCTGCCGGTGCCGCTGCTGCAAGTTATACGCCCGGCTGGTATGCGGGCAGCAATTACGGAACCTTTGGCGACAGGATCGGCGGCTTTTCCACCTCCATGGCCAATACCATCGCCTCCACCATTCCCCAGCCCGTCAGCTCCTCCGGCTCCAGCTTTTCGGGCGGTGGCGGCGGCGGTTTTTCAGGCTCCGGCGGCGGTGGTGGCGGCGGCGGCGGCTGGTAACGCCCGCCGGCGGTAATTTAACCGAATGCCTTGGTGACTTTTGCCGCGTTGCTTGCTAAGCCGACCGCAAACGTCCGACAACAGATAAAGTCCTGATCCCATGCCCGATCTTCTGCTTGAACTCCGCTCCGAGGAAATCCCTGCCCGCATGCAGCGCAAGGCGGCGGGCGATCTGAAGAAACTCGTCACCGATGCCTTGGTGGAGAGAGGGCTGACCTATGAGGGTGCGCGCGAATATTGGACGCCGCGCCGCCTGACGCTGGATATTCGCGGCCTCAACGCCCGCTCCGCCGATGTGCGTGAAGAAAAGAAGGGCCCGCGCACCGACGCCAACGAAAAGGCCATCGAGGGCTTTCTGCGCGGCGCCGGCCTCAACGACATTTCGGAAGCACAGGTCGTTTCCGATCCGAAGAAGGGCGATTTCTACATCGCCATCATTAACAAGCCCGGCCGTCCGGCGGAAGAGATCATCGCGGAAGTGATGCCCGGCATCATCCGCTCCTTCCCCTGGCCGAAATCCATGCGCTCCGGCCCGGCCTCCATGCCGAAGGGGTCCAGCTATGCCGGTATCGAAGGCAAGGGCTCGGAAAGCCTGCGCTGGGTGCGCCCGCTGCAATCCATCGTCTGCCTCTTCGGCCCCGAACATGACGAAACCCAGGTCATTCCATTTGTGATCGACGGCATCGTCGCCGGCAACGTCACCTATGGCCATCGTTTCCATGCGCCGGGCCCGATCACCGTGCGCCGTTTCGAAGATTATGTCTCGAGCCTCGAAAAGGCGAAGGTCATTCTCGATGCCGAACGCCGCAAGGATATCATCCTGCACGACGCCAAGGATCTGGCTTTCGCCAACGGTCTGGAACTGGTGGAAGATGAAGGCCTGCTGGAAGAAGTCTCCGGCCTCGTCGAATGGCCGCAGGTGCTGATGGGCACCTTCGAAGAGGATTACCTGCAAATCCCGGCGGAAATCATCCGCCTCACCATCAAGACCAACCAGAAATGTTTCGTCACCCGCAATCAGGGTGCGGAGGAAGGTCTTTCCAACCGTTTCATCCTGATCTCGAACATCGAGGCGAGCGATGACGGCAAGGAAATCATCCATGGTAACGGCAAGGTCGTGCGCGCCCGCCTGTCGGATGCCCGCCATTTCTGGAACCGCGATCAGGGCGATCTGCCCGATCTCGAAACGCTGAAAGATTCGGCTGCGAAATTCGGCCTCGATCTCAAGAAGCCGCTCGACCAGCGCATGGCGAAGCTCGATGCGCTGAACGTTACCTTCCATGCCAAGCTTGGGACGCAGGGTGAGCGCGTGGCGCGTATTCGCGAACTGGCGAAGGCGCTGGCCCCGGTTGTCGGCGCCGATGCCGATCTGGTGGACCGCGCCGTGGTACTGGCCAAGGCCGACCTGCGCACCGAAGCTGTCGGCGAATTCCCCGAGCTTCAGGGCCTGATGGGCCGCAAATATGCGACGCTGCAGGGCGAAAACGAAAGTGTGGCCGCTGCCATCGAAGACCACTACAAGCCGCAGGGTCCCTCGGACCGCCTGCCGGCCGACAAGGTGGCGATCACGGTCGCTCTGGCCGATAAGCTTGATACGCTCGTCGGTTTCTGGGCCATCGATGAAAAGCCGACCGGCTCGAAGGACCCATTCGCGCTGCGCCGCGCGGCGCTGGGTGTGGTCCGCATTCTGCTGGAACGGAATGTGCGTCTGCCGCTAAGTGAAGCAATTCGAATTCCAATGATTTTGATCATGATGGAAATCGAGAATAAAGATCGTGAAGCTCGATTCCCGATACAGCAGTACTTTGATATCGCGTTTGCAAAACGACGTGAATGGACTGACGCTGAGCGCGCGGAAGAAGTTTCTCGGGTGTATGCCGATTATGTGAAGTTTACAGATGCACCCGATGACGGAGGAGAGTTCCTTAGGAATGTGGCTGAGCGCCCCAGCGACCTTCTCTCCTTCTTCCATGATCGCCTGAAAGTTTACCTCCGTGACCTCGGCGCGCGTTACGATCTGATCGACGCCGTTTTGACGCCGGAATCCGACGATCTCCTGATGATCGCCCGCCGTGTCGAGGCGCTCACCGCCTTCATCACCGGCGAGGATGGCCGCAACCTTCTGGCAGGCGCCAAGCGCGCCACCCAGCTTCTGGCTGCCGAGGAAAAGAAGGGCACGGTAGTGGCCGATGGCGTTTCGGAAGAGCTGTTGAAGCTCGATGCCGAAAAGGCGCTTTATGCGGCGATCAAGACCGCCTCTGCCGACGCTGCGAAGACTGTTGCGGGCGAGGATTTCCGCTCCGCCATGCAGGCGCTCTCCACACTTCGCGCACCGGTCGACAAGTTCTTTGAGGATGTGCTCGTTAATGACGAGGATGCGGCCATCCGTGCAAACCGTCTGGCGCTGCTGAAGGCTATTCGCGAAGCGACTGGAACGGTTGCGGATTTCTCGAAGATTACGGGGTGAGGGGGTTCGGGGTAGCCAGGTGTGTCAGCGTGCTTGGTTCACCCCCCTCTGCCCTGCCGGGCATCTCCCCCTCAAGGGGGGAGATCGGCAAGACGGTGGCTCCCCGCTAAAATTTGCAACGTCGACGATGATCGACACGTTGCCACGATTCGATCTCCCCCCTTGAGGGGGAGATGCCCGGCAGGGCAGAGGGGGGTATTTTCGGCTTCCACGTTTGCCGGGATCGTTTTAGATTGATCGACATGACCCCCAAAATCCTCATCAGCGCCTGCCTCCTCGGCCAACCTGTCCGTTATGATGGCAGAGGCAAACCCTTCTCCCACCCGGCGATAGACCGCTGGCGAAGCGAGGGCAGGATGGTGACGATCTGTCCGGAGATGGCGAGCGGCATGCCCGTGCCGCGCCCACCGGCGGAAATCGAGAAGGGTGCCTCCGGCGTCGATGTGCTGGAGGGCCGCGCCCGCGTGCTGGAAATGACCGGCGGCGATGTCACGGCGCAATTTATCGCCGGTGCGGAAAGAGCGCTGGCCTTCGCCAGAGCCAATGGCTGCATATACGCGCTTCTGATCGACGGCAGCCCGTCCTGTGGGTCGGTTGCGATATATGACGGTTCGTTTTCTGGCGTCAAACATGCGGGCAATGGGGTTACGGCGGCGCTGCTCGAAAAAGCCGGCATTGCCGTATTTTCACCTGCCGATATCGACCGGCTGGATGCGCTGACCCGTTAGAGTGTTTTGGCGCATTTCCGGACGGAAAACCGGGTTCCACTTTTCCTGGAAATGCTTGAAAAGAAAAGCGCCGGAGTTTCCCCCGGCGCCGTCGTTCATCGATAGCTCTCGGGCCTGTCACCCCGCCATACGCATCTGCTCTGCCATGCCATGAAGCTGGTGGCCGGAAGAGACGCGGAAGCCGCGGATGAGGTTCAGCAGTTCCTCGGTGTCGACGGCGAGCGCTTCCGCCGAAGCCGTGGTTTCTTCCGCCATCGCCGCATTGTGCTGGGTGGCGACATCGAGCTGGTTGAGCGACGAGGAGATCGAGCGCAGCGTCGTATCCTGTTCGGCGGCCGAATGGGCGATCTTGCTGACGATCTCGTTGGCGGATTTGATCTGGTCCGAAATCCGTTTCAGCGCATCGCCGGCCTCGCCGACAAGGCGCACGCCGTTTTCCACCTGGGCGGAGGAGCGGGCGATCTGGTCCTTGATCTCCTTGGCGGCGGCGGCGGATTTCTGCGCCAGTTCGCGCACTTC
Source organism: Agrobacterium sp. 22-221-1 (assembly GCF_053522445.1). Lineage (NCBI taxonomy): Bacteria > Pseudomonadati > Pseudomonadota > Alphaproteobacteria > Hyphomicrobiales > Rhizobiaceae > Agrobacterium > Agrobacterium sp. 22-221-1. The sequence continues at coordinate 92,437 of NZ_JBNWCL010000017.1, forward strand.
CTGCGCTACCACGGCAAAGCCCTTGCCGGCCTCACCCGCACGCGCCGCTTCCACACCGGCATTCAGTGCCAGAAGGTTGGTCTGGAAGGCGATGTCATCGATCACGCCGATGATGTTGGAAATCTGGTCGGATGACTGTTCGATGCCGCTCATCGCGGTGATCGCCTCTTCCACCACCCGGTCGCTGCGCATGGTTTCGGAGCTGACGGTGGTGACGCGTTTGGCGGCGTCGGCCGCCCCTTCCGCCGTCTGGCGCACCGCAACCGTCAATTCATCGAGAGCGGCCGAGGTTTCTTCCAGATTGGCAGCCTGCCGTTCGGTGCGCTGTGAAAGCTCGTTGGAGGCCTTGCGGATTTCTTCCTTGGAGCCGCCGATGTCGATGCTCTTGGAGTTCACCTTGGCCATGGCGGCGTCGAGATGGATCAGGGCCTCGTTGAAATTGTCGCGCAGCGCCGCATAACGGTTGCCGAGATCGCCGCAACGTACGGTCAGATCGCCGCCCGCCAGCTTTTCCAGCGCCTCGCCGATGGTGGTGACGACACGCGCCTGCAATTCCGCCTCGTCGCGCTGCATGTCGAGATTGTTCTGGCGCTCCGCATTGAGCTGCCGCTGCTGTTCTTCCTCACGGCGCTGCATGGCATGGCGCTCACGCACCTTGTCCTGAAGCGAGGCGGTGGCTTTCGCCATCATGCCGACCTCGTTGGTCAGGCCGGTATGGGGAATGGCGAGCGAGACGTTTTCATTGGCCACTTCACCGAGCGCACGGTGAATGTCGCCAAGCGGCTTCGAAATGCCACGGATGACGTAGAAGGCGGCGGCAAGCGCCAGTACGAAGATGGCGGCACCGATGGACAGCGCCTTCATCACCTCGCCGCGCACCTGCGCGTTCAGATCGTCAATATAAACGCCGGTCACGACCACCACCTGCCACGGCTCGAAGGCAAGCGCATAGGAGCTCTTGGCGTAGTCATTGCCTTCCATGCCGGGCTTCGGACCATAAAAATCCGTCTGGCCGCCGCCATTGCGGCCAAGCCGCACCAGCTCGTCGCGATAGGCGAAACCCTTGCTGTCTGGCTTGCCCTTGAAGCTTTCGCCGACGCGCTTGGCATCGGGATGGAACTTCATCGTCACGTCGTAGTCGTAACCGAACAGATAGCCGTCCGGCGTGAAGCGCATGGCGCTGACAGTCGCGTAAGCCTGTTTCATGGCCTCGTCGCGCGAAAGCGTTCCGGCCTTTTCCTTGTCGTGGAAGGATTGCAGGATGGAGATCGCCGATTGCACCTGCGTCCGCAGCATGCCGTAGCGTTCCTCATAGATCGCATCGGTGGCGGATTTCAGCTGGTAAAACGTCGCCACGGCGAAGGCGGCCATCAGGGCCACCACGAGAACGATCAACTGACGGGAAATGGAAAGGTTCTTCATGGGCGCTCACAAGCGTTTGGGATCGCGCGCCTGAAAACGCCGCGCGGTACCGATGTTTCGGAGAAGGAAGAGGCGCATGATGCGCGATAAAAGGGCCAAAAAGCGCGTGTCCGCGCCGTGGCCTCATCCTGTGCTGCATCGCACTATAGACGCACTTAGCGGCTAAAAATTTGAATAAATATTTAATTAGCGAAAGCTTTATCAGGCCCGACAGGCAGAATAAGCGGGGGAAAAGCAATATTCCCCGCATGGTTGCGGCGCCATTTCGGGAATGCAGCGATGACGCGATTATTTGACCTTCGTCATGAAATGCGTCATCGGCCGGTCAATTGCCGCGCAATTTGAAATCCGGGAACTGGGGGGCGCCGATCACCGAGGCGCTGGCCGGTTCGGCTGCGTTTTCGGGGGAAATTTCCTTGACGGCTGCCGTGGTCGTCGTCACGTCGATGCCGGCCGGTGTCGAAACCGTCTCAGCGGGATGTGCCACGGGTTCTGCGTCGTCATAGGTCGCGATGGCGGTGCTGGAGGTTTCCGCCATCCATGCGGGATTGGTGCTGACGAAGGTAACGGGCGCGCCGCCAAGCCAGGCTTCTGTGCGCAGCAGGGTGCGCTTGCCGTCGACTTCGCGCATTTCCGTGTGTTGCGTGCCCGGCTCAATGGAGGGAACGGCATAACCCTGCGCCACGGCTTTGCCCTTCATGGGCTTGCAGCCCGCGCAATCGCGACGAATGAAGCTGCCATTGGCCACATGCACGCCGTTTATATATTCGATGGAAGACGCCATCGCCGACCCGCCGGTCAGCGCGACAATCGCTGTCAGAAAAAGACGACGCATCGAAAAACCCCCGAAATGACGGCGCGGCCTCGTGATCGAGACACAATGCGCCATTCAATGTTCCGGCAAGTATTACCGATGTTTCGTTTCCATCGGGTCAGCAAACTTGGTAAAAATTGAACGAAATATTCGCGCCCAATCCCGTTTGCTTTAAGGATCAGGCCTTCTCGCGCGCGACTGCCTGCCAGCCGATATCGCGGCGGCAGAAGCCGTTTTCCCACTCCACCTTGTCGGCCAGCGCATAGGCGCGTGCCTGCGCTTCCGTGACGGTCTTTCCAAGGGCGGTGACGTTCAGCACGCGTCCGCCCGTCGCCACCAGCCCGCCGTCCTTCAGCGCGGTTCCGGCATGGAACACCTTCGCCTCTTCGCTGGCCTCGGGAATATGGGCGATCGGCGTGTTCTTGTCGTAAGCGCCGGGATAACCCTTCGAAGCGAGAACGACGGTCAGCGCCGCATCGTCGCGCCATTCCGCCTCCACCTTGTCCAGCGTGCCGGTGGCGGTGGCGTAGAGGATCGGCAGCAGATCGCTTTTCAGGCGCATCATCAGCACCTGGCATTCGGGATCGCCGAAGCGGACATTGTATTCGATCAGTTCCGGGCCCTTGGCGGTAATCATCAGGCCTGCGAAAAAAACACCGGAGAAGGGATTGCCATCCTTGGCCATGCCCGAGATCGTCGGCTCGATGATCTCCTTCATGGTGCGCTCCACCATGGCCGGTGTCATCACAGGGGCAGGGGAATAAGCGCCCATGCCGCCGGTATTCGGGCCGGTATCGCCATCGCCGACGCGCTTGTGATCCTGCGCGGTGGCGAGCGCCAGCGCGGTCTTGCCATCGGAAAGGCAGAAGAAGCTCGCTTCTTCGCCATCGAGGAAGGCCTCCACCACCACTTCGGCGCCGGCTGCGCCGAAAGCACCGTCGAAGCAGTCGTCAATCGCGGCAAGCGCTTCGGCTTCCGTCATGGCCACGGTCACGCCCTTGCCGGCGGCAAGCCCGTCCGCCTTGATGACAATCGGCGCGCCCTGTTGACGAACATAATCCTTGGCCGGTTCAGCGGATTTGAAACGCTGGTAAGCGCCGGTCGGAATATCGTAGCGTGCGCAGAGATCCTTGGTGAAACCCTTGGAACCCTCAAGCTGGGCGGCTGCCTTCGAGGGGCCGAAAGTGGCAATGCCGGCGGCGCGCAGATCATCCGCAAGACCGGCAACCAGCGGCGCTTCCGGGCCGACGACGACGAAGTCGATTGCCTTTTCCTTGGCAAAGGCGATGACGGCCGCATGGTCTTCCACGTTCAGCGCCACCAGCGTCGCATGGTCGGCAATGCCGGGATTGCCGGGGGCGGCATAAAGCTCATCGAGCAGGGGAGACTGGGCGATTTTCCACGCCAGCGCATGTTCGCGTCCGCCGGAACCGATCAACAGAACTTTCATGGTCAATACCCCTGCAAATTCGCCAGTAACGTTGTGTCAGGGGCGTTAAGGGCAGGGGGGCGAAAGGTCAAGGAGAAAGCGCCGCAAATGCCCGTCTTTCCCTTGAACGCCGCCTTTCCTGTGGAATCGTTGCCGCCTCTTGTTGTCACGCCACAATCAGACATTATGTTCGCCGCTCCAGATGTGACATCAGAGAACCCCCAAGAGTCCCCTATGACCGCAGACAATGCCCGCCTCGCCTCGCTCATCGCCTCCGAAATCAACGCCCGCCCCGATCAGGTGAAGGCGGCGGTAGCCTTGCTGGATGAGGGCGCGACTGTTCCCTTCATCGCCCGTTACCGCAAGGAGGTGACCGGAGGGCTGGATGACACGCAGCTTCGCACGCTTTCGGAACGCCTCGTCTATCTGCGCGAACTCAATGCGCGCCGCGCTTCCATCGTCGATTCCATCACCGGCCAGGGCAAGATGACCGATGAACTGATGGTCAAAATCATGCAGGCGGGCACTAAGGCGGAGCTGGAAGACCTCTATCTGCCCTATAAGCCGAAACGCCGTACCCGTGCCGAAATCGCCCGTGAACGCGGTCTCGGCCCGCTGGCAGAAGCCATCTGGGAAAACCGCGCCGCCGATCCGGCGAAACTGGCGGAAGCTTATGTTCAGGGCGAGGTGGCCGATGTGAAGGCGGCACTTGAGGGCGCGCGCGACATCGTGGCGGAAACCATGACGGAAAATGCCGATCTTCTCGGCCGCCTGCGCGACTACATGCGCCAGAACGCCACTTTCCGCGCCAAGGTCGTGGATGGCAAGCAGGCGTCGGGTGAGAAATTCTCCGACTATTTCGATCATTTCGAGCGCTGGGCGACGGTGCCGGGCCACCGGGCGCTGGCCATGCTGCGCGGCTGGAACGAGGAAGTGCTGACGCTGACGATCGATGTCGATGCGGACGATCCCTCACCGGTGAAACCCGCACAGCGCACCATCGCCGCCGCCTTCGATATCCGCAATGCCGGCCCCGCCGACCAATGGCTGATGGAAGTGGCAGGCTGGACGTGGCGGGTAAAGCTTTCCATGTCGCTTTCGCTCGATCTGATGCGCGAATTGCGCGAGCGCGCGGAAGAAGAGGCGATCCATGTTTTCGCCCGCAATCTCAAGGATCTGCTGCTGGCCGCACCGGCCGGCTCCCGCGCCACCATGGGTCTCGATCCGGGCATCCGCACCGGCGTCAAAGTGGCGGTGGTGGATGGCACCGGCAAGTTGCTTGATACCACGACGGTCTATCCCTTCCCGCCGAAGAACGATGTGCGCGGCACGCAGGCGGAACTTGCTGTCCTCATCCGCAAGCACAATGTCGAGCTGATCGCCATCGGCAATGGCACCGGCAGCCGCGAGACGGAAAAGCTGGTCGCCGATCTTCTGGCGCAGATGCCCGCTTCGGGCGCAAAGCCCACCAAGGTCATCGTCTCGGAGGCGGGCGCTTCGGTCTATTCCGCTTCGGAACGGGCGGCGGCGGAATTCCCCAACCTCGATGTTTCGCTGCGCGGCGCCGTCTCCATCGCCCGCCGCCTTCAGGATCCGCTGGCGGAACTGGTGAAGATCGAGCCGAAATCCATCGGCGTCGGTCAGTACCAGCATGATGTCGATCAGGGCCGTCTCAGCCGCTCGCTCGATGCTGTCGTGGAAGATGCGGTGAATGCCGTCGGTGTCGATCTCAATACCGCCTCTTCGCCGCTTCTGGCGCGGGTGTCCGGTCTTGGCAGCTCGATTGCCGATGCCATCGTCGCCCATCGCGACCAGACCGGCCCCTTCGCCAGCCGCAAGGAGTTGCTGAAGGTGCCGCGCCTCGGCCAGCGCACCTTCGAGCAATGCGCCGGCTTCCTGCGCATCCCGAACGGCAAGGAGCCGCTGGATGCTTCCTCGGTTCACCCGGAAGCCTATGGCGTAGCAAAAAAGATCGTCGCCGCCTGCGGTCGCGATCTGCGCTCGCTGATGGGCGACAGCGCCGCGTTGAAGGCGCTCGATCCGAAGACGTTCATCGACGAGCAATTCGGCCTGCCGACCGTGAAAGACATCATCGCCGAACTGGAAAAGCCCGGCCGCGACCCGCGCCCGAGCTTCAAGACCGCGACCTTTGCCGAGGGTGTGGACGAGATCACCGATCTGAAGCCGGGCATGCTTTTGGAAGGCACCGTCACCAATGTCGCCGCCTTCGGCGCTTTCGTGGATATTGGCGTGCATCAGGACGGGCTAGTGCATGTCTCGCAACTCGCCGACCGTTTCGTGAAGGACCCCCATGAGGTCGTGAAGGCGGGCGATGTGGTCAAGGTGCGGGTCGTGGAAGTGGATGTGAAGCGCAAGCGCATCGGTCTCACCATGCGCAAGGATGGCGGCGAGGCAGCGCCGCAGCCGATGCGCGAAAAGGGCAATGCCAGCGCCATGCGGCACGCGACATCCAAACCGAAAGAGCGCAACGAGGGGTCGCAAACCGGTGGTGCGCTTGCCGCCGCTCTGGCTGAAGCCATGAAGCGACGCTGACCTGCGGTTGAAATGATTTTTTACTAAAAAGCCCCGCCGCACACCCCGGCGGGGCTTTTTGCTTGATGAAATCGTTCAATTTTTTTGAAATAAGACTATCTTGAAACTTGTGCCGAAAGGAATACGGTCAGCGAAATTGATAAGTGAGACTTAGCAATTGGGGGTGCCATGGCGTCGTCTCTGCATGTTCTTCTCGAAAAGATAATCAAGACCGGTGATCTCACCGTCAACAGCCCGGGCGGCAGCCGTACATTCGGCAACGGCGCGGGAAAAAAGGTGGTTCTGAACTTCACCGACGAAGCCGCCATGCAGGAGATCGCCGCCGATCCGGCGCTGAAGCTGGCTGAAATGTATATGGAAGGCCGGGCGAAGGTCGCGGAAGGCGACATCTACGATTTTCTGGCGCTGGTCAAAGGCAATACGCTGAGCGAGGCCCTGTCCTTCGGCATGATCTGGCGCGGCATGGCGCGCATCATCGCCGCCCGCATCAAGATGCATCTGCCGGTCAACCACAACAAGAGCAACGTCGCCCATCATTACGATCTGAGCGCCAAGCTGTTCGATCTCTTCCTCGATGAGGACTGGCAATATTCCTGCGCCTATTTCAATCCGCCTGGCATCAGCCTCTATGAGGCGCAGGTTGCGAAAAAACGGCACATAGCCGCCAAGCTGATGACCGAGCCGGGCCAGAGCGTGTTGGAAATCGGCTCCGGCTGGGGCGGCATGGCGATGTATATTGCCGAAAGCGCCGGTGCGGATGTGACCGGCATCACGCTCAGCGAAGAACAGCTGCGCGTTTCCCGCGACCGCGCCGCCAAACGCGGCCTTGCGGCAAATGTCCGTTTCGAATTGCAGGACTATCGCTACCTGCCGGCTTCGAAAAAATACGATCGCATCGTCTCCGTCGGCATGTTCGAACATGTCGGGCCGACCCATTATCGCGACTATTTCGACAAGGTGGCGGAGGTGCTGGACGACAGGGGCGTGATGGTGCTGCATTCCATTGGCCAGCCCTATCCGGCGCTGGCGACCAATCCCTTCATCGAAAAATATATTTTCCCCGGCGGTTATATTCCCTCGCTTGCCGAGGTGCTGCCGGCCATCGAAAAGTCACGGCTGCTGGTGAAGGATATCGAAATCCTGCCCATGCATTACGCCCATACGCTTCGCCACTGGCGGGAGCGTTTCGTGGCGCGCAGGGCCGAAGCGGTAGCGCTTTATGACGAACGCTTCTTCCGCATGTGGGAGTTTTATCTGGCGGGGTCGGAAATGGCCTTTACCCACGAAAACTTCCACATTTTCCAGATCCAGATCGCCAAGGATCGCGATGCCGTGCCGCATAGTCGCGACTACATTGCGCAGAACGAGGCGAAGCTGCTGGAATTCGAGAAGACGCGCGCGCCGCTGGAGAAGGTGACGTTCTGACCACGGCGTAGGTGACGGGCGACCGAATTGTGGAGATTGTTGACAAACATCTCCGCAATCTCGGCGTCATCCTCGGGCTTGTGTGGAGGATTTGTGGTTTACTGGATGCATCAGCCGGGCATCGCAAACCCGGCTGATGCAGGCAGGCGGCCGTTTTTTCGGG
>NZ_JBNWCL010000018.1:0-99636 GCF_053522445.1 Agrobacterium sp. 22-221-1
GCCCTCGCTGAAAACATGCGAGGGAAGGTTGGAACATGGGTCAATTCTCAATGGAAATATCACGCCACGCCGGGTCAGTTCTCAGTGGCAATCAACAATATAGCTATCAACTGGGGCTTTAACGACATCAGTCACTTCAATCGTTCTTTCAAGGCCGCGTTCTCCCTGACACCCACACAATGGAGGCGCGCGTCAGGCTGAGTCAAACCTCCATCACAGTTCTACTAAGAATTGCGGTTCCATCGGCGAAGTTCAAAAGCAACCGCCAAACCGCCCCCTTCAGCGATAGTAGCTGTGACACGTCCGCCGTGCCGTTCGACCGCCTGCCGGGTGATTGCGAGACCTAACCCGTGGCCGTCGAGGGCAATACCGTTTTTTCCGCGGCAGAACGGCTGAAATATTCGTTCGAGATCGGATGCAGGAATTCCTGGACCTTGGTCCGTAACGAGGACGTGCAGGGTGTCGTCCTTCACTTGCGTGCGGATGGAGACCCGTGAGCAGTCGAACGTAAATTTCACGGCATTGCGGATGATGTTTTCGAGCGCCCGATAGATCAATTCTCCGTTGACCTCGGCAACGAATGATGGCGCGCCCTGGTGAGTTATATCAATTCCGCGCGCCTGGGCCTCGAATGCCGCATCGGCGACGATGTCGTTCAGAAGATCGATGACATCGAGCGTCTGGACCTCCAGGCTTTCCTTCGACCTGTCCCTCAGCCGGGCGAGCGTGAGGATCTCGTCGACCAGTCCGTCGATGCGCTCGACCTCGCGCTCCATACGCTCCATCATGACGTCGAGCCTGGCCGGATTCTGCCGCAACACACCAATCGCTGCCTGAAGTCGTGACAATGGTGAGCGTAATTCGTGCGAGACGTCATGGAAAAGGCGTTCCTGGGCGCTCTGAAGCTCCTGGAGGCGTTCGGCACTGGCGTCGAAATCGTGCACAAGGGCAGCAACTTCATCCTTACGACCGTCTATCGTGTCGCCGATCCGGATATCGAAGCGGCCTGAAGCAAGCGCGCGCAGCCCGCTGCGCAGATGAATGACTGGCCGGATAAGATAGCGAGCGAGCCAGTAAGCCGCGACAGCAGCGGCGAGCAATGCGGAGATCCAGGGCGCTATCTTGGGCCAGGCTTGAGAAACGAGTCCTGGCTCTGGCCTGTGAAGCGCGATACGATAGCAGACGCCTTCGCTTTCGATAGTTCGTTCGTCCACACCCGGTTCGGCGGAACAGCCTGCGGACATTTCAATTCGCGATACCGACAAGTCAACAGGCATGGGAGCGCGCGCGGCTTCCCGCGTGAAGGCGCTGGCGGCATCCCTGCCGTCTCGCGTCAGAAGCTGCGATGCGACGTCGAGCGCGAAGGCCTGGCGTCCGCGCTCGATCTCACGCGAGAACGGCGCGAGCTCAAACAGGGTTGAAACCGCGAAGAGAACTGCTATCGATCCCGCCATGGTAAGCCAAATGATAATGAAGAACTTTCGGAACAGCTGTTGCATCATCGGTCCTGCAGTAGCTGGTATCCTTGTCCCCTTACCGACTGAATCCAAGATTGGCCATCTTCCCTGGTGCCAAGCTTGTGACGTACGCTACTGATGTGGACATCAATGCGGCGATCAAAAGCCGTCAGAGGCCGGCCAAAAGCGCGTTTTGAAATATCCTGCTTCGAAACGAGTTGGCCAGCGCTACGAGCCAGTACTTCGAGCAGGCTGAACTCGGTACCGGTGAGATCGAGTGGTTTGCCACGCCATTCGGCGGACCTGCTTGCCGGGTGCAGGACGAGGCCGCCGGCATGAAGGACTTCCGCCGCCGGTGCCGAGCGGCCGGCGCGACGAAGGATTGCGCGCAGCCGCGCCGCAAGCTCGCCGGGAGAGCACGGTTTTGGCACATAATCGTCGGCACCGAGGTTGAGACCGGCTATCCTGTCTGCGTCGTCACCCTTGGCCGTCAGCAATACGACAGGCACCGCACTCGTTCGCCTGATCCGCCGAAGTAGCTCGATGCCGTTCATGTATGGCATCATGATGTCGAGCACGATGATGTCTATGGCATCGGACGATGCCATCCCAATCGCGGCACGACCATCGGCGGCGGTCCGCACCTCAAAACCCTCCTCAGCGAGATACTCCTTGAGCAACACCGTAAGTTCGACATCGTCGTCGACCAGAAGAACAGTTTCCATCTTGTGCGTCCATTTTTCCTGCTACTGGCACATACAGAAATTCGCGCGGCGATGCATCGGATTTACATATCTTTACCTTATCTTGACGGCACCTTACGCTTGATCGGCTAAATCCGCCAAACGTTTAGTTAATCGCAAAGGTCCAGAATGGCGGCGGCACATCGCAGTATAGTCATCACGGTCGCAATTTGCCTGACCGTATCGGGCTGCGCCAGTTTCACGGAGCTGCGTTCATCTGATCTCAAGGTTGCCAATGTCTGGCATGCGACGCTCCCGCATGATGGCAGGACGTCCGATCTGGTCTCCTGGTGGTCGAGTTTTAACGATGCGTCGCTCAGCGGACTTTTGCTCGCGGCGCAGCAGGAAAATCCGGATCTGGCTTCGGCGGCCGCCGACATCGAAAGCGCGCGGGCGACGTTGGCCTCCTCACGGGCGAGCCTGTTCCCTGGAGTCGACGGTTCGGTCTCCGTGGAACGCTCCGGAACGAATGGCGACGCCGCCAACCGCGTTGCGGCGGCAACCACATCGAGCGGTGCTCTCGACGCCTCCTGGGAGATTGATCTGTTCGGCAAGAACAGGCAGACAAGCGAAGCGGCGCGCCTTCGGGTTCACGAGCAGATTGCCAACTGGCATGACGCGCGCGTCTCTCTCGCGGCCGAAGTGGCTGACGATTACATACAATACCGGGCATGCCGGCAGCTTGAACGGTCCTACAGCATCGAACTTGCCTCGCAACGGGAAACAATCCGGGCCACGGAAACTGCCGCCACTTCCGGCCTGACATCCAGTGCGGACCTCGCGTTGGCGCGGGCAAGTGCTGCTTCCTCCTCGTCGACGCTGATCTCGCAGCGCGCCGAATGCGAGCTCCTGGTCAAATCGCTGGCTCAACTGACTGGCGGCGATGAAACGCGGGTCCGGCAGCTTTTGTCCAAGGGCAAGACTGATATCCCGACACCGAAAAACCTGCGGATAACGTCTGTGCCGGCTCAAACGGTACGGCAGCGTCCGGATATTGGCGCTCTTGAGCTGGAGCTTGCAGCATCCATTGCCGACATTGGCGCCGCCAAGGCAGACCTATATCCGAGTTTGAGCCTCGGCGGTTCTGTGACGATCAGCAGCTCGACGCTGACCGGCCAATCGCTGCCATGGTCCTTTGGACCGGCACTCTCCATCCCTCTTTTCGATGCCGGATCGCGCCGCGCGGCGGTCAAGAGCGCGATCGCCGACTACGACAAGGCCGTCGCCAGCTACAAATCCGGTGTCCTGAATGCGATTTCGGAGGTCGAAACCGCCCTTGTGCGGGTGGATAGTACGCGTAGGCAGATTAGCGATGCAGTCACCGCGGCCCGCAATTACCGTATTTATTTCAACTCGATCGATACCAACTGGAAGGCTGGCGGCGCGAGCCTGCTCGACCGGGAGGAGGCCCGGCGCTCGGCGCAGTCGGCGGAGATCACACTGATCGAAACGCGTCGCGATGCAGTACGCTACTGGATCGCGCTCTACAAAGCCTTGGGCGGAGGCTGGAACGCCAAGATGGCTTTCCCGGCTCAAGGCCAGGCAAAAAAACAAGGAAATCTTCATTGATGCGGTCCGTATATCTTCTGGCTGCCCTGCTTGCCGGGGCGGGTTTTGTTTGTGGCGATAGAACTGCCCGGGCGCAACAAAGTGAAGTGGCTGCCCTTACCGTTGCCGTCACGAAACCTGCGGAACGCCAATGGGCCGAGACCGTGCCCGCGAATGGCTGGCTCAAACCATGGCATGAGGCTATCATCGCGTCGGAGATCGGCGGCCTTCGCATCACCGAGGTTCTTGCCGATGTCGGCTCGGTAGTCTCGAAGGGCCAGCCCCTCGTCAGGCTCTCAGATGAAACAGCCCTTGCCGATCTGCGCAAAGAAGAGGCGGAACTCGAGACGACAAAAGCAGACCTCGCCAAGGCGCAGGCAAATGCGGACCGGGCACGCCAGGTCAAAGGCAGCGGCGCGCTGTCGGATGAAAAGGTCACCGAATACCTGATCGCGGAGCAAACCGCTGTCGCCAGCCTGGATTCCGCCCAAGCTGAACTTGAAAGCCAGAAGATTCAAGTCAGCCAGACGACGATCATGGCGGTCGATGACGGATTGATCACATCCCGTTCGGCGCAGCTTGGCGCCGTCGTCTCGTCCGGCACCGAGCTCTTCCGGCTGGTGCGGCAGCAGCGCGTCGAATGGCAGGCAGAAGTATCGGCACGCTATCTCCCTCAGATTAAGGCAGGTCTCGGCGCCGCGATCATCGGCCCGGGCAAGAGGCGCATCGTGGGGACGGTAAGGCTTGTGGGGCCGACGATCAGCACCGACTCTGGCCGCGCGATCGTCTATGTGTCGCTGCCGCCAGAAGATCATCCGCCCGTCGGCCTCTATGTGTCAGGGCAGATCGAGCTTCAGACGACAAGCGCGCTGACCGTGCCGGAGACGGCGCTCGTGTTTCGCGACGGTATCAACTATCTCTTCACCGTCGGCCAGGATCGGCGCGTCGCGCGTGTCAGGGTCGAGACCGGCCGCCGCAACGATGGCGAAGTAGAGGTTCTTTCCGGCCTCGACCGATCCGCCGAGGTCGTAATATCCGGCGGCGCATTCCTGTCCGACAACGCCTTGGTAAAGGTGGAAGGAGAGGCGCAATGAACTTCTCCGCCTGGTCGATCCGCAATCCCGTTCCGGCGATCCTGCTCTTCGTCCTCTTGACTGCAGGCGGCCTGCTTGCCTTCGAACGGCTTGCGGTACAGAACTTTCCCGACATGGACCTGCCGACGGTCAAGATCACAGCTTCACTGGAAGGAGCCGCTCCGGCACAGCTCGAGACCGAGGTCGCGCGCAAGATCGAGGACAATCTCGCCTCGCTCAGCCTGCTCGACCATATCACGACGACCATCACGGACGGCTCGGTGTCGATCAGCGTGTCGTTCAAACTGGAGAAGGACAGCGAAGAAGCGCTCAACGAGGTCCGCAATGCCGTGGACAGTACCACGGACCTGCCTTCGGCGATGGAGTCGCCGAGCGTAACAAAGGTGACAGTACAGAGTTCGCCGCTGCTCACCTATGCCATCCGTTCGACACGGCTCAACGAGACGGAACTTTCCTGGTTTGTCGACAACGATATGACGAAGGCTTTACTTTCCGTCTCCGGTGTCGGCGAGGTGAGCCGGGTCGGTGGCATCGATCGCGAGATTCATGTTGATCTCAACCCTCAGATCATGGGGTCGCTCGGGATCACGGCGGCAACGATCTCGTCCAACCTGAAATCGGTTCAGGCGGACACTTCCGGCGGTCGCGGCGAGATCGGCGGCAGCAGACAGACGATCCGAACGCTCGGCGCCGTCGCCTCGCTGGAGGAATTGAAAGCTATCGCGATCCCGCTTTCGAATGGGGAACTTGTACGCCTCGACGAGATCGGCGAGGTCACGGACAGTTTTTCCGACCGTACGTCGCTCGCCTATCTCGACGGACAGCCGGTGATCGGCGTGCAGGTCAAGCGCTCGAACGGCTTTTCCGACACAGGAGTCGCCGCCGACGTCGAGGCCGCGATGAAGACGTTTGCCGCCGCCAACCCCGATGTCGAAATCGTCGAGGCCTACAGCACCGTCGGTCCGATCATCGAGAACTACGACGGCTCCATGCACATGCTCTACGAGGGCGCAATCCTTGCCGTCGTGGTGGTCTGGCTGTTTCTGCGCGATTGGCGGGCGACTTTTCTTTCGGCCGTGGCCCTTCCGCTGTCGGTCATCCCGACCTTCCTTGCGATGTATTTCGCGGATTTCAGTCTGAATACCGTGACGCTGCTCGCGCTCTCCCTCGTTGTCGGCATTCTGGTGGACGATGCGATCGTCGAGGTCGAGAACATCGCGCGCCACCTCAACATGGGCAAATCGCCGATGGACGCGGCACTCGAGGCCGCAGACGAGATCGGTCTTGCCGTCATCGCCACGACCTTCACCCTCGTCGCCGTCTTCCTGCCGACCGCCTTCATGAGTGGTATTCCCGGCCTCATCTTCCGCCAGTTCGGCGTCACCGCCGCGGTGGCGGTGCTGGCCTCGCTTCTCGTCGCCCGTCTGCTCACCCCAATGATGGCCGCCTATATGATGAAAGCCCATCCGACGAAGGAGACGGAGGACGGCCGCATCATGCGGACCTATATGGCGGTGATGAAAGTCTGCCTCGGTCACCGGAAGCTGACGGTTCTTGGCGTCTGCGTGTTCCTCGGCCTCTCGCTCTCGACGATCCCGCTGCTGAGTTCGGGGTTCCTGCCGGCCTCCGATGACGCGCAGACGAAAGTCACCCTCTCACTGCCACCCGGCAGCACGATTGAGCAGACGGACGCGGCGACGCGGCGTGCCGCGGACATCATCGCCAAGCTGCCGGATGTTACCCGCGTGTTTTCGGCGGTTGGAAGTGCCTCGTCCGGCGCCGGGATGGACTCATCGACGACAAGTGACGTTACTTCGGCGACGCTCGTCGTCAACCTGACTGCGATCGGCGACCGCGACCGCAAGCAGTCCGAGATCGAAAACGATATCCGCGAGGCGCTCGCCGTACTGCCGGGCGTTAGGGTCGAGGTTGGTACCGGTGGCAACGGGACGACGCTCGAAATCACGCTTGCCAGCGACGATACCGATGCTCTCGATCAGGCTGGCAGCGCGTTGGAAGAACAGTTGCGCACGCTACAGGGCATCGGCGCCGTCACCTCCAGCGCATCGCTTCAGGCGCCCGAAATTCAGATCGTGCCCGATTTTACGCGTGCGGCAGCGCTCGGCGTCACGTCCGAGGCGGTTTCCGAAGCGGTTCGCGTGGCCACCAACGGCGATTATTCCTCGTCGATGGCGAAGCTCAATCTGCCGCAGCGGCAGGTTTCCATCCGTGTGCGCCTGGATCCCGACAACCGGACGACCCTGGACGACATCGCCAGCCTCCGCGTGAGCGGCACGAACGGCAACGTCGATCTCGGCTCCATCGCAGACATTCGCATCGGCGGCAGCCCATCCCAGATAGATCGCATCGACCGTTCGCGAAACATCACCCTCTCGGTCGAACTCAACGGCCGCATCCTTGGCGACGTCAACCGGGAAGCCCAGGCGCTGCCCGCGCTCAAGAACCTTCCACAGGGCGTTCGGCTCGTCGAACAGGGTGAGCTGCAGCGCAGCTCCGAACTGTTCGAGAGCTTCGGGATCGCCATGGCGATCGGCGTCTTCTGCATCTATGCCGTCCTGGTCCTGCTCTTCCATGATTTCCTGCAGCCCGTGACGATCCTCATGGCTTTACCACTGTCGCTTGGCGGAGCCCTTCTGCCGCTCGTCATCACCAGTACGAGTTTCTCCATGTCGGCGGTGATCGGATTGCTGATGCTGATGGGCGTCGTAACCAAGAATTCTATTCTTTTGGTCGAATACGCCATTATGGCAAGGCGTGGTGGCATGTCGCGTTTCGATGCCCTCGTCGACGCCTGCCACAAGCGAGCGCGTCCAATCGTGATGACGACGATCGCGATGGGATGCGGGATGCTGCCGGTGGCCTTGAGCCTTACCGGCGGCGACGGAAGTTTCCGGCAGCCGATGGCGATCGTTGTCATCGGTGGGCTGCTCACCTCCACCTTCCTCAGCCTGCTCGTCATCCCCGTCATCTTCACCTTCGTCGATGACTTCGAGAAGCTCCTCAAGCGGCCGTTTCGCAGGGAGCAGATAGAAATAGAAGTCGTAGCTAAGAAATCGTCTTGAAAGGTAAGGCATACAGCGCAAGAGCTTTCGGAAAAGCCGTGAACTGGATTATGTGATGCAACACTAGCCTCAAAGCGAGCGGTACAATAAATTCCGTTTCGGAGAGCCACAAGTACCAGGACAATACACCCCAGCGCAGCGTATTGCCGCGCTGGCATCTGTCATGCCGGGTTGGAGTGGTATGGAACTCCTTTGGCTCAGACATCTTCCATGCGCTTTGGCAGAGTCGTTGAGGGCACCTTGGAAAAAGAAGTGAAAACCGGACGAACCGGTCAATGTCGCGGCCATCACAAGGATCGGGGTGCCGCGAAACTCCCGCCATGAATCGCTCAGAAGCAAGCCAAGATTGGTAATATCGTGGGGCGGGTGACTGTCATCAGCGGCTTCCAGGGTTATCGCGAAAGAGTGAATTTAAAGGCTGATTTCCTGCGCAATATTCCTACCTGTACAGGCATGCCCCCCGGCCGACTGTTGACCACCAGTGACGGGATTCTGCGAAAAGATCTTTCAGAACATTGTACTGTGTGCCTCATGAAAACGGCTTGCGGCGATGCCGATTTGAATATCGATCGTCTCGCAGATTACGGGAGTGCCCCGATATTTTCATCTGCACGTAGCGGGCATGTTGCGCCTCCGCAACAGACAGGATCAGGAAATATTTCCTAATATTTCTGCGGCGATTTATATCTTGAGGTTCTAAGTCATGTTTTCGTAGCTTTTTCAGGGGCCGCGCTGCAGCGACGCATCTGTTAAACCTCAGCCCTATCGTGGTCTCTCGAAACGCAATCTCCTGACGTCCGAAAGGAAATCCCATGTCGATCCAAAAGTCTCGTTCGAGACTGCTGACCTGCTGGGCACTTGCTCTTTTATTGTCACCCAGCCTCACCATCGCTCAACAGGCAGCTTCCTCAGATGAGGAGACCGTTTTGAAGCCGATCGTCGTCAAGGGTAATCGTGTCAGAAGGGGGGATAACGATCCTGCCAAGGGGACCATAGCCGATACGCCCCTTGCGACGACGACGGGCAAAAAGACGATCAATGAGAAGGATATTCAGAACCTCGACGATCTCGGCAACACAACCGAGCCCGGCGTCAGTTACGTCTCCGCCAGCAAGAGCGTCAATATTCGCGGGCTGGAAGATGATCGTGTGGTAACGACCGTAGACGGGATATCCATTCCTTACCTGCCGGACATGGTCTGGAACGCAGACGGGGGAGCCGATACCTACGACTTCACCTCTCTCGCAAGTGTCAGCATTCTGCGCGGCGCCGATTCCAGCCGCGCGGGATCGGGAGCCCTTGGCGGCGGTGTCGTGCTCAGAACGATTGAGGCAGAAGATCTGATCAAGCCAGGCAAGGATTGGGGAGGTTTCGTCAAATCGGGATATGACGGCTCCGACCGGTCTGTTTACGGCTCCGCGGCGGTCGCCAAACGGATTAACAATACCTCGATCCTGTTCCAGGGCAGTTACAAGAAGGGGCACGAGAAAGAAACCCAGGGTTCCAGCGATATCACCGGCAGCAGCCGCACGGTTGCCGATCCGGCGGACTACCATACGACAAACGTTCTCTTCAAACTTCGTCATGACATAGAGGGTGGTCATCAGATCGGCCTCACCGCAGAACAGTATCACACCGAAAAAGATACCGATAAACGCTCCTCCTATTCATCGACCTATACATCGTATGACTATCATACCGAGACGACCCGCCGCCGCATGTCTTTGGATTACAAGTACGATGCCATTTCGGAAGATGCCCTGATCCGGGATATCAAGGCATCCCTCTATTACCAGAAATTGCAGAAGGAGGAAGGTTATCTCGCCTACCGGACGACCAACCCGGTCGGCGACTATGGCAGAACCTCGGACACTGAGGAAAGCTCCGTCGGCTTTACGGGAACGGCAAGCGGTCTTTATGAAACCGGCTCTTTGCGCCACGACGTGAGGGTTGGGATCGATGCATCCTTCTTCTGGACCCACCAATATACGACCGGCATCGACAGTTGCTCGACCAACTATGTCAGCGCCTGCGCCTATTACCATACCAATCAATCCGACACGCCTGACGTCCAGGGTGTCAGGTTCGGTGCCTATCTGGACGACCGGATTGAAATCGGTGATAGCGGCCTGTCTCTCACACCAGGGATGCGGTTCGACTTCTTCGACTACCGGCCGCAGTCTTCGGCAGAATATGAAGCCAACGATGGTTACGATGGCTTGCCGGATGCGGTGAGCGACTTCGGCTTCTCTCCGAAGCTGAGGGCGGAATACGAATTGCATCCGGAGGTAACCTTGTTTGCGCAATGGGCGATGGCATTCAAGGCTCCAACCGTTGCCCAGCTTTATGGCAATTACGATAATGCGCCCTACTACAGGACGATCGGCAATCCTGACCTGGAAACGGAGATCGGAAACGGCTTTGAAGTCGGCGCCAACCTTGGGGACGAAGAGTTTGGCGGCCGTTTATCCGCTTTTTATAACCGGTATCGTAACTTCATCGACACCTCACTGACCGCGGAGTCCGGCTATTCTTACGGTACATACCGTTATTACAATCGAAACCGGGTGCGTATCTATGGCCTGGAGGCACAGGCGCATAAGGCATTTGATAACGGCTTCAGCCTTCGGGCCTCGCTTGCCTATGCGAAAGGGGAAGATTTGGATAGCGGAGAGGTGCTGGCATCGGTTCCGCCGCTCAAGGCCATCGTCGGCATCGCCTATTCCAGGGAAACCTGGGGGCTTGGCGCTGACTGGATCGGCGTCAAGGGTGTCGCGAGTGACTCGACCGCAAGCTTCAAGGCTCCGGGCTATGGGATTGTCAATCTGACGGGATGGTGGGCACCCGAACAACTGAACGGAGTACGCCTGCAAGCAGGAATCTACAATCTTTTCGACAAGGAATATTACGATGCGCTCGAGACAAAGGACGTGACCTCGATCACATCCACGAACCAGTCGTTCTATTCCGAACCCGGTCGTTATTTCAAACTATCGTTGATCAAGACGTTCTAATAGGCATTGCGGTGCGCGTGCACTCGGCACCGCGGACGCTGCAGCGAGGCGTATAGTCGGATCGGCCAGTTTTTCCAATAAGTATCCAGCAAAGCCGTCCGATAACGCAACTTACCCGGCACTTTCAACGGTGCTGTCAAAGAAGAAGGTTTTGTCAATCGGGCACGATAGCAAAGATTTGCATTATTTGTTTACAAAAAAGGGCTTTGCGAAACCGATAGACATGTCCCGGCCGCATGAAGAACACATGCGAAGCGTACGTCTTGTAGATGTTGCTTAATCTCTCGGCAATAGGTCTCGCCAAGGCGTCGCGCGTGCCCCCGCCAATACCGCCAGTGATAACCCATGCCACAAATCAAGCCTGCTTGAAACGGAAACCTTGATGAACAAACACGCCCGATTTCGAATAGCAGCCCAGATGATGGCGGTTCTGCTCCCGCTTCAAGGACTTGCCGTCCAGCCTTCGATCGCTTCAGCAGTCTACGGTAAAGTCGCCGACCTCAGCCCCGGGATCCTTGCGCAGACTTCAGTCGAGACCGACGGCGTGGGTGGCTCACAATCCGGAGCAATGGAGGTTTTGCCCATTCTGCCCCAGGGCGCAGATTCTCTCAAGGAAACCTACGGGGATTGGGCGTTGGAATGCAAGGCAGAGCAGACAGCGGTAAAATGCGCCGTGGGTCAGTTTCAATATGATCAGAAGAACGGTACCGCCGCCTTTGCCATGGAGGTATTTCTTGCTAGGAATGGCGCTATACGCATACAGGTTCTCGTACCGTTCGGCATGAAGCTTTCCGAGGGTATCCGTCTGCAGCTCGACGATGAACCGGATGAACGGCGGTTGGACTTCGACACCTGTGTCAGCGATGGATGCCTCACCTCGATCATGCTCTCAGGTCAGGACATGAACGCAATGACCAAAGCTCAAATCCTCAAGGTTTCCGGCGTTCACTACACGAGAGGTCAAAACCTGACTTTCCCGACATCGCTCAAGGGATTTTCCGCAGCGATCGCGCGCCTGGAAAGCTTCCGGAAGGCGACCGGTTTTTGACGCGGGGTCGCTTCGTGCATCAATCCATAAGAGCGCCTCTGTCTAAAGCAGGCTCTTCGCTTCTGAAAACAGGCTGCTGGCAACATGTGCTTCCATCGGGGGTGCGGCCACCTGAACAGTTGCCTCAAGATAAATCTCTTCCACGTTCTATATCCTCGCCAGCCTCGGGCAGTGCCAGGTTCTAACCGGTGGGTTAGTCACGGACTGCCTCGGTCAATTCAAAAAAGGAACACTATGATGCGTCGCTACCTCTCCGGCCTAGCCGTCCTGTTCGTCATGATGACGCCGCAAATGCTTGCCGCGCAGGAGACAGTCGGGGGCAACCTGTCGGCCCAGGCGGCTGCAATTGTACGCCAGCTCGGTCTTTCCGATATCGACGTCTACAACAATCCCGGCCACGGTGAGCACGTCCGCGGCAAGCTACCGGACGGAAGCTGGGTGAAAGTCGATTTCGATCGCCGACGAGCGCTTGAAGAAGTGGAAAGCGACGACCATACCGGGTTCAAGGCGAAAGCGGTGGAGTCGCTCATTCCCGCCGCGGTTCGCGCCAGCCCTTCCTATCCCGCGGATGCCCTGTTGTGGAAGGTGGAGTTCGATGATGACGACCGCATCGAGATGAAGGGGCGCCGCACGGACGGAATGCGGTTTGAGGCGGAGTTCACGACCGACGGGCGCCTCGTGGAGATCAAGAAGGATTGAAACCGTCGCTGATACAGAAGTTTGCTGGAGGAGCCTGTAAGGTGCATCTGATCTTCAGAATGGAGATCGAAATGTTGACGAGACGAGAGATCCTGAAGATTGGCGGGGGTGCAGGGCTCGTGTATCGCGCCTCCGATTTTTCGAGCCCGCTTTCCCTCGATCGGATGCCCTGATGTTCGACAAGGGCAAATACACCGAACTCGCCACGAAGGCCTCCACCGGTGCCGGGGGGAAAACAGGTCGCCTACCGATTCTTCAATGCGCTTTTCTATGTCGTGCGTCCGGTCTCCCGTCTATCAAAGCCTCACCGTTAGCGTCCCGGAGAGCATCGACGGTAGATTAATCGACTCCACGGATGCTGCACTGAGCCTGTTCGATATATGGCGGCTTCCGCGGCTGAGGCGACCGAAATAGACGGAGCCTCGCATGACCGGCATGGCGGGCGGTGCGTCCATTCCGGCACGGGCGACGCATCAGCACCCGCTGTCGCCTGACGGCTGCCATCCCTACACCGTATTTCTCCAGTCATTCGCCGCATTCGGCCCCGACATAACGCGGATCGTTATACGACAGGGTGATGTTGTCTCGTTCCTGTCCGGTCGATGCCGCGCTGGTATAACTGATTTGCCTTCCGCAAACTTGCGGGCGCGTGTCGTGTTATTTAAGATTTGTTTGTGCTGCCGGTTTCGGGCGTGCATCGTGCCGGTGACGTGAGAAAAGGACGCTGTACCGTTTCCCGTCGAAACAGCAAAGAAGTCATTCCGGGAGGATATCGTGGATGAAAAATCAAGTTTGAAACAGCCTATTCGACATTGTAGGGCGGTAGTTGGCCTTCTGCTTGGCGCGGTCTGGGTGCTGGGGCAGGGTTTGAGCGGGACAGCGAACGCCGCGCCGATCACCGAGGCGTCCGTGACCGGCGGAAAAGTGCAAGGGGTAGCGAGCGATACGGCGGGCGTGACGCAATTCCTCGGTATTCCCTTCGCCGGCGATGTCGGTGGAGAAAACCGCTGGAAGCCGGCACCGCCAGTGAAGCCTTGGGAAGGTGTTCTGGTCGCCGACAAATGGGGCAACCAGATACTTCAGGATCTCAACAATTTGAGCGACGCGCCAATTAGCGACAAGGGCTTGAACCTGACGGTTTGGACGCCGGCCCAAGACACCGACGACAGGCTGCCTGTCTATATGCTCATTCACGGCGGCGCCAACCGGTTGGGTTCGGCCGCTATGAAGGATCTCTATGCAGCACAACTGGCCGCGAAGGGCGTCGTCGTCGTTTCTGTCCAGTACCGTCTGGGTGCGCCCGGATGGTTGTCTCTGCCGGAGATGGCCAAGGAAAATCCGAACGGGCCAAAGGGTAATTTCGGCGTTCTCGATCTCGTCGATGCACTGAAGTGGATACAGACGAATATCGGCGCCTTCGGCGGCGACTCCGGCACCATTACGATCGGCGGACAGTCGGCGGGTGGCGAAAACACGGTGGCACTGCTGAGGACACCCTTAGCGAAGGGCTTGTTCAAGCGGGCGTTCATCCAGTCGAGCTTCACCGGCTTCCTGCCCGGTAAGATCGTCGATTTTTCCAAGAAGTCGCGGGACAATCAGGAGGCGCTGAACAAGGTCTTCGGCAAGGAGACGACCCTTGCCGATTTGCGGGCTATCGGCAGCGAGACGTGGCTGGAAAAATGGAAGGGCGGAAAGGAAACCCTGTTCGGGGTGATGGCGGGCACCGTGGCCACGAACCAGTTCTACACCATCGATGACTACGTCTTTACCAAGGACTCCGTCAACCTGTTGCAGCCCGGGGATTTCGATGGCCTCGACATCATCATCGGCCAGACGGCAGATGAATATACCAGCCTGCGGCCGAACGACTTGAAGATGACGCGGGAAGAGCAGCAGAAAGCCATGCTCTCGGCCATTCGTCCCCATCAGGCCGGGAATGTCGATGAGAAAGTCTTTCCTCTTTACGCAACCGACGATCCGACCGAAGCCTATCGTCTGTCGCTGCGAATGCTCAACGACTATATGTTCGAATATGTGCGAGTGGGCGCGGAGTTCGCCAAGTCGCACAGCAACGCCAACGTCTATCTCTATTATTGGGATCACTGGCCGCCGGGAAAGGACCAGGGTTTTCGACGGGCCTGGCATGCCGCGGACAACTGGTACTTCAACGGCTCGATCCGTGAAGGAAATTCCACCCAACTACCATGGACCGACCCCGATTACGCCGTGCGGGACATCGCCGTGACCTATCTGGCAAATTTCGTCAAGACCGGCGACCCGAACGGATACGACGTACCACACTGGGGCCAGGTGACGGCGAAATCAGGCGGGCAGTTCCTTCGTTTCCATGAGGGCGAAGCGACGATGCGCACCTCGACGATCTACCCGACGAGAGACGCCTATCTGCGAAAGAAGGTTCTCGAAGGTTTAGGCATGACAGAAGCGGAACTGGACGGCGAAGCGAAGCACCCTTAACGAGGGGGATGGGATGAATAAGATCCAGCCGCTACATGATGGTCATGATTCCGACGATCCTGCTGGCGGCTTCTGCCGCCGGTCAGACTTTCGTCAACCGGATCATCCCGTACTGAAATGCACGATAGCTTCCGAATCTTGCGATCCCCGACGTCGGCAAGGACAGGGTTTGGCCATGGTATCTTGCGGAGTGAAAGATCGGAAAGATCTGCGTCGCATTCACTCCCTCCAGCGGCCGCAAACCCGCATCCTGTGCCGGCGATATTATGTCGAGGAGTTCACCGACGAAAAGATAAGGTCGCGCTGGCATAAGTTCCGCAAGGACGGCGTCTGCGCGCGTTGTGGCAAAGGCTACCTCGAAGAAATCCAGGGTATGGGAGTGTCGCGGAACCTGATCTCGGCGGTGACCAACCAGTGCCCGGATCAGTATGTGAATCAGGCGCCGCCTCCTGCCTGCCGTATAGGTTCGCAATCTGCAGGGGAAACACACGGCTATCGACTGGATCGCTCCTTTTCGTTGGTTCGGAAGACAACTAGTTTTGGATTGTTCAAAGAGTTCATGTACTCAATCGCTCGTCCATCGCTCGTTTCCACTTTCAGACGGAGCGAGAGGGCGGCCGAGCCGGAGGGTAGGTCCAAGAGCCTGCTCTCAAGATCATTGAGGTAGGATATCGTGATCGTCCGCTCGGCATTGATGGTTTCGTATCCATAGCGGCTCTTCAGCAGTGCGTAGAGCGACTGGCTCGCGACGAGATCTTCGGCGGTGAGATCCGGCACCAGTTTGGTGACTAGATAGCTCTTCTCGATGCAAAACGGCTTGTCGTTGATGCTCCACAGGCGGCGAAGTATCGTCACCTCGTCGGCCTCATCGATGTGAAGGCGCTCCGCCATGCGTGCACCCGCCTTCTCGACATGGAAATGCAGCAGCTTATTGCTTGGCACGCCACCTTCTTCCGTAATCACCCTGCCGACACCCATGGAACGGTAGATGTCGAGTTTGCGCGCCACCTTGGCGGCGGCAACGCGTGTACCGCCTGTGCCGCTGCCTTCCAGCAAACCGCTCTTGATGAGATTGTTGACTGCCCGCCGGACAGTCGCTCGGTTTATACCCAGCGTTTCGGCAAAGTCGCGCTCTGAGGGGATACGATCCCCGGGACCATATTCCGATGACGACAGCAGCGATTTGATGTGCAGCTCGACCTGTTTGAACAAGGGTCCGCGATCTGCGGAGTCGCCCTCAGCGGGTTTCAGGATTTTGTGTTTTCGTGCCAGCTTCAGGTCGGTCGCTGTCAATGGGTGGCCTATCGATGGTTTGGTCAAGATTCACCCTGTTACAATGGTTGTCGATGCCGACGATGTCAATAAATTGCAAATGGCACGAAATCTGGTCTAGTATATGTTGATCTGGATTATAATCTGGTATATTAATAGCGCATTCCAACAAACGATCGCCTCTAACCAACAGGTCGAACAATGCAACCAAGCCAGATAGAGACTGCCATTCAAGCTTGCCTGTCGGCAGTCGCCGAACGCGAAACGGTTTCAACGATCTATTTCGTCGCCTGCGGCGGCTCGTTCGCGCAGATGCACTTGCCGAAATACGCTGTAGACCGGAATTCGTCGACCATCGTCGCAGAAACCTACAATTCGGCCGAATTCATTGCGCGGAACCCGGTTCGCCTCAACGCTTCGAGCGTCGTCATCCTGTGCTCCAGTTCGGGCAATACTCCGGAAACTGTAGCGGCCGCAGCCTTTGCCCGAAAGAAGGGCGCCTACACGATCGGCCTCACGACGAAGCCGGAATCCGAGCTCGCGCAGGTTGCCAATTCCACCGTTCCCTATGTGTCGACCCCGCTTATCGGTAACCAGGATGCACCCTCGGGAATTATACTGCGGATCGCGTTCGGCATCGTTCACGCCCGTGAGAATTCACCGAAGGCTACCGCGCTTCTTTCCGCCTTGGGAAAAGTCGGAGACATCGCCGCGGCCGCGCAAACGGCCCATGCCGAGGTTGCTCGCGAATGGGCAGAACGCAACAAGCGCGAAGCAACGATCTACACGATGGCTTCCGGCTCCAACTGGGGTGTTGCGTATTCCTTCTCCATCTGCATTCTCCAGGAAATGCAGTGGATCAACTCGCAGGCGATCCATTCCGGCGAATATTTCCACGGGCCGTTCGAAATCACCGATTTTGACACCCCCATTCTGCTTCTGGTCGGGCTTGGCCCGACGCGACAGATGGACGAGCGCGCCCATCGGTTTGCCGAGAAATATTCCAGGAATGTCCTTGTCCTTGATGCCGCCAAAATCGACATGTCCGGCGTCGATCCGGATGTCGCGGAATATATCACCCCGCTTATCTTCCAGCCGCTCATGCGCATCTATGCAGTCGAACTTGCGGAGCGCCGCGGCCACCCGCTGACCGTTCGTCGCTACATGTGGAAGATGGAATACTGATTAATATGGGTGTCGGCCGCCTCGCGCGGCCGACACGTCTTTGATTTGCATGCGGGCCTGGGCCGCCGACCGTCGAACCGGTGAGTTTTGATCTTGATCTGGCTTAAATTTGAATATACCAAGTTAGGTGTCGTAATTAATCTGGATCGCTAGTAACTGGACCAGATTGACCGCTGAGGTAAGAGGATGGATGCCTTCATGCGAGACGGTGTGCCTTCGCTTCTGGGAATTGGTGACAACACTGTCGATGTCTATGTCGACAAGGGCTGGATGTTTCCTGGCGGAAACACGGTCAACGTGGCGGCGATGTGGGCACGCCTTGGCGCCGCTGCTGCTTATCTCGGGTGTCTTTCCTTCGATCGGTATGGCAGCCTGATCTACAGCGCCCTTGCCGAAGAAGGCGTCGATCTCTCCCATTGCCGACGCGCTGAAGGCCCTAATGCCTGTGCTCTTATCGGCCACGATCACGGGGATCGAATGTTTCTCGGCTCCAGGCCGGGTGTCCGTGGCGACTTTGCGCTCACGGAAGACGATTATCGCTATATGTCGTCCTTCAATGTCGTTCATACCAGTATTCACAGCGGGCTTGACCAGCATGTCGCGGCGATGGCTGACTGCGCCTCGCTGCTTTCCTACGATTTCTCCAACCGATGGACCGATGAACACCGCGACCGGATGGCTCGTCATGTCGATATTGCCTTCCTGTCTCTGGGTTCGATGGCGCTGAGTGACTGCGAGCTCGCTTTGCGGCGGTGGGCCGACGCCGGTTGCAAAACGGTGGTCGGGACACGCGGCGCGCAAGGATCGCTGGCGCTTCATGATGGACGCTTGCACGCTGCCGCAACCAAGCCTGCTTCTGTTGTCGACACGCTCGGTGCGGGTGACGGTTTCGTGACCGGGTTTCTTCTGGAGTGGGCAGTTTTGTCCGACATTACGCGCGCATTGGATCGCGGTGCCCGGAATGCTGCGATGACTTGCAGTGTCATGGGTGCGTTTGGCCATGGCGTGACCTTCTCGACATTGCCGGACGACCTTCCGCCCCGTCGCGCGATCGCGCGGGCATGACTTCGCTAAGCGGACCGGCGTTGGGGCTGGTCCGAAGGCGGTGAAAACGATCGATAAGCCGGAGCAGCTTTTGATGCACGCATCCAGCACTGATAAAAAGGGGTCCCTCATTGAACTGGATTATCGGTGTAGACGTCGGCGGCACGTTTACGGATTTTTTCGCTTTCAATGCCGGTAGTGGCGAGAGCCGGTACTGGAAGCGTCCATCGACGCCCGATGACCCCGCCCGGGCGATCATCAGAGGCCTCGATGAGTTGAGCCGTGCGCACGGTATCGATCTCACCACGGTCTCACGCCTCTGCCATGGCAGCACGGTTGCTACCAATGCCCTCATTCAGCGCCGGGGTGCGCCAGTCGGCCTTGTGACGACCAAGGGCTTTCGTGACGTTCTGGAAATCGGCCGACAGACCCGTCCGGCAATCTTCGATCTCCATCTGGATCAGCCGGCTCCCCTCGTTCCGCGCCGTCACCGTTTCGAGATCGATGAGCGCATCATGTCGGACGGCACGATTCACAAGCCGGTCGACCGTGAAAGTCTCGCGGATGTGATCGAAAAGATTCGCCGCGAAAACCTCCCCGCCATCGCCGTCTGCCTGCTCTTCTCGTATCTTAACCCGGACCATGAGAGACAGATCGGTGCGGCGATCAGCGCGGCGCTACCGGATGTCGCCGTCTCGCTGTCCAGCGAGGTCCAGCCGGAATTCCGCGAATTCGAGCGCTTCACAACCACGGTCGTCAACGCCTATTTGCAGCCACGGCTTGACGCCTACATCACGACCCTCATTGATACGCTCGGCAAGGCGGTTCCAAATGCGAGGGTAGGCATTAACCAGTCGAGCGGCGGCCTGATGTCACTGACGACCGCACGTGCCTTCCCTGTCAGAATGGCCTTGTCAGGCCCGGCGGCGGGAATCGTCGGCGCCATAGAGATCGCCAAGGAGGCCGGATATCCGCACGTGATCACCCTGGATATAGGCGGCACCAGCGCCGACGTCGCTCTTATTCGCGACAACGCGGCCGACCTTTCGAATGGCCGTGACGTCGACGGGTTCCCGATCCGATTGCCGATGATCGACATCGCCACCGTCGGTGCAGGGGGCGGCTCCATCGCCTGGTTCGATACGGACGGTCTATTCAAGGTCGGACCGCAAAGCGCAGGAGCGGTTCCCGGCCCCGCGTGCTACCAGCGCGGCGGTACTCTGCCGACCGTTTCCGACGCAAATCTGATCCTCGGGCGTTTGCCGGCGACGCTAATCGACGGCGAGATGACGCTCGACCGCGGGCTTGCCGTGCAAGCCTTGAGAACAGTCGCCGATCCAATGGGTAAAACCGTCGAGGCAACGGCGCTTGGAGTTTTGGAAATCATGACCGGCAACATGGTGCGCGCTATTCGCACGATGTCGGTTGAACGGGGCCACGACCCGCGCCGCTTTGCCCTGATGCCCTTTGGCGGCGCCGGCGCGCTGCATGCCCGTGATGTCGCCGTTGCACTTGGCATCGGCGAGATCATCGTGCCTCTGGCTCCGGGGATCGTCTGCGCCCAGGGGCTGACGGACGCGAAGTTGCAGGAAAGCTTTGTCGTCAGCAATCCGGTCCTTTGCGATGATGGGGCTTCGGAGCCTGTCGCCTTGATCGTTGGCGAGCTTGTCAGCGCCTGCGGCGCGTGGTTCGAACGCGAACAGATCGCCCATTGCGACAGAAGCATCGATCTCACGGTGGATGCTCGCTTCAGGGGACAGAACTACGAACTTAACATCACGCTTGGGCAAACCCGCTGCGCCGGGGCACTGGAGATTTCCCAGATGGCAGAAATCAAGCAGCGCTTCCTTGTCGCCCACGAACGGGCATACGGTTTCGCCGACCGGCAGGGCGTTGTCGAAATCGTCAATTTCAGGGCTGTGGCGCATGCGCCGCTCGGCGTCGCCCGGCCGCCCAGGAAAGCGATAACCTCCGAGCGCCGCCCAAAAGCGGCACAATCCCGCGACGTCTGCTTCGCAATCGGCAGGACCATCAGTACTCCGGCCTTCCATCGCGCCGACCTCGAACCCGGTGATATCATCGACGGGCCGGCAGTCATCGATCAGATGGATGCGACCACCGTTATCTTTCCGGGCGATGTCGCTCATGTCGATACGTTCAGCAATATCATCATCAAGGTTGGCCAGGATGTCTGAAATCGAGACCGCGCTTCACGATCCCATCACGCTGGAAATCCTGTCGAATGCCTTGCGTTCGGTGGCGGACGAGACCTTCGCCGCCCTTCAGAAAAGTGCCTTTTCCACGAACATCAAAGAACGGCACGACCATTCGACAGCACTGTTCGACGCACATGGCCGACTGATTATGCAGGCCCAGAAGTCCCTGCCGCTGCATGTCGGCGCCATGTCCGGCACTGTCGCGAAGATCGTTGAGAAATACGGCGGCGACATTCATGAAGGCGACGTCTTCGTGGCCAACGATCCGTATGCCGCGTCAGGCACGCACCTACCCGACATCTGCATCTCGTCTCCCGTTTTCTTTGATGGTGAACTTATAGGATTCAGCAGCACGACTGCGCATCACGCCGACATTGGCGGTGCCAGCGTTGGCGGCTCGTCGGCCGGTATGACGGAGATTTTCCAGGAAGGGCTGCGGATCCCCATGCTGCGCCTGTTCTCCCGAGGAGAACTCAATCATGAGATTTTCGAGTTATTGCTGCTCAACGTGCGCCGTTCGGAAGAGCGTAAAGGCGACTACAATGCCCAGTTCGCAGCCGTTGCACTCGGCGCCAAGCGCCTGAAGGAAATGTGTCAGCGATACGGGGTCCGGTATGTGGTGGCCGCGTTCGATGAGATCATCACACGCACCAGCCAACGTATGCGAAAGGCGATCGAAGCCATCCCCGAAGGTGAATACAGTTTTTCCGACGTCGTTGATGACGATGGCATGGGTAACGAGAACATTCCCCTGTCGGTACGGATCGTCAAGACATCCGACCGGCTGCTCGTGGATTTCGAAGGATCGGCCCCACAGACCGCTGGCAACATCAATTCGCCTTGGGCCGATACTGTCGCGACCGTCATCTACGTGCTGAAATGTATTCTGGATCCGCAGATCCCCAGTAATTATGGGCTTTTCTCGACGGTTGACATCGTCGCTCCCAGCGGTTCGATCGTGCGTGCCGAGTTTCCCGCCTCGGTTACAAACCGATCGACCACCGACCAGCGTGTGGTCGACATCATGATCGGTGCGCTTGCGCAGGCCTTGCCGGAAAAGGTGGTCGCGGCCTCCAACGGCGCCAATACCGGCGTCTACATTTACGGCACCGATCATCGTACCGGCAAGCCGTTCTACTTCTTTGAGACGATGGGTGGCGGATTCGGTGCGCGCCCTGACAAGGACGGCAAGGATGCGGTCCAGGTGCATACGACCAATACCGCCAACACGCCGGTGGAGGCGCTGGAACGGGAATTTCCGTTGCTCGTCGAGGAATATGCCGTGGTGGAGAATTCCGGCGGTGCGGGACGCTATCGGGGCGGCTGCGGCCTTCGGCGGGTCATTCGACCTCTCGGTCAGGCCTGCACATTCGGCGGAACGGGCGAGCGCTTCACGAACCACCCCTGGGGGGTGTTCGGGGGCCAGCCCGGTGAAATGGGCGGCTTTTCGATCCGCAACGCTGACGGAAGCTCGACCCGCCTGCCGAACAAGATCCCGAAAGTGACTGTCGGAACCGATCAGGCAATCGTCATGCAGACGGCCGGTGCAGGCGGCTATGGCCACCCGTCCGGGCGTCAGACGCAGGCTGTAAGGACGGACATGCTCGACGGGCTTTTTTCGCGCGAATACCTGGAAAGTCACTATCCGGCGCAGTTGGAAGAGATCGAGTGAAGGCGGTCTTTTGAAAGCAGGCCAGTACTCCCAAGAGCAAGAAACAAGAGGTGAATTGAAGAACCAGTCATCATCCAGTTCAAGGCCACAAGTTCAAATTTCAACCGCGGCATAGCTTCTCCTTGCGAGAGCTTCAGACCAATAAGGGGAACGGAAATGAACATTCACAGAAGGCAAATTCTCAAGGTTACGGCCAGCTTCGCGGCCGGCATGGCCATGTCGTCACTCCCGGGCTTCGCACAAGGGGCCAAGAGGACCTGGGATATGTCCGACGAGTACAACCTCACCGGCATGACCGGGCAGGTCAGCACTTTCTTCGTCAATGAGATGAAGAAGCGCGTCGGTGATGAACTCGAAATCGTCTATCATGGTGGCAAGACGTTGGGCTTCCGCTCCGTCGATCATTTCGACGCTGTCCAGGACAATTCTGTCCCGTTGGCGATTACCCAGACGAGCCAACTCGGTGGCCAGAATGCCCTGTTTGAACTGACCTCCATCCCTTTTCTCGTCAAGGACCTGAACGAAGCACGGCTGCTTTGGAAGATTTCCAAGCCGGAATTCGCAAAGCTCTTCGAAGACAATGACATGATCGTGCTGTTTGCCGTGCCGAATGCACCAAATGGCGTTCATTCGAAAGTTCCCCTTGAGACCGTTGCCTCGTTGAAGGGGCTGCGGCTGCGCACCTACGACGCTATCGGAACGAAGACTTTCGCTGCAGCCGGCGTCTCTCCCCTGCAGATCGCTTTCGGGGATCTCATTCCGCAGCTTTCCACCAACGGTATCGACGCGGTGCTGTCGTCGGCGGAGGCCGGCGTGCAGTTAAGCCTCTGGGACTATCTCAACACATTCACGGCACTCAACTACGTCATGCCGCTCTTCATGGCGCATGCAAACAAGGATGCCTACGGCGAGCTTTCGCAAAAGGCACGCGATGCGTTTCAGGACGTGTCCGCCCTGACGGACGATTACGCCTGGACGCTCGTCAACGAGAGCATCGAGTCAAGCTATACCAAGCTGGAAGCCCATAAATACAGGGTAGTTCGTACAGCGTCTCCCGAGGTGCTCGCCGCCCTTCAAAAGGCCGGGGAGCAAACGAAAGCAGACTGGCTTCAAAAAATGGGCGATCGGGGCACAAAGATCCTGGCTGCTTTCGATGCGGCAAAGGCCTGAGCGGGAGAGGGCAGGCGTCGATCGAGACGACCTGCCCTGGCCTCCTTTTGCATAACCAAGGATCAGACTATGGCCACCGATAACTCCCAACCCTTCGATCATTCACCCCCGTGGTTCGCTGCACTGAGGGCCGTGTCGACCGGCTTGAACCGGATCGGGGCAACCATAGCGGCGGTCATACTCGTCGGAATGGTTCTGCTGATATTGACCGAGGTCGGACTGCGGTTCTTTTCGCGTTCCACTTACATGACCGATGTGCTTGTCGGTTACGGGCTTGCAGCAGCGACGATGCTGTCCATGGCCTGGGCAACGGAAAAAAGCTCAATGATCCGCGTCACCATCGTGCGACGGAACGTAAGCAGGCGAGGCAAGTGGATCCTCGATTTCTTCTCGGTCCTGTTCACGATTTTCATGTCCGGCCTGCTGGTCTTTTATGGCTATCGCAGCATGCTGCGCAATTTTATTGGCGGACGGCTGAGCGAGCACTTCATCCCGATCCCGCTATGGATACCCGACGTTATCTTCCTGAGCGGCTTCGCGTTGCTGATCTTTCATCTGCTCGTGCGTCTGATTGAGCTCTTCACCGACGGCGTGTCGGAAGAGTCTGACCTGGAACTCTGAATCACGCCGTTGAGGAACCAACATGACACCGATCGTCGCTTCGCTTGTTCTTTGCGTGGTTATCTGCCTCGTGCTCGCCACGGGCGTGTGGATCTTCTCCGGTCTGTTGCTGACCGGTTTCATTGCGCTCTATTTCATTCAGGGGTTTCCGCTCGACCGGGTGGGCTCCATTGCCTTCCGGGTCGTGTCGTCAGGCGCCATATCCTGGGAGCTTGCGGCCGTGCCCATGTTCATTTTCATGGGCGACGTCGTGTTTCGCACGGATATCTCGCAACGCCTTTTCAACGGAATTGCGCCGCTGACCAGGCTTGTTCCGGGCGGCTTGCTGCACACCAATGTCCTTGGTTGCACGCTCTTTGCCACTATCAGCGGTTCCGGGACGGCAACGACCGCTACGGTCGGACGGATCACGATCCCTGAACTGATGCGCCGCGGCTACGACGTCACGCTTGCTTCCGGGTCGCTGGCGGGAGCCGGCACTTTCGGACTGATGATCCCGCCCTCCGTTGCGATGATCATCTACGGCGTTCTCGCCGAAGTGTCCATCGCCAAGCTCTTCGTCGCCGGTGTGCTTCCAGGTATCATGCTTGCTGCTCTTTACTCGGGCTACATCATCCTGCGTGTTCTGATCAACCCGAAGCTGGCTCCGGAAGCTGCTTCCGAGGACGAGGCTGGCAGTATCCTGGAAGGCATTGCCAAGCTGATGCCTTTCCTCATCCTGATCTTCATTGTCCTGGGGTCGATCTATTCCGGCCTTGCGACCCCTTCCGAGGCAGGGGCCGTAGGTGCTGCCGGCGCCATCGTTGTCGCGATGGCAACCCGACAGTTTTCTGTCGCCATGTTTGTCGAGGCCTTGTATTCGACAGTGCGCATGTCAGCGATGATCAGCGTTCTCGTCTTCGCGTCAGGTTTCGTTTCAGCCACGATCGCCTATCTGCATATCCCCGAGGCACTGACCGCATATATTGCCTCCTTTGACCTCGGCCAATACGGGCTGCTCGTCGTCCTCGTCGTCTTCTATATCATCCTGGGGACTTTCCTGGACGGCCCGTCGATGACCGTGATGACGGTGCCAATCGTCCTCCCGATGGCCGTGAGCGTAGGGCTCGATCCGATCTGGTTCGGTATTTTTCTGGTCATCATGATCGAGTTGAGTTCGATCACCCCACCGGTTGGTCTCAACATCAACATTCTGCAGGGGCTCACGGGACAAACGTTCGAGCGCACTCTCTCTGCCGCGATGCCGTTCTTTGCGCTGCTGTGCCTGGGAACCGCCAT
This sequence comes from Agrobacterium sp. 22-221-1, assembly GCF_053522445.1. Taxonomy (NCBI): domain Bacteria; kingdom Pseudomonadati; phylum Pseudomonadota; class Alphaproteobacteria; order Hyphomicrobiales; family Rhizobiaceae; genus Agrobacterium; species Agrobacterium sp. 22-221-1. Next base: position 25,620 of record NZ_JBNWCL010000018.1, read on the forward strand.
TCTCGCGGTATTCCCTCAGATCGCTCTCTGGCTTCCGAGCCTGATGTAAAGCCTCGCGGCATTCTATTGCGGATAGCGAATATGCCCGTCTACCCGGATCGGACTGAAACGGACGTGACGTTGCCGAAGCGGAGCGATGTTGCTGTTATCGGAGGCGGCATCATCGGTCGAGAGATCGCGCATCATGGATCCGCTCCCTCACGTTGGGTGATCCGAAGTGCCTGGCGGACGGCGGCTCAGACGTTTCCGCGGATCGCCGAGCTTACAATGCTGGAGAACTGGGTGGGGTTGATCGACGTCACTCCCGACGCCGTGCCGGTGATTTCGCAAGTCGAGGCAACGCCAGGGTTGCTGATCGCCTCCGGCTTTACCGGACATGGCTTCGGCATAGGACCGGGCGCTGGCCATCTGGCGGCCGACCTGGTGACGGGTGACCGGCCGATCGCCAATCCGATCCCCTTTCGGCTGGAACGGTTTCGGCACCGGGCGTACGCCGTGAACAACCATACGGCAATACAGTAGTAATCGGACGGAAGGTGAGAGCGATGGACAAGACACGTTATCGGGTAGGGATTATCGGCGGAGGAACTATCGGCCGGGCAATATTGGAAGACCTGGTCACATCGAGGCTAGCCGAGGTTGACTACGTGCTGGTTTCCGGTCGGCGCGGCGACCGCGATCTCGGTTCCTTTTCGGGGGCAGTCCTGACTGATGTCGACGAAGCGTCAGCGCGCCCGGTGGATCTGGTGATCGAGGCGGCATTGCCCGAAGTACTTGCCCGCGTGGCGCCGACCATGTTGCAAAACGGCAATGTCTGCGGCTTCAGTTGCACCGCATTGGCTGATCGGGGCACCGAAGCGGCGATCCGGCGGGCGAGTGGCACGTCCGGCTTCAGTTACTACGTTCCGCATGGAGCGATTCTGGCGCTCGACGGTCTTGCCGACGGGCGTGACGTCATAGAGACGGTCACGATCACCACGGCGAAGAGCGGCAAGAGCCTCGGCATGGATGACGCGGTCGAAGGTGTCGTCTTCGAAGGGGCGGCACGCGATGTCTGCGCGCGGTTTCCGCGCAATGTGAATGTTCATGCTGCGATCGCACTTGCCGGGATAGGTTTCGACAGGACCGTCAGTCGGGTTGTCGCCGTCCCTGGTCAAGAAGCGATGGAGCACCGTGTTGAGGTGACGGGGCAGGGGTTCACATGGGATATCCGCGTCTCGTCACAGTCGCTTGGTGGCGTTACCGGTGCCTACACACCTCGTTCGGCCATCGGCTCGGTGCGGCGCATCCTTGCGCGTGGCGGCCTGACGATCGCCTGAGCGCCCTTTGCTTTGGCGTGTTCTGCGCCGAGCTTTTCCAGCGTCGACAGAGGAACGAGAGTTTGACAGATATAGCATTGATCAAGGCGGCGGCCGAAAGCATCAAGGGAAAGGCACGCCTCACGCCGCTCCTTAACTCGCCGCTGCTTGATGAAGTGGCCGGAAGGCGAGTATACGTGAAGGCCGAATGCCTGCAGAAGACAGGTTCCTTCAAGTTTCGTGGCGCGTGCTCAGCCGTTTCCGCTCTCCCGCAGAATACCCGCTACCGTGGTGTCATCGCCTTTTCCTCCGGTAATCACGCCCAGGGTGTTGCGCTCGTCGCCAGGATGCACGGCATCCCCGCCGTCATCGTCATGCCGGCCGATGCGCCAAAAACCAAGATCGCCAACACCCGCGCCTATGGGGCCGAGGTCGTGCTTTATGATCGCAAGGCGGAAGACCGTGAGTCCTTAGGACGACGGCTCGCCGGTGAACGCGGCCTGACGCTGATCCGCCCCTTTGACGATCCTCAGGTGATCGCGGGCCAGGGCACGATCGGACTTGAGCTTGCGTGCCAGCTCAAAGCGGAAGGTGTCCATGCCGGTGACGTCCTTGTGCCGTGCGGCGGAGGCGGCATGAGTTCCGGCATTGCGTTGGCGCTTGAGCAGGCTGCACCCGATCTGAGGGTGCGCACATGCGAGCCGGAAGACTATGACGATGTGGCCCGCTCACTCGCCGCAAGGACGCTCCTTGGCAACGAGGGATATCCGCCGTCAATCTGCGACGCCATCGTGACGCCCCGACCAGGAGAGATGACCTTCCCGATCCTGCAGCGGTTATGTGGTCCGGGCCTTTCCGTCAGCGATGAGGAAGTGTGTGCCGCCATGATGCACGCCTTCACGCATCTCAAGATTGTCGTAGAGCCGGGCGGCGCGGTCGCATTGGCGGCCGCGCTCTTTCGCAAGGACCTGATCGCCGGCGACGCCATCGCCGTGGTCGCGTCCGGCGGCAATGTGGACCCGCAATTCTTCAGGACCGTGTTGCCCGTCTGAGCGCACGGAACCGGCGCAAGGAACCCGTCAACACCCAAGGAACCGACCCTATGACTTCAGTTATTGAAAAATTCGAGAAACTGGCAACCGACAATGCCCCGGGCCAGGAGGTCCGGCAGAAGCCGGTCGCGCTCGACAGCCTGCTCAGGGGCGAAAAGCTTGTCGGCCGGTTGGTCGATTTCTCGCACGGCGATGTCGACGCATTTTCGCCGACACCTGGCGCCTTCGAGCGCTTTTCCAACGGCGTCAGGGAAGGAGGAAAACAGGCTTACACGGAATATCGCGGCAAGAAGGAGATCCGTGAGACTCTTGCCGAACGGCTTGCCGCGTTTACCGGCGCCCCTGTCCACGGCGGCGATGAGGTCATCGTCACACCCGGCACGCAGGGCGCATTGTTTCTGGCGGTTGCCGCAACTGTCAGCGCGGGCGACAAGGTGGCGATCGTCCAGCCCGACTATTTTGCCAACCGCAAGCTCGTGGAGTTCTTCGACGGAAAGATGGTCCCCGTTCAGCTCGATTATCTGAAGGAAGAAAGTCGCGCTGGTCTCGATCTCGATCAACTGGACGACGCTTTCAGGTCGGGTGCCAGGGTCTTCATATTCTCAAACCCCAATAATCCGACGGGAGCGGTCTATTCTCCCGAGGAAATCGGTCAAATCGCCGCACTCGCGAGCCGTTATGACGCGACGGTCATCGCCGATCAGCTCTATTCGCGGCTCGTCTACAATGGTGGCGGCTACACCCATCTGCGTGCCGCTGACAGCGTCAACCCTGAGAATGTCGTGACAATCATGGGACCCTCGAAGACGGAGTCGCTCAGCGGCTACAGGCTCGGCGTCGCATTCGGAGCATCGCGGATCATCGAACGGATGGAGCGGCTGCAGGCGATTGTCTCGCTGCGCGCGGCAGGCTACAATCAGGCGGTCCTCAACACTTGGTTTGCCGAGCCGGACGGCTGGATGGACGAGCGCATCAGACTGCATCAGGCAATCCGCGACGATCTTCTGGGGCGGTTCAGGGCTGTTGATGGCGTACGCGTCCGTTCTTCTCAAGCTGGAAGCTACCTCTTCCCGCAATTGCCGCCGCTTTCGGTCTCGCCTACCGACTTCGTGAGAATCCTGCGGTATCAGGCGGATGTCATCGTCACCCCGGGCAGCGAGTTCAGTCCGCACACATTGACCAGCATGCGGCTCAATTTTTCGCAAGATCATCCTGCAGCTGTGGCTGCCGTGGACAGAATTTCCAATCTCATTGTACGGTACGGGTGCGCGTCCAAAAGGTCGACCGGCTGAGCAGGTTGATGAAGTTGTGCATAAAGCAACACCCGGGTTTGAAAAACCTTTCGCGAAGCGCTGCGCGGATGCTCACCAAGCTGGCCGGGACGCTCTTGCTATCCTGTCCCCGCCAGGATTCACCATCATTGCTACTTGTGGACCTCGGCAATGCCAATCCATCAGCGGATTCATATCCCGCCACGCCGGGGACAGGATCGGGAATCCTCTCCCCGGTTTGCTTTGCTATCGCCCCACGCGATTGGATCCCTTTCCACGAAACTTAGGATGGCAGAATGGAAATCAACTTCGATAGTGTTTTGATGAGGTTCTGGCGTTCTGAGTTTTCCAGCGCGCGAATCCCCTGAAGAAGATGGGACTCCCTCGCCACTTCCGCTCTCGTTCGGTTTAATAGCTCCCGGCCAGCCTCGGTTATCTCGACGTAGATCGTGCGTCTGTCGGACGGATGGGGGACACGAGTGAGGTAAGATTTCTGTTCCAATCGGGCCAGTCGTCCAGTCATGGCGCCGGTTGTCACCATACAAAGGCTCGCCAGATCGCTCGGCCGCAGCGGACGGTTCTCGGGGCGCTGAGCGAGATGAGTGAGAACGTCAATTTCCCCAACTCCGACATCGAATGGGACAAGGATCATCTGCAACGATTCCTGATCCAACAAATATAAATGTCGTATTCGCATGGCGATTGCTATTGGTGAACTGTCATCACCGGGAAAATCACTTTCCCATTGTCGCACAAGATCATCAAAGACCTTCTGGGCCTGGGGACTGGGCGGGTCACTCGTATCAAACATCTAAGGTAAATCTCCGAACGTTCCCAGTCGTAGCAAAGCCGAGCACCATGCGCAAATCACCGACCGCCCGACGATGGCTATTGCATGCGTTGAAGAGCGCTTGACAGAAGATATTTTAGCACTAAGCTACATGTAAGCAACATGGGAGGTGTTGATGAGATCAGAGCAGTGTGCAGTTTCCGGTGATCGACAATACGACCCGTGTTTAGAAGGGTCTCCCAATAAGGAACTGCTGAAAGCAGCCTTTGGAAGGCTGCCTTCCGGCGTCGTGATCGTTACAAGCGTATCAGCTGACAATCAGTTCACAGGCGCAACGGTCAGTTCCTTCAATTCTCTCTCTCTTGATCCGCCATTGGTCGCTTTTGGTCTCACGCAATCTTCGAAGACATTAGCCGCCATTTTGCGATTTCAGCACTTTGCAGTACACATTGTATCTGAGCCAAACCGTGATCTCGCACTGCAATTTGCATCGGGATCGAGGACCAAGTTCGACGGCGTTCCCTGCAGGCTTTCTGCGACCGGCGTTCCGATCCTTTCGGGATTTGACGCTTCATTCGAATGCATTCTCGATACCGCACAGGTAGCCGGAGACCATCAGCTTCTCATTGGCCGAGTTCTTTCGGCGTCGGTAGAAGATGACTGTGGGGCGCCGGTGGCTTGGCTTCGCCGAGACTTTCATTCGTGCTTGCCGCTGTCCACAGTTTGACCGCAGGCAAGCAGCGGCCATATCAAAATGAGGGAAAATCATGAATATGACCATCAAATCGCTCGATCGATGCGCGAACTCAGGCGCATTAGAATCTCCGTATACCACTGACGTGGGTCGTGAGATCCGCAAAAAGGCGGCCGACCTTGTTCCTCTTTTGCGCAAGAACGCCCTGGAGGGGGAAGCGCTTGGTGCGCTGACGCGGGAAAGCCTGGAGGCGCTCAATGGGATCGGTGCCTTTCGCCTCACGCTTCCGAAGGACGTTGATGGTTTTGCACTCGGTGCGCGCGATGTGGTGGAAATTGTCAGCGAAGTCGCACGCGGCGACGGAGCTGCTGGCTGGATAATATTTGTGGCGGGTGGGTTGCGCAACATCCTCGCCTTTCCGGATGATGCCGTAAAGGAGATATTCGACTGCGGTCGCGAATGGATTGGACCACTTGCAGCGGGAGCCTCGATCTTCGCGACCAAGGTGGGCTCCGCGCGCCGCGTCGAGGGCGGCTGGATGGTCAGTGGTGCGTGGCATTTCGGTAGCGGCTGTAAGCATGCCAAGTGGATTGCCGTTGGCGTCGACTATGAACAGGTGCCGGGCCAGTCGAGCCGCGCGATGGCCATCCTGAATGCCGATCAGGTTGAGATCATCGACAACTGGCATGTGATGGGCATGAAGGCGACGTCATCAAACAGCCTGACGGTCAAGGAAGAGCAGTTTGTACCGGACCGTCGCTTCATGGACATGCGCGACTTTCCGGTGCGGATGGATGAGACCCGTCGGCGCTACAGCGGATTCGCCAGCAAGTTCGGCGCACGCGGCCTCATGCTTTTAACCAATCTTACGCATATGGCTATTGTCCTTGGAATGGCCCGAGGAGCGCTGGAATGCTACATCGAGATGGCCAAGAAACAACAGCCATTCAATCTACCCTATCCGCGAGTCGCCGAAATGGCATCGACGCAGGTATGTGCAGCCAAGGCCTACGCCATGATCAAGATGGCGGAAGCAGTCACCTATCGCAACGCCGACACGCTTGATCGCCATGCCCTGGAGTGCATCGAGATTTCCCCCGAGCAGGAACAGGCAATGATGATGGAAGCCGTCTATGCCACCAATTCGCTCGACGGGGTGATCGGCATGCTTCAGCTTAGCATCGGTTCGGCGACCGCTAGCGAAAATAATCCAGTACAGCGATTTGCTCGCGACGCGCGCGTCGCACTGCTTCACGGTGCCGTTCGCCTCGATCCAACGGCAGAAATCTTCGGGCGACAACTCATGGGAATAGCATCGTTCCCGATGTTTGCGGGCGGGCTGCCCGACCGGGCGCAGTCGGCGCCGGTGCCCTAAGTTTGTACCCGCGCGGTTGGAGGCTGTGCGGGTCATTCAAGAAGGAGAGAGGCCCGCAACAGGGAGTATGGTGAAATCCATCGACGCGGTTTGCCCGCGACCTACGCAATAGCTTGCGCGACGGCATCATCATCTATCTCGATCCGGCCGCGGAGATCTTATGCGACGGATCATGGGGAACCGTTCCCGGTGTTTGTGAGCGGCCAGTCCGGCCGGTCGCAGACAACCGCGGTGCTTTAAGTCCCTATCCGCGCAGTTGGAGGCTGCGTGGGCTTACTTGAAGAGGAGGAAAGACGTTGGAACAGGGAGTGAGGGTGCATGCCGTCAATAGGCCGGCGGCACGAGGTTTCGAATACAGCGCTGACGCCTGGCGAGTGTTAAGCGCGCTGTGGCTTGTAGTGCTTCTGGTCGTGGCGGTGCCGAGCGCCGGCATTTCCGTCATCAATGCCCAGATGATCGTCGATCTCAATCTCGATCGCTCAGTCTTTGGATTGGGTTTCGGCATGTTCGTCATGATGATGGGCTTCCAAGGCCCGGTCGTCGCAATTTTCATACGGAAGTTCGGGTATCAACGCACAGTCACGTTCGGCTGTACCGTTCTGCTTGTCGGGTCTGTCATCATGGCTGCGTTCGTCAACACGGGCTGGCAATATGTTGTCGCTTTCGGTGTGATCGTCGGGACCGGCGTGTGCGTCGCGGGCATGCTGCCGGCCCAGGCGGCAATCGCCCGGTGGTTTCATGTTCGTCGGGCGCTTGCGGTTTCGGTGGTGCTGTCGGCGATTGAGTTCGGCGGCTTTCTGTCGCCGCCCGCGCTCGATCGACTGCTGGCAGTGTCGAACAACAATTGGCGTCTTGGCTGGTGGGTCATTGCGGGACTTTCGGTGATTGCCCTTTTGACGGCACGCTTGGTTCTCAACGAGCGACATGTCGAGCGCCTCATCGCCCATAATCCGACAGGAACTGATATGCCGGGCGACACGAATGTTTTCAAGAGCCGGATTCACTGGACCTTGAAGCAGGCGGTAAAGACGAGATCCTATTGGCTCATACTTGCCTATATGAGTGTCGCGGGTGTCGCCTGGGTTTTCCTGATGGCACACGGGGTCGTCCATTTACAGGATATCGGCTTTTCCTCTACCGAAACCGCGATGGCGATGGCGATCACTATCATTGCATCGTTCATCGGTAATATGACGGCGGGAATAATGGGAGACCGCATATCGCCGGCAATCATTGCCGCTGGAGGCATGGCACTGGTCGCGGTCGGGTTTTTCCTGCTGATGCACCCCCAGGGATTCACCGGAATCTGGTTATACGCTATCCCCGCCGGCGTCGGTTATGGAGCTTCGCAAGTCTGCCTTATGGCGTTGCTGGGCAACTATTTCGGCAGGGAATCCTTTCCGTCGATGTTCGGCTCGATGATGCCGGTATCCACTCTGTGCGCAGCATCGGGAGCCGCCGGTGCCGGTGCGATTTTCGACCAGACAGGATCATATGGCTTGATGTTCAACGTCATCCTCGGGCTCTGCGTGGTTGCGTCACTCGGCATTTTGCTCGCCTCGCCTCCAAAACTTTCGAACACCGACAGGAACCAGGCCGGAAAAGTGGCCGGCTAATGACACAGGTCAATCATCCTTGGGAGGGGAAAATGCGCCTTCGGTTCAGCTATGCCATACCGGCTGTTCTTATGAGTGTGGTCACGGCGTCAGCAGACGACGCCGGCCTTGCGATCACCGTGCCGGCGATCAATCCAATCGGTGGGATTCAAGAGCCTGTCTTCGTCGGCCCCTTATCGACGACCGGTCAGTGGCTTCACGACAATGGCATCGATATCAACCTTGATTACGTGAACATCTACCAAAAAGCTCCGTCCTTTGGCTTCGAAGGAGGATCTTCAGCGAATTACGGCATGTTCATCTTCGGCGCTACAGGGAACCTGACACCCGATCTCAGGGTTAAATGGGTGGAGACGATCAACTACCCGTCCTACAACGTCGACAACTACCTGTTCGACCTGTCGAATGCATTCTTTCCCGTCCCGGTCGTCGACTCTCGCACCGATCTGACGCGGCTGACGCTCGAAGCGGATTTCATGGATGACCGGCTTCAGATCGAAGCGGGTAGAATGGGCTTGTCCCAGGACTTCATGAAGCGCGGGTTCTGTGGCGGGTTGGGGTGCCTGAATTCTACACTGGCGATCACGCTCAACATGCCAGGAGAATCGTTGGCTGTCTGGGGCGGGCGAGCAGCCTACAAGTTCAACCCCAATACGGCTGTGGGCTTTGGGATCATCGAGGACAATCAGGATAACTGGCAGGAGGGAAGCGGTTGGGATTGGAGTAAAGGCGATGCGGACGGCTTCATCGCCGTCGCGAACCTCACCCACGAAGAATCGTTCTTCGACAGCCCCAAGCCATTGAAGTACGAGGTGGGTGCTTATTATCGTTCCTCGCGATACGAAGATGCGCTTTACAACTCCGGTTGGGGTAATCCAACCTTTGGCGCCACGCCGACGATCGTTGAACATGAAGGTACCCCTGGCGTCTACGGCCAGGTCCGCAAGGTGGTCTGGAGCGCACCCGGCACAGACCCCATTCCAGAGCACATCGCGCTGTATGGTGGGGTTTTTCATACATTCGGTGATGGTCAGGCCTATCCGTGGGAAGCCTATGCAGGCGTCGAATATTCCGGCTTCTGGTCGCAAAATCCGCTCGCCACCATCGGCGCATCCATCCACTATATCGGACTGAGCGAGAAGCGTGCGCAATACGAGCGAAACGCGCGACTATTCTTTTCCGGCATCGATGAGGAGCAGCCCCGTGACACGTTCATGTTCGATGTCCATGGAAGCATTGGGCTCTTCGAACGGGGAATCCTCGACATTGGCGCTGCATACATGGTGAACCCTAACACTTCCGCGCTCGCGGACTATTCCACCAGCCGGCAGAAGGACGGTTTCGTGTTTTACGCGACCCTTGCCTTCGACATCAGCGGAGGACTCGGGCTCTCCCCATTGCGCCGACCATAAAAGTCGTGCGCGCACACGAACAGGACGAAAATATGGAACAGGAAAATAAGGAACAGCTGGAACGCAACAAGCGCCTCGTTCGGGATTTCTACCGCCGTGTTTTCGACGGCCAGAATCCAGACGCGGTGAGGGACTTCGTTACCGAGGACTATCGCCAGCACTGCGATCACATTCCGAGTGGTCTATCCGGGCTCGAAGACTTCGTCAGGACCATCTTTCCCGACGGCCCGATTCCCGAGCCTGAAGAGATGCGTATTTCTCCGGCCTTCATCATCGCCGAAGGAGACATGGTGGTCATCGCCGCCCATCTTCCCCAGCCCGAGCCGGATGGCAGCGGCAGGATGTACGACCATTTCGTATTTGATGCCTTCCGCATTCGCGACGGCAAGCTGTCCGAGCACTGGAGCAGCGTCAACAAGATCGCGCCGCCGCAACATTGATACCACAAGAAAGATAACTGGAGTGAGTACATGAAACTATACCAGGTTCCCGGAGCCTGCTCGACCGCCTCGCGGATCGTTCTGGAAGAAGCAGCCATACCCGTAGACCTCGTGGATGTTGATCTGCGGACAAAAAGTCTCGGGGACGGAACGAGCTATCTGGACGTCAATCCCAAAGGACAGGTTCCCGCGCTTGTTCTGGACAATGGCGAGGTCCTCACGGAGGGCGCGGTGATAATGCAATATGTTGCCGATCAGGTGCCGGCCTCAGGATTATTGCCGCCCCTCGGCGAATTTGACCGCTATCGCGTGCTCGAATGGACAAACTACATCGCCACCGAGTTGCACAAGACGTTCTCGCCGCTCAATCGGCCTAATACGCCAGCGGAGTATCGCGATTTGACAAGGACGATGTTCCTTCCTCGGGTCTTCGGGGTGATCGAGGGCCGTCTCGCCAATAGCCCTTATCTGGCCGGCGAGGCCTTCACGATTGCCGACGCCTACGCTTTCGTCGTGCTGGGCTGGGCGGACAGAGCCGAACTCGATCTCTCGGCTTGGCCGGCAATCGTCGCCTATTTGAAGCGGATCGGCGAACGCCCATCGGTCCGAAAAATACTGGACGCGGCGATCTGAGACTTTTTGATCTTCCGATTGGTGAGCCGCATGGCATGCGGCTTTGTTACATGGGGGCTGAACCTGCTTGCCCAGACCATCTCCGGAAACAGTCTACAGCCCAACAAGGTGCGGGTCAGGGCCGTTTGCGAACTCGAAAGAGAAGAAGGCGGAGCCGGGAGCCGGGAACGAGCATTCATTCAAGAGTAGGAACCGAAATGACATACTTAATTCGACAGATGGGACATGTGGTCATCTCCTCGCCCGATCCAGTCGGTGCTGCTAAAGATCTTTGCGACGTCGTCGGCCTTCGCATCACCGAGCAGGAAGACGACACGGTTTATCTCTCGAGCAACGATCGCCATCACGAGGTGACTTACGTCAAGGGCGACGGCAAGGCGGTCGCCTGCGGGCTGGAGGCGGTCGGCAGCGATGCTGTCGACGAAGTAAAGCGCCGTGCCCTGTCCGATGGTCTCACGGTGCTCGACGACAAGCCGCTCGGAAAGCATTATGAAAAGGCCGTGCGCCTTGTCGCGCCGGGCGGTACGATCTTCGAGGTTCACACGCCGATCGCCCGCAACCAGCCGCGCCGCTACAATTATTCGACCCCGGGGGCGCGCCCCCGCCGCATCGAGCATATCAACGCTTTCGCGCCGGATACGCTCGCCTTCGGCGAGTTCTGCGAGAAGGTTCTCGGCATGAAGCTGTCCGACCAGACCAGGGAGGACGGCCTGCGCTGGTATCGGGCCGAAGACGGGTTTCACCACACGATCGCCATGGGGCCGGGCGAGAGCGGATTGCACCATTACGCCTTCGATCTCCATTCGCTTGAGGATCTCGCGGCAATCGCCGACAATCTGACGCTGAAGGACAGGGCCCTGGTCTGGGGGCCCGGCCGACACGGAGCGGGCGGAAACATCTTCACCTATTACGCCGATCCGCATGGCTGCCTGGTTGAAAATTCTATCGAACTCGACCGTATCGACAATGACTCGACCTACGAGCCCCGGACCTGGGACATTTCTGAAGGACTGGCCGGTCGCTGGCTTAATCTCTGGGGCACGCCGCCGACACCCGGCTTCCTGCGTCCGGGCATCGCCTTCGATCCGGACTTCTGAACGCGCGGCGTCCGCAGCGGCGCGGTCTGTCGGGACCGGTTAAAAGGGAGGAAAAGTCATGACGCAATACGACGTCATCATTGTCGGCTATGGACCTGCGGGAAAGGTACTCGCCCGACAACTCGTCGATGGCGGGCACACGGTGGCTGTGGTGGAACGCTGGCCGGAACCCTATCCGCTGCCCCGGGCGATCGGCTACGACCACGAGATAAAGCGCATTTTTCATGCGCTTGGTATCGCCGACAAGGTCGCCGCCATTTCCCGGGAAATGGGACATTATGTATGGTACAACGCCGACTGGAAGGTGCTGATCGATATCGACGAAACGCGAGACTCGATCTCCGGCGGCCCGACGGGATATACGTTCAACCAGCCTGAGCTGGAGCAGATCCTTCATGATGATCTCCGACATCGCGACGGGATATCTTATTATCTCGGCATGGAGGCGGTCGCGGCGCGCGATACGGGTGATCGCGTCGAGGTTGGGATAGCCCGCTTCGACGCGCAAGCCCTGACCGTCGATCGCTCCGAAACAAGCTGGCTTTCAGGACGCTACCTGGTGGGGTGTGATGGAGCCAGTAGCTTCGTGCGCCAGCTAATGGATGCGCCGGTGACCGACCATGGCTTCGATGAAGCATGGCTGGTCGTTGATGTTAGACCGAATGACCCGGAAAAACTCACCATCCCCCATGCCGCCCAATGGTGCAATCCGGCGCGCCCAACCACGATCGTGCCGAGCGGCGTTCTCAACAGGCGCTGGGAGTTCATGCTACATCCCGGTGAGACTCCTGCCGACATGTGCCATACGCAGAGGGTTTGGGAACTTCTCTCTCCATGGCTCTCACCTGACGATGGCGAGCTCATTCGCAGCGCCAGCTATCGCTTCCGTTCGCTTCTGGCGCGAGGCTGGCGCAAAGGCCGGATGCTGATTGCCGGGGACGCCGCACATCTCATGCCGCCGTTCATGGGACAGGGAATGTGCGCCGGGCTGCGTGACGCCTGGAACCTCGGCTGGAAGCTCAACCGTGTTCTGGATTTCAGCGCCGCCGACAGCCTGCTCGACACCTATGAGGCCGAACGCTCTCCCCATGTTGACGCGGTGATCAGGATATCGATGGCCATGGGTCAGGTGATCTGCGTGCCCGATCCGGAGGCCGCTCTCTCCAGGGACAACGCCTTCTTTGCCGGCATCTTGCCGCCTCCACCCGTTTTTCCGCCATTGTCGGGCGGCATTACGGCCCGCGATTCCGATGGCGGGCCGATGGGCTTTGCCGGCGAGCTTCTGCCGCATGACGATCTGGAGCGCGATGGCGTCAAGCTTCGCCTAGACGATCTGACCGGCCGCCACTTCGCGCTAATAACACGCATCGCTGCGGACGAGGAGCGGCTGAGAAGGCTCGGCATTCGCCAGGTCGTGCTCGGCGAGCGGGGATGGCGCGACATCAATGGGCGCCTCTCGGGCTGGCTCGAAAGCCGCGGTTGCGTCGCCTATGTCGCGCGGCCGGATTTCTATGCTTTCGGCTCAGCCGTGAATACCGACGAGATCGATGCCTTGATGGCAGCCTTTGAAGTCCTGGGGGGAGGAGGAAACAAACATGTCATCAATGAAGTCGCGTAACGCGACCGTTGCGCTTATTTTCGGACATATCGCGGGCATGATCGATCTTGCCGCCCTACCTGTGTGGGTGGGTACGCTCTCGGTCGGCTTCGGGCTCGGGAACACCCAGGCCGGCGGTTTGGTCACTGCCTTCCTGATCGGCGTGGTCCTGGCCAGCCTCGTGGTGGCGCGGGTGTTTCACACTCTCCCAGGCCACCTGGTGGCGCCGGTCGGCTACGGCTGCAGCGCCGCCTGCCTTTTCGCGATGTCGCAGCTTGAGCCGGCTTTCGGTACCTTTCTCATGCTGCACGCCCTTGCCGGCATCGCCACGGGAGCGGCGCTTTCAACCACACACGGCACGATGGGCCGGACAGACAATCCGTTGCGCATCTTCGCCCTCGGCTCGGCCGGTTTCGGCGTGTTCGCGCTCGTCTTTCTTGGCACCGCGCCAGCGGTGGTCGCCCACAGCGGGCCGGCAACGTTTTTCGTGATTGTTGCAGCGATCATGGCGATAGCCGCATTCGTGACGCTGGTCTTCTTTCCCAGGGAGCGCAGCGCGCCGGGACATGCACCTGCCACCGCTCCCATTCCCGCGGATGTCTGGCTGGTGATCGTCGGCGTGATGCTGATGAACTTCGTGCAGGCACTGACCTTCTCCTATGTGGAGAGGATCGGCATGGCGAGAGGTTATGCAGAAGGAGAGGTCCAACTGGTCCTCCTCTCCATCGGGATCGTCAACATGTTCCCGGCGCTGGTCGCCGCCGCGCTTCAAGGACACCTGCCGCCGCTTAAAGTGGGTATTGCCGGCGCGATTGTCCAGGCTCTGCTATCGATACTGATTACCGGTCCCGACGCGTTCCTGCTTTACGCGATACCTTCGCTTTTTTTGGCGGCGGTGATGATCTTCACACACACTTTCCTGTTTGGCTTCCTCGCCAAGGCGGACCCTTCGGCGCGCGCAACGGCCGCCACGCCAGCCATGACGATGTCGGGCTCGGCGATCGCGCCGCTGCTGGGAGGCTTGTTGTCGGACATGATCGGCTACGAAGCGATCGGCTTCACGGCGGCTCTCGCCGCCTGCGTGACGGTGACGCTGTTTGCCCGCGCGAATTCGTCCGTCCTCCCCGCCGGCCGAGCCAATTCCAGTACGACGTGAAATTTTGCTGCTGAACTTTTATGGAGATGAACTCATGGGTTTTACACCTCACCCCGACCACCGCTACCGGATGCCCGTTGTCTTTGGGCCTGCGGTCGGCCCACGCCAGAAGCCAGGTGGAGGGATGTGGTCGCCAGAAGAAACCGGCATCATGAATGCGGAATGGATGGCGATCACCTACCGCACGGATGCCGAAAAGCTGAAAGCCCTTCTGCCGCCCAGCATGAGCCTGCGCGGCGAGCCTCTGCTCAGCGTTTCCTGCGCCTGGTTCAAAAACCTCTACTGGCTCGCCGGTCGGGGCTACGGCATCCTGTCGCTCGATTTTCCGGTGACTTACAGTGGCAAGACGGAAACCCTCGACGGGTCCTTCTGCCCGGTTATCTGGGAGGGGCAGCCCGAGGCGATCCTGACCGGCCGCGACGAAATGGGTTTCCCCAAGCTTTTCTGTGACATGCCGGAAATTGCCTGGGATCGCGAGAAGGGAACGGCCTCCTGCGAAACGTCATGGTTCGGCTTCAAGTTTTTCGACATCGCGCTGACTGGCATGATCGAGGATGATGCGCCGCCCAGCCTGCCCGGTTCGGGCGGTGGTGCGGCCATGTACTACAAATACGTGCCGCGAACGAACCCGCGCAAGGGCGCGGGCGCGGATGTCGCCTATGTCACCACGCCAGCGCCGCGGCCGGGAGAAGGGCGGCCCGACGCGATCAGCTTCGACGGTTACGACTTCAGGCGATGGAAGGCGAAAGGTAGGTTTAACTGGCACCGCGCCACGTTCGAACAACTGCCGACGACCTTTCACATCGTCAATACGATTGCTGACCTTCCATGCCTCGAAATTGTCAAGACCGAGATGGTCGCCTTCTCGGGACCTGGCATTGGTGTGTCGGTGAACAGCATCCGGCCGGTCGACCCGGCAACCGACTGAACAGGAGAGACATATGAAACTTGCAAGATTTTCCGTCGAGGGGAAGACGAGGCTTGGAAGGGTCGAAGGAGAGTACATCTTCGACCTTACGGCTGTCGTACCCGACTTGAATGGCTCCATGAGGCATCTGATAGAAAGGCTGCAGGATTTGCGGTCCGCGGTACAGGCAATCAACGCACCCTGCTTTTCTCTTTCCGAAACACGTCTGCTTGCACCGATTGACGACCCCCGCAAGTTTCTTGCGATTGGCATGAATTATAAAGCCCATGCCGAGGAGGCTGCGGCTGCCGGGATCGCGACCCCGAAGTCGCAATTGTGGTTTAACAAGCAGGTCACCTGCATCAACGGCCCCTTCGACGACATCGTCATCCCCAGCGTTTCCGAAAAGGTGGACTACGAAGCCGAACTGGGTTTCGTCATCGGCAAGCGATGCCGACATGTCGGGCGGGAGGAGGCGCGTTCCGTTGTTGCCGGCTATTTCGTCGCAAACGATGTCACCGCGCGCGACTGGCAATTCCGCTCTCCCACCTATACGCTCGGCAAGAGTTTCGACACGCATGGACCCATCGGGCCGTGGATCACGACGGATGACGAGGTCGCCGATCCTCACGACCTAACCCTTACCCTGTCCCTCAACGGTAAGGAGCGTCAGCGGACCTCTACCGGCGACATGATCTACAATATCTGGGATCAGATCACATATCTTTCCACCGTGATGACACTTGAACCAGGCGATATCATAGTCACAGGAACACCATCGAACGTTGGAATTGCGACAGAAACATTCATGAAGCCGGGCGATATCGTCCGCGTCGAAGTGGGCGGACTTGGCACGATCGAAAACCGGTTTATCTCGGAATAGGAGAAACTAGCGATGAATGTCGAACTTCTGATCTCCGGCAAGAGCGCTGCTGCAAAAGGCAACCGGACCTTCAACCGGATCAATCCCTATAATCAACAGATTGCTTCGACTGTGGCTTCGGCCTCGCTCGATGATGCTTTGACAGCCGTCGCCGCAGCTCATGCCGCTTTTGAGCCCTGGGCCGTGATCGGGCCTCACGAGCGGCGAAAGCTGCTGCTGAAAGCCGCCGACCTGATGGAGATGCGTCTCCAGGATTTCGTCGCCATTACGATCGCGGAAACGGGTGCGACCGGGGGGTGGGCCGGCTTCAACGTAACGGTTGCGGCCAAGATGCTCCGGGAGGCAGCTTCGATGACCACCCAGATTTCGGGTGAGATTATTCCGACGGAAAAATCCGGCTCCCTGTCGATGGCGGTTCGTCAGCCAGTCGGCGTGTGCCTGGGAATTGCACCCTGGAATGCTGCGGTGATCCTCGGCACGCGCGCGGTCGCCATGCCGCTTGCATGCGGCAATCCGGTAATCCTGAAAGCATCGGAAATGTGCCCGGCGACCCATATGATGATCGGCCAGGTGCTTAATGATGCCGGGCTGCCTCCTGGGTCGTCAACGTCATCACGAATGCGCCGGAAGATGCCGGCAAGGTCGTGGAAGCGCTTGTGCGGGCGCCCGAGGTGAAAAGGGTTAATTTCACCGGCTCGACAAAGGTCGGCCGTATCATTGCCAAACTTTGCGCCGAGGAGCTGAAACCCAGCCTGCTGGAACTGGGAGGCAAGGCGCCTTTCATCGTGCTGGACGATGCGAATATGGAAGGAGCGGTGAACGGCGCCGTTTTCGGCGCCTACATGAACATGGGCCAGATCTGCATGTCCACAGAACGGATCATCGTAACAGAAAGTATCGCCGATCGATTCGTCAGCGCACTTGCCGAGAAAGCTTCCAGCCTTCCAGCCGGTGACCCGACGGACACCAACGTATTGGGTGCGCTGGTCAGCCAGGAAGCCGCGGAGAAGATGGAGGAAATCATCGCCGACGCCGTGGGCAAGGGGGCAGAACTTATCTCCGGGGGCGGGCGTCGCGGGTCCGTGGTGGAGGCAACCGTCCTCGACCATGTCACCGCCGACATGCGCATCTATCACGAGGAGTCCTTCGGTCCGGTCAAGCCGGTGATCCGCGTGGAGGACGCTGAGGAAGCGATCAGGGTGGCCAACGACACGGAATATGGTCTGTCAGCCTCGCTCTATTCCCAGAACATTCCGCAGGCGCTCAAACTGGCCGCGCGGATCAAATCCGGGATTTGCCACATCAACGGCCCCACCGTCGCCGACGAGCCGCAGATGCCGTTCGGAGGCATGAAGTCGTCGGGATGGGGGCGCTTCGGTGGCAAGGCCGCAGTCGCCGAGTTCACCGATCTGCGCTGGCTGACGATCGAAGACGCCAGGCAGCGCTTTCCCTTCTAACGCATCGGCAGCGCCAATTTTTCAAACAGTCCTGCGCCGGCCCGCCTGACCGACCGGCTGGGGCATCGTCGCGGGTCAGCGGGTCAGGAGGCGGTGGAGGACGTTCTTCAAATGGCGGTGAAGCGCCTCGATCGCACGTTCCACGTCTCGATCTCTTAGCGCCACGACGATGTCCAGATGCTCCTCCATCGACCGTATCGTGTTGACGACATTGACTGCGTCCGGGTTGAGCAGCCTTAAAAGATACATCTTCTGCGTAAGCCTCTGATAATTTGCGGTGATCTGCTCGTTATCGAAAGCCGCCACGAAGCCGCCGTGAAAGCGCTCTTCGAGTTCCCGAACCGGCGTGACAAAATCCGCAGGCTGCCTGGAGCATCTGACAAGCTCTATAATGGCGGCGTGTGCGTGCAGCATATCGTCGATCCAGGCCGAAGGAAGGCCCTCCGACAGCCGACGAAGACCTTCCGATTCCAGTAGTTCCCGAAATTGGAACGTGCCCCCGACGAATTTAACGTCAGGATAAAAAATACTCACGCCGAGGCGTTTGCGGACCTGGATCAGCCCCTCCGCCTCCAGAAGCGTTATCGCTTCACGCAATGGTGACAGGGACATTCCTAATATATCGCATAACTCTTCCAGCCGGAGCGTCTGCCCAAGTTTCAGACGGCCTTCCAGAAGTGCTTCGACAAAAGCAACGAATCCAGGGTTGGTGATACCGCCGTGCATAGCAATTCCTCTGTTGTTCAGCTCATTTAACGGCGACGACGCGGGTTGTCACGAAAATAAACAGGTTGCAGACGGTTGACAGACCATTTTAATGCCGGATAAAGGAACTTAAAACCGATAACAAATATATTTATTTCGGGGATATATGCGGTTTTTGGAGGAGGGTGAGACATGAAAACATTCGAACTGTCGCGGCGCACGTTTATGGCTGGTTCCGCAAGCGCGGCTTTGACCGCCAGCGTGGGCTCGCGTGCTGCCTCGGCTCAGACGCCTGCGAAGCTTGGTGGAAAGCTCACCTATTGGGGAGGCCTGATCTTCTCCGACGAGGCCAACAGACTGCTTTCACAGACCATTTCCGAATGGGGAAAATCTAACGGCGTTGAAACCGAGGTCGTGATGATAAACCAGAACGAGACGGTGCAGAAGGTTTCGGCGGCAGTGGCTTCAAACACTATGCCCGATGCTCTTGACCTGCATCTTGATCTTCTGCTTCCCCTGTCGATCCAGGGCGTCTTCCTGACGATCGACGATATCTACAAGGCGGTTGGCGAGGCACAGGCAGGCTGGTATGAGGGCGTCGACAAGGCCTGTGACACCTCCCGCGTCGCCGGAGGGCGTACTGGTCTTCCTTTCGGTATCAGCGGCAACCTTCTTCTTCGCCGGAAGGACCTTCTGGAAGCCGCTGGCTTCAACGAGGCGCCGAAGACATGGGACGAACTGGTTGAGCAGGCGTCGGCGATCGGCGGCCAGGGCCTCTTCGGCCTTGGGCTGGCCCTGTCGAACGTCGGTGACGGAAACGTCCAGATCAACGTCATGCAGTCCTTCGGTGGCCGCATCGCGGACGATGCCGGAAAAAAGGTTGCGATAAAATCCGCCGAAACGAAGGCCTATCTACAGTGGCTGAAAAATGCCTGGGACAAGAAGGTGTTCGCGCCCGGCAACGCCACCTGGGACGGCGCAGGCGACAATCAGGCCTATCTGTCCGGCCAGGTGGCGTTCATTGCGAATACGGGTTCGGTGGGGGTTGCGGCAAAGTCGCAGGACCCAGAGCTTTACGAGGGATCGGCATTTTCGCCCCTGCCGGGCGGACCGAAAGGCGTGATCTCGCCAATTATTCCGCAGCTTCGCGCGATCCCGAGAAGCAGTAAGAACCCGGAGGCGGCAAAGGCGCTCATCCAGCATCTGTCCCAGCCGGAATTCATGAATGCCTACTACAAGGTGGCGATCTACGGACCGGTGCTCAAGAAGCAGCGCGATCTCGCGGCATTCTCGTCGAACGATCCGATCCACGACGCGCTTTTGGCGCTGGCGGAAACGGGGACGGCTCCCGCCTATCCGGACGTCTACAACGCAGCCTACGGTGAAGTGTTCAACAACTACATCATTCCCAAAATGGCCCAGCGGGTCGTTATCGACGGCTGGGAGTTCGACAGGGCGATGAATGACGCCCAATCGCAGGCGCAGGCGATCTACGACAAATACAAGTGACGATCTGGACCGAGGCGCCAACAAACTATCGGAAGAAGATCATGAAATCCAATGTCGTGCCCGTAAACCCGACCAAGCCCGAAAGTTTCGGCGCCCACCTGCGGGCAAACTCCTTCGCCTACCTGCTCGTCGCCCCCGTCGTCCTGCTCATCGTCGGCCTCGTCGCATACCCTTTTATATTTGCGATCGCCGTCGCCTTCACCGACAGGATGGTGGGCAACGAAGGCGACTGGGTCGGCTTGGCGAATTTCCGATATCTGGCGCAGACTGCCATCTTCAAAAGCGCCATCACCAACACGATCATCATTGTGTTGGTCACCGGGATCATGAAGTTCGGGGTCGGACTGGGTCTGGCGCTTCTCGTGAACCAGCAGATTCCCGGCCGCGGCTTGTTTCGCGCCTTCCTGATGCTGCCTTGGGCCATGCCCGCCTTTGTGGCATTCCTGACATGGCGCGTGCTGTATCAGCCCGTCGGCGGAGGCATCAACATGATCCTCACGCAGACGGGCTTGTTCCCACATATCGTCGACTGGCTCGGCCAGCGTTCGACGGCCATGCCGGCCGTTATTCTGGCCTCGGTCTGGCGTGGCTTTCCCTTCTGGTTCGTCAGCATTCTCGCCGCTCTTCAGTCCATCCCGAAAGAACTTTACGAGGCGGCGCGCGTCGACGGGGCAAATGCCTGGCAGCGGTTTCGTGATGTCACGATGCCCGGCATCCGGCAGGTGCTGATCATCACCGCGCTGTTGTCTTCCATCTGGACCGCCAACGCTTTCGAACATGTCTGGCTGCTCACCCAGGGAGGGCCCTCGGATGCGACCACGGTATTCCCGGTGCTTGCCTATCTCGGCATGCAGACCCAACGCATAGGCGAGGCTGCCGCTGTATCGGTCGCGGTGCTTCCCGTCCTGGCGCTTCTGGTCGTGGCGGCAACCTTCCTCATGCAAAAGGACGACGACTGATGTCTGCAATCCAAAGCGAAACTCAAACCCGTGCGGCCACGATCTCCCGTGTCGCGACCTATGCGGCGCTGATCGTCGCCGTTCTGGCGATCCTGTTCCCGATCTACTGGATGGCGGTCACGTCCCTCAAACTGCCGAGGGAAATATACCGGATGCCGTCATTATGGGTGCACACCGTCACCTGGAACAACTACCGCACTCTTCTTTTCGAAAAAGACTTTCTGATCGCGATCCGCAACAGTTTCATCGTTGCCGCGTCGGTCACGATCATATCGATCTTCATTTCCTCGCTGGCCGCCTACTCCATCGTCCGCTTTCGATATCGCTTCAGGGGGATCATCGGAAAGCTGATCCTCTTTGCCTATCTCACGCCGACGTCGCTTCTGTTCATTCCCCTGTCGATACTCATGGCAAGACTTGGTCTTGGAAACACGCTGAGCGGACTGATCCTCGTCTATTTGACCTTTTCGCTGCCACTCAGCACCTGGTTGCTGCAGGGATATTTTAGGAGCGTTCCTCGAGAGCTGGAGGAGCAGGGCCAGATCGACGGCCTGACCCGGTTCGGGGCCTTGATCAGGATCGTTGCGCCGCTATCGGCGCCGGGTATCGCAGCCGTATCCATCTTCACCTTCACGGGCGCCTGGAATGAACTGCTCCTGGCTCTCGTCCTGATAACCTCGGAAAATCAACGGACCGCCCCGCTGGCCCTCAACTACCTGATCACGAGCGATACGCTTCCGTGGGGACCGCTCATGGCAGGAGCCGTGATTTCATCCGTTCCCCTCATGCTTCTTTATTTCGTCGCGCAGCACTTCATGGTTCAGGGCCTTACCGCCGGGTCCGTGAAGGGCTGAAACCGAAGATTTCGCAAACTCAAATAACAAAGGACATAGACAATGGGTATCCGGGTAGCCGTCGGACAATTCAACGAACTAACGGATGAAAAGCTCCGGTTCGCGGCCCAGATCGGGGCAAGCGGGATTCAGATGAACACTCCCCTTCTTCCAGGTGACGCCCGCTGGGAGGAAAAGGACATCCGCGCCCTCGTCGACAAGACAGAGAGTGCCGGTCTGAAACTTGAGGCGATCGAGAACGTCCCGGTGCATTTTTACGAAAAGGTCATGCTCGGCCTCGATGGAAGGGATGAGCAGATCGAGAACTACTGCCACACGATCCGGTCGGTCGCCCGCGCCGGCATTCCGGTCCTTGGATATCATTTCATGCCCAATTCGGTCTGGCGAACCGACAGGTCTGCGCCGGGGCGCGGGGGTGCGGGAAACACCCGCTTCGACATGGCGGCGGTGGATGCGGTCCAAGGGATTGACGGGCTGAAGCAGTTCCTGCCCACAACGCTTGGCCGCCAGTCGGTTATGCCGCTTGCGCCGAATGGCGAAATTCTCGTCACCGAAGACCAGATGTGGGCCAACTACGAATGTTTTTTGGGCGAAGTTCTGCCGGTCGCGGAACAGGAAGGCATCAAGCTTGCGTTGCATCCCGACGATCCGCCGGTGCCGATGCTCGGTGGTGTCGCCCGGCTTTTCTATAAACCGGAAAACTTCATGAAGGCTTTCGAGTTAAGCAATGGCAGCCCCGCGTGGACGTTGGATCTGTGCCTCGGCTGCTGCTCAGAAATGGCTGGCGGAAAGGAAGACGTTCGCCGCATGATTGAGTTTTTCGTGCCGAAAAAGGCAGTCTCCTACATTCATTTCCGCGACGTGCAGGGAACGGTGCCGGATTTTACCGAGTGCTTCATCGGAGAGGGAAACTTCGACCCGGCCGAGGTGATGATCCAGCTTCAGAAGGCAGGTTTCGACGGCTTTCTGCTGGATGACCACGTTCCCCAGATGGATGATGACACCCCGTGGAACCACCGGGGACGCGCCCACGCCATCGGTTACATGCAGGGACTGATCCGAATGGCCGAGCTAATAGCCGCCTGACCCAAACAGAAAATGAGTGAATGACATGGCTACTCTCAATCTCGAAGCGGTCCACAAGGCCTACGGCGCCCATCCCGTAATCCACAGCATCTCGATTGACATCGAGGACGGAGAATTCGTAACCTTGGTCGGCCCCTCGGGCTGCGGCAAGTCCACATTGCTGCGAATGATTGCCGGGCTGGAAGGCATCACGACCGGGCGGATCCAGATCGGAGGACGCATCGTCAATAATGTTGCACCTCGCGACCGTGATATAGCGATGGTTTTCCAAAGCTATGCCCTCTATCCCCATAAGAACGTCGAAGAGAACATGGGATATGCGCTCAAGCTCGCCGGGCGGCCAAAAGAGGAAATAGCCGCGAGAGTGCGGGAAGCGGCGGAGCTTCTGGCCCTTACGCCACTTCTGGCCCGCAAGCCGGCCCAGCTTTCGGGCGGCCAGCGTCAGCGTGTGGCGATGGGCCGAGCGATTGTCCGTGATCCGAAAGTTTTCCTATTTGATGAGCCACTTTCCAACCTCGATGCAAAGCTCAGGGTTCAGATGCGCACGCAAATAAAGGAACTGCACCAGCGCTTGAAGACAACTACGGTCTATGTGACGCACGATCAGATCGAAGCGATGACCATGGCCGACCGGATTGTCGTGATGCGCGACGGCTGTGTGGAGCAGATAGGAACGCCCCTCGAACTCTACGATCGCCCCTTGAATACCTTCGTGGCGACCTTTCTCGGATCGCCGTCGATGAACCTAATCAAGGGCTGGCTGGAAGCGGAAGGTTTCGTTACCGAAGATGGCACCACGATAGCGCTGCCGCCATCGTCTTTTCCCGCAGTGAAATACGGTCATCCCGTTACGCTCGGCGTTCGGCCTGAGGACCTGTTTCTGTCCGGAAACCTTGGAAATGCGACGATAAACGCCCTGCTCACGGGCGTTGAGCCGACAGGCGCCGAGACGATGCTCGTGTCGCGCGTCGGCGGACAATCTATCGTGGCTCTCGTGCGTGATCGATATATGTCCGAGTTGGGCGGATCGATCACTCTGAGTTTCGATATCTCCAAGCTACATTTTTTCGACGCCGACAACGGTCTTAGACTGCCTTAGCGCCTACACATATCGGCCAGCACGGGCACGTGTCGCACAGCGACGCGGAACCTGAACGCTAAATCCTTTGGCGTATGCGACGGCTCGAGCCGCGACGCGTCTTTTCTTCTTGGACACGCGAGCATCCCCGGTCTTGTCTGCTCCCGCGCTGAACAGTGCAAATCGACTACCTTCACAGTAATGTTCGCGGCTGTGTTAGCATTGTCTTATCTTTTGAATGTAAAGCTGGCATCATGGCAAAATGGGGGTATCTATGCTTTCGATCAGGAACATGCTCACGACGGTTTTTTTGTTGTTCAGTCTTGCCTTGTGTATACTTTGCGGCAGTTTATTGAGCGCTTCCTATTCCAGTTTTCGAACTTACAGCGCTGTGTCCGCCTATACGGCTGTCAACCGTGCGCTTTTTGACATCCTGCTCGGTTATCGCCTGGAGCGCGGTCACAGTGTGACCGTCCTCGAAGCAACGGTCGAGCAGGGGCGCGCGCGGCTGAAGGATGTCCCGGAGGATCGCAAGATAGTCGACCAAGGCATGTCGGATCTCAGAAAAGCCGAAGCGGGTATACAGTCTGCGGAACTCACGGCCTCTCTGGAGAGAATTAACAGCTTCTTCAAAGAAAACGAAAGCCTTCGCGGTCGCGCCGATGCGCAGTTCCCGATCGAACTCACCCAGCGCGATCCAGCTGTCGGCAAAGCCTATACAAGCTTCGGCAAAGAGTTTCTGCAGGAGCTTGAGGCAGCCTCCGCCATCACGGAGAGCAACATCCGGTCGCTCGACAACACTCTTGTCGATCTGTTGCAGATCCGTGCCGGTGCATGGGCTACCCGCGCGGCCGTCGGTGCGGCATCCATCGTTTTGAACAAGGCGGCGACCACGCAACAGCCTCTCGCTACAAATGATCTCGCAACCCTGATGACGCAAAACGGGCGGTCTTTCGCCAACTGGGACCAGGTTCGTACCCTGGTCGATCATCCCACCACCGCTCAGTTGCTGAAGGACAGCTTTAATGCTGCAGACAACACATACTTCAAAGGACCGCTATGGGACCTTCGCAACTCAATGCATCTCGATCTTTTCAACGGCCAGGGCGCAAAAGTTGCTCTGAAAGACTGGCTGCCTGCGAGCAGCAAAGGACAGGCCAGTGTCGCAGATGTCGCCCTTGTGGCAATGAAACTGCTGGATGAAAAGGCTCAGGCCCTGGCTCAATCCGCTCTTAAAGCCGTGGCTCTATACCTCGTCGTATTGCTGGGGGTGATCGCGATGACGATCGTTGGAATGTCTATCGTTATTTGGCGGGTCACAATCCCCGTCACCCGCCTGACCGAATGCATGAATGTTCTTGCGCAGGGAAATCGTGATGTGATCGTTCCCGGCGGAGAGAGGACTGACGAAATCGGCGGAATGGCACGGTCGGTCGAGGTATTCCGGCGGGCCGCTACCCGGAATGCTGAACTGGAAGCGGAAGCGATCGAGAACAGCCGCAAAGCGGAAGCCGAGCGCCTGAAGATTGAAGAACGGGCAGCGGCGGAGGCCGAAATCCGCCTGAACAAGGCGACCGGCGCATTGGCGACGGGGCTCAGGAAACTGGCGTCAGGCGATATGCTGTGCGAAATTCACGAGGCATTCGCACCCCAGTTCGAAGCACTGAGAAAGGATTTCAATTCGTCTGTCGCTCAGCTTAGGGAGGTATTGCTGGCCGTCGCGGATTGTGCTGGTAATGTTCACGGCGGTTCCGGCGAAATCTCGATGGCATCGAACGATCTAGCCAGACGCACGGAAAGCCAGGCCGCTTCGCTGGAGGAAACGGCTGCTGCGCTGGAAGAAATCACAGTAAACGTCCACACAACCTCCGTTCGCACGGCCGAGGCTCGCGATCTAGTCCAGGACGCGCGGAAAACGGCGGACCGTTCCGGCGAAGTCGTTGGAAGTGCCGTCAAGGCCATGGGAAAAATCGAACGGTCTTCCAGGGAAGTCATCCAGATCATCAGCGTCATTGACGAGATCGCGTTCCAGACTAATCTTCTTGCGTTGAACGCCGGAGTCGAAGCGGCCCGGGCGGGAGACGCCGGGAAAGGCTTTGCCGTCGTCGCTCAGGAGGTCCGTGAACTCGCCCAGCGTTCGGCTCATGCAGCTAAGGAAATCAAAACGCTTATCACTAATTCCGAAACCGCTGTTTCAGAGGGCGTGAAATTGGTTGGCGATACGGGTAAAGGTCTGGGCGACATCGTGTCTCTCATCGAGGCGATAAATAAGCATATGGATGCGATTAGCACTGCGGCGAGAGAACAGGCCTCGGGGCTGAAGGAGGTCAATTCTGCGGTCAACCATATGGATCAGGCAACGCAACAAAACGCAGCGATGGTGGAAGAAATGAACGCCGCGAGCTTCGGCCTCGCGCAGGAATCAGAAAAGCTGGCTCAAATGCTTTTGACCTTCCGCACATCCGCCAGTTCAGTTGTATCGAACGCTCGTGCGGCATGAAGGTGAAAATATGGAGCCCTTGGACGCTTCTACCGAGTGGTTGATGCCCGTGAGAAGGTTCTTTTGAGGGCGTAAGGCATCATGCGTCAATTTCCTCGTGCTATTGTGCCGACGTTGTGCGACCTGGAGATTCAGTCTCGCCGAGGTGCCGGTTCGAGCCGAAGGTCGGACAAGAGACGCGTTCGATCCTCAATCTGTCGCGGTCGAGACGGGCTTCTCCCTGGTTCGGGAATCGGGCGGGTCAACGCCTAGGGCATCGCTGGCAGAAAGTTTCTGGAGACGCGCCGACGTCTGCTGTTACCTGTCGCCGGGGTGACACGCCCCGGACAACTGGGAAATTCCCCTCATGGCAAAACTTCTCAGGCCGGTAGCGGTCCGCATAGATGACGATCGTCGAACGCCTGCGGCGATGACGAGGCTTCGAACGTAGCCCGCTGGCAACATTTTTTTGCCAAATAGGCGTGCGCGCTGGGAACGAAGCCACCGAACAGTCTGTCGTGGCAATTTTGTCGACAAGTAAAGCAACACGACAAAATTTCCTAAATTCGGCTTCGCCGGCGGGGCCTTCCGAACACCAGCCATGCCGACAATGCTTTGCCGCTTCCCTTGGCGATCCTGTTCCTGCCGTGCTCGAAGGAGCGCCGGACAATCGTAGCGGATTACCAAAACTTTGGCCATGCGCGATGGTGACAACAGATCGACCCAAGATCGCACTCCTTGCAATCCTGGGTTTTTGAAGCCTGTTGCGCAGGCCTGTCGCAATTCCGGCCGACGTCTCGCCCAAGGCCGAAACTTTGCGATCCTGACTTTCGGTTGTCGTATAAAAATCCGGGCGGTGACACCCATCCTGTCTGCGTCAAGCAAACACTGAGATGACCGTTAAAAACGTGCCAATCTTTGCCTGATACGTAACGCGGGGGCGCATTTGTCCCCACGTTAATCCGGACCGGGCACAGACGGGCATTCAGGCCGTTTTTCAGAATTTCTCAGCCTGCTTTCCAAAAATGAGGCCTTCGGAGATTGCTTCGAAGGCCCTTTTGCTTTTCAGCCTAGACGATGGCTTAAAAACTCCCTCGAACACCGATGCCGAACATGCGCGGTTCGGTCATGCTGGCCTCGATGCCGCCAATGCCGCGGTTCTGTTGCATATAGGTGGGCGCGCGCTCGTCGAAGACGTTCTTGACGTAGGCGTAGACCTCAAGCTCTTCCTGGAACTTGTAGCTCGCCCGCACGTCCGCGATTGTATAAGGGTCGATCGCATAGGTCGCCGTGTTGGCCGTATCAGAATAATAACCGTCGGTATGACGGACCTGACCGGAGACGGTGAACCTGTCGGTCACATCCCAGCTTGCGCCAATGCTGAACATGTACCCCGGTGATTTCGCGAATTCATTGCCCGCATAGCTGCTGTTGCTGGAGATTTCGTCGATCTCGGTCTTCAGCACGCCGACACTCGCCTTCAGCGTCAGATTGTCGAGAACCTGGTAATCGGCACCGACTTCGAGACCGTAGGCATGCGCCTTCTGCGCATTGATTGTATAGGACTGGGTGACACCCGAAGAGATGACGACCGGAATGTTAAATTGGGCATTCGTATAGTCCATGTAGAACAGGTTGCTGTTAAGCGTCAGCCGGTCATCCAGCAGCTTCGCACGCGTATATAGCTCGTAGTTCCAGATGGTTTCCTTTTCGAAGGGCAGCCATTGTCCTGACGAGAGATTCAGCGAAATCCCGCCGGGATTGTAACCGCGACTGATCATGCCGCCGACAGTCCAGTCGTCGTTCACCGCATAGGCAAGCGACACCTTGGGTAGCAGTTCGGAGAAGGTCTCGTTATAATCCACCGCCTGCGCCGAATAGACGGAGCGGCCCGTACGGTGGATCTGGTCGATCTGGTAACGCAGGCCGCCCGTCAGGGTCCACTGGTCCGTCAGACGATAGCTCAGCTCGCTGAAGATGCCGAGATTGTCCTTGGTGTCGTCGAATGTCGAAATGCTGTTGTTGTAGGTTCCCTTTAGATAAAGAATCTCGTCGGCCTGCGTGTGGGCGTAATAAATGCCCACGACGCCGCTCAGCACGTCTTCCTGATCACCGAAGGTCACGCGGGATTCGTGGGAAGCGTTCGTCTGGTCAATATCGGCATCGCCATTATTGACGACACCCACCCTGCGGCGCGCATCGGAAGCGGAGAATTGCGTCTGGTTAAACAGTTTCACGCCATTCTCGAAATCGTAATTGATGTCGAGAATACCGGTGTGGGTGTTCTGGCTCCAGCTTGGCATCGTGGTGGTGACGTGGTTGAGATCCTCGAAGGGACTCGATGCCGCTTCCTGGCTCGGCCGGTTAGAGGCGTTGTAGGAATAGGTCAGCTTGGTCGAAAGACCGGGAATTTCCGACGGTTCCCAGAGAAGCTTGAAGCGACCGTTAAATTCCTTGAAATTCTGGTCCGTTCCCTCATGGGCGAAGGCGGAATTGATGTAGTCGATAAAGGTATCGCGGCCGGAATAATCGATCGCCATGCGCGCCGCCAGCTCGTCTTCGATCAGCGGCCCCGAAAGCGCGAACGAAGCCCGCTTCTGGTGATAATTGCCGATTTCCGCCTGATAGCTGGCTTCGGGCGTAAAGGTCGGGTCCTTGGTGTTGACGAGGATCGCGCCGGCAATGGCGTTGGCACCCTGCGAGGTGGTCTGCGGGCCGCGGAACACCTCAATGCTTTCGACATCCCAGATGGAGGTCGCGCCATAGATGAACTCGTTATAACCGAGATAATGACCGTCGACATTGATCGTCGCGCGCGGCACCGTGCCAGCAAAAAATGCGGTTGAGCCCGTGTTTGGTCCCTGCGTATCCAAACCGCGAATGATCGGGGCGCTGACATTGTCGGTGTAAACGATGTTCGGAATATCCTTGATCGCTCCCGATACGGTCGGGTCGCCGGTCTTTTCCTTTTTGATTTTATCCCCGGATATGACCGAAACGGACGACGCCGTGTTCTTCATGTCGCGCGCCACTTTTTCACCGGTCACGACGATCGGCTTCAGGACGGTGGTGCCCGCCGCCGCCTGCTGATCCTGACCGAGAACCGGCGTCACGAACAATGTCGCCAGCGTCAGAGCGCTGACCCCGCTCATCAAACGACCGCTAGAGCTAAACCCCATCACACACCCCTAAGAAACATGAGTATTAAAGTCATATTCAAGTAACGGAAGCGTTATCTGTTTCGCAATAGAGAATGCGTTCTGTATTGCGGACAAAAAGGCTTCCGTAACGGGATGTGCCATATTTACAACAAAGTTTATGGACCGCGTCCTGCGCATCGCTTGGCGTTTCAAAAGGGAACAGCGCAGCGCAGCCCGCAGAAATCGATTCCGATTCACGCCCCGATGCGTTAGGCATGCTCAACAAACGGGGGGAGCGGGCTTGAACGCCATGGATGACAATGCGGACAATCTGCCGGAAAACGAGGGTGAAAAACGCTCTGCCCTCATTCAGTCGGTGTCGATCGCGGCGCGTTTCCTCAATCTGCTCGCCAGATCGGATACGGCGCTCGCCCTGGGCGAGCTGGCCAAACGCGCCGGCACCGGCCGCTCCACCGCGCATCGTTACATGCAGAGCCTCGTGCGGGAAGGACTGGTGATACAGGATCCCGCCAGCGGCAGTTACGATCTCGGACCCGCAGCGCTGGGGATCGGCATTAGCGCGCTCCGGCGAATCAATCCGGTCGAAACCGCCGGCCGCCAGATGAATGCGCTCGCCTCCAAGATCGGCGCCAGTTGCGGCGTGGCGATCTGGACCGAGCGCGGCCCGACCGTGGTGCGGTGGGCAAGAAGCGCCAGCTTTTCCATCAGCACCGTGGCGCTGGGCGATGTTCTGCCGCTGGACAACAGCGCCTGCGGGCTGGTTTTCCAGGCTTACCTGCCGCCGGACAGGGTGGCCGCGGTGCGCAGGCTGCAACCCGCCGCCTTTCGCGGCTCCCGTCCCGATGCCGGCATTCTGGAAACCATCCGCGCAGTGGGCGGCGCGGAACTCAATGAACATCTGTTCTCTGCCCTCACCGGCAAGGCCGCACCGGTTTTCGACACCCAGGGCGAACTCTGCTGTGTCGTCACCACCGTATCCTTCGTGGCCACCGCCGAGACCGAACGGCATTTTTCCCGATTGATCGAAGCAGCTAGACAGGCGACGGCCGAATCCGGCGGCGCATAAGCCTATTCGGCCAGATGTTCCGCAAAGGTGCGGCGCGGCCGGTATTTAAGCGTGAAGAAAAGCTGGCTCTTCAGAAACAGTGGGGGCCGTGCGAGGGCGGTGATTTATAGTGTGATACTGACCCATGGGCTTGCGGCGATCAGACTTTATTGACCAAATTTGGAGAAATCCTCACGTCGAAATCGAACATATTGATCCAGTTTGCCTGTACGGCAATCAACGCAATGATGAGAACGGCCCACATGATGAACAGAATGATGATCAGGCACAATAAAAGCTGTTGGATGATATCGGGTATCTCCAAATTTCGGCAAGCATGGAAAATGTGAGGCTGAACGGCTTGGAATGGCTCTCGTCATGAAGCGAGCGCGGACGCTGTGCAACCGCGACCTTCTATTAGTGAGGGCAATGGTCAAAATTTCCTTGCAACGCCATATACGCATGAATCTCGTGGGCGAGCACGGCCCCCTCATCGATCCGCAGAACTTCCGTTTCAACCGTTTATCGGGCCGCTTGAAGATAGAAATCGTAGTGGATTGTAGGATGCCGCAAGGGTGGCTCGGGTCATTTGCCGCCATTTCCCGATTGGTCTTGCCGGGCGTGATTGTAGACCGCGCGAAAAATTCTCATGCTTCCGTTCGCGACACAGGGCCATTCTTCTGCGCGATACTATCAAGCCTGAAACCCTGCAGGGCTCAGGCGGGAACTCAATCAGCGGCGTTGCGAGCCATTATTGGAAAATCCCTCGCATGGAAGCTCTCGTTTGTCCTCTCGCTCCCGGTAGCCGTCGCCACTCCACTCTGTGGCTTATTTGGAAGGCCTTCGAGCACCTCTCTTTCAGAGATTTACCCAGTTTTACATCCCCTTAACCGGGCTTAACCCTGGATCGTTTATTAACTCGTTTGAACATTCCGCCGCCGATTGCGGAGACCAGTCCTTCCTCGATCCCCTCGCGCCCTCCAAGTAGACGATTGCTAAGCTCTTGACCTCACTAAAAACAGAAACAACGATACAACGGAAATGTACCGAACGTTTCTCTAACCTGCACGCTTGCCTGACGGCATTGTTGTCGTCAGTGTTGATAGTAAGCGGTTGCACCGTCGGGCCAGACTATGAGGTGCCGGTAATGTCTCTTCCGGCGCTCTGGACAACAGACAGGTCTTCCTCCAAGCCACCCGAACTCGCTCAGTGGTGGAAGCGACTGGGAGATCCGTTGCTGGATCAACTCGTCGCTCAAGCTGTTGAAGGCAACTTGGATGTTTCCGCTGCCAAAGCAAAGATACGGGAAGCCAGGGCGACGATCAAAGAGGAAGCGGGTAGCCTTTTCCCAACGCTTTCTTCTGCGTCGGCAGTCGATCGGGTCCGGAGTGACGCGTCGGTCTACAGCGAGTATAGAGCCGGCTTTGACGCCAGTTGGGAACTTGACTTATTCGGCGGAAACAGGCGGACGTTAGAGGCTGCAAAATATGCGGAAGACGCAGCCCGGGAGCAGCTACGCGATACGCTGGTTACATTGGTGGGCGATGTGGCCTCCTATTATGTTCAAGCACGCGCATATCAGGAACTTATAGATTTAAGCGAGCGATCGGCTCGTTCGCAACGACAAACCGCAGCTTTGACACGGCAACAACGCCAGGCGGGCGAAGCTTCCGTCGTTGACGTCGTCAAGGCGGAGGCGCAAACGGCAGCGATTGAGGCGGACATCCCATCCTATCGTATCGAATATGCCAAGGCTGTGCATCGCCTTGGCGTTCTGCTTGGCCGCGCGCCCGATGTGCTCGAAGCCGTCTTGATCCGAAGCAAAAAAATACCCCTGCCACCTCAGGTCAAGTCGTTAGGCATCCCGGCCGACTTGCTTGTTAACAGGCCGGACATCAGAGTGGCGGAGCGCCAACTCGCGCAGTCCACTGCGGAAATCGGCCGAGCTGAGGCAAACCGGTACCCATCAATATCGCTCACGGGTTCCATCGATTCGTCAGCGACAAATTTTAGCGACCTGGGCAAGAATTCAACAATAAGCTGGTCATTCGGACCTAGCATCAATATTCCGATTTTCCAAGGTGGTCAGTTGCGAGCTGCGGTAGATGCGGCCAAAGCCCAACGTGATCAATCGTTGTTTGAGTATCAGAAGACAGTCCTTTCAGCGATGGAAGATGTCCGAAATGCAATCGTCTCTATGAATCAATCGCGGATAAGGCGCTCAAAGCTGGCGTTGTCTGTGTCGAAATACCGGGATTCGGTGAAATTCTCGCGCGAAATTCAGGACATAGGCGACGGCACCCCTTTCAATGTGTTAGATGCAGAAAAGAACCTTTACTCAGTCGAGGAAGACCTGATTGAGACCAAACTGGATGTTGCACTATATTACATCGCATTGAACAAGGCGTTGGGAGGCGGTTGGGACGGTGTCTTGAACGTGTCAGAACCTGCGGTGGTTGATGATCTCTCCGGACCACGTGTGGCAGTGCCAAAGCGCCGAAGCGGCTGACTTTCGTTTAAATACGGCACTGTTGACGCCAACGGATGATGTTCGTAGCGCACTATTCGTTGGACCGCGAAGTGAACGGTGAAAACTAGGCGTTGCAATGTACCCTGCACCTTCCTTTAGTGTGGCAGCAATGCGGGAAGCGAGGTGTAATGGTCGAATACAATCCGAGCGCATCTTCGATATTGTTTCAGGTTTGTATAGTTGGGGCAGGGCCGGTCGGGCTCGCCCTGGCCTTTGCCCTGGAAGGGCAGGGCGTAAACGTTCTGCTGGTGGAGGCGGGCCGTCACGGCCTTGATGGACGGTTTGCCAGCGTCACAAACCATCATCATGCACCTCTGGACTCTTCGACGGCGGGAGGGCTTGGAGGAACATCGTCGCTTTGGGGTGGGCGTTGCGTACCGTTCGATGACATTGATTTTCTGGAGCGTGCGCATGTTCCCAATTCGGGATGGCCGATCAGGCACGAGAGTGTCAGCCGTTATTATGCCGATGCCCTGCGCTTCCTGAACGTCACGCCTTCCACTCTGCCGCCGGGCGACGCTGCTTCGCCGGCCGGAGACGTGCACTTGGAGGCAATCGAGTGGTGGAGCAGCCAGCCGGACCTTGGCGTGACATGCCGGGAACGAATTGAAAAATCGCGGTTCATACATTTTCTTTCAGACACATCCGCAAAGGCAATCGAGGTCGACGCAACGGGGGCGATTACAGATGTTTGGCTCAGCAACGGGCATGGAGACATGCGTGTTCCGGTAAGGACCCTTGTGCTCGCCTGCGGCGGCGTGGGCAATGTCCGTTTGCTTCACGAGTTGCGAAGGAAACAGCCCGACCGTATTTCTCCGATGCTCGGGCACTATTATCAGGGGCATCTTACCGGTTATATTGCCGTGGTGGAGCTTGAAAAGGACGCCACCGTGGAAGAGCTTTCTTTTCAAAGAGCGCCTTCCGGGGGGATTTATCGTCGGAGGTTCCAGCTTTCCGATGATGTTCAGCAACGTCTGGGTCTGCTCAATTCGGTCTTCTGGCTCGATACGATCTCCATATCGAACGCACTCCACCATTCTGCCGGTCTTTCCGCCCTGTTTCTCGCGCTGCAGTTGACGGGGCTTTATGGTCTGCTGGCCAAAGGCAAGGCCGCAGGATCCTGCCTGCGCACGGGGTTTCGTTATCGCGAGCATTTCCGTAATCTCGTTCTCACATTGTCGGCCTTTCGCGATTTTCAACGCACCATCAGCCAACTCCTCCGCCACCGCGACCGTAGAACACCTCTTGTCAATCCTGCGCGGCGTTATCTTCTGCGTTATCACGCCGAGCAGATCCCTGATTACGCCAGCACCGTGCTGCCACGCCCCTCCGGAGCGGAGGATCGGTTCGCCGCTGTTGCGATAGACTATCGGGTCAGCGAGAAAGATCTGGAGTCAATCGAAAAATCCCACGTTTTTCTCGACCAGTGGCTGCGGGAGAATAGACTGGGAAAGCTCGACTTTCTGCACCCCCCTTCGGAGCGGCGGCAGGCTCTTCGTGATCAGGCCTATGACGGTTTCCATCAAATCGGCCTGACCCGGATGGCCGCGACAGCCGATCAGGGAGTGATCGACAGCAACTGCAAGGTCCATGGCATCTCCAATCTTTATGTCGCCGGGAGTTGCGTATTCCCGACGGGCGGGCACGCCAATCCCACCTTGCCCGCCGTGGCGCTGGCCATGCGCCTTGCCGGCCACATTGGCGAAAAGCTTAAGGGTCACGAGCCCGCGCTGCCCGCAGATATGTGAATTAACTTCACGTAAAATCAAATCAAAACTACAGGACTGTCGGTCTCCACGCGGCACCGGGCCGGTTTCGGCGTGAGCCCCTCGGGCTGGCACACGGCATACGGAAAAACTGATACACTCTGCAGGCCTTAATGGGGCAGAACAAGAGCGGTTCAAAATCGTACGCTAAGATCGAACGGACGGTGAACATTGAGGATTCACCGAACTGAGCCGCCCTCGGACGGCTTTCGCTCGACCATTGGGTTGGCTCGCGTGCACGCTGAATCATTCGTCATGTCAGCATCTTTTTATAATCCAGGCACTGTGTTTGGCGGCAGGTTTATCGGTTCGGCGGCGCGCTATTTCTCCACCGATCCGCGGATGCCCAGGTTCGCAACATCATCAGGCCCAAATGTGCTTACGGATAGCGGAGGTCTGGCGACAGACTTGCCGTATTCCAGCTTCTGCCAATATCCCGGAGGTGGGCGCGCGATCTCGTAGTCATCGCAGGCTTTGGCCAGTCGAATGGCGTTGAAACCATAGTCTTTGGCAATCTGTTTCAGTGGCCTCGACCAGACAAGCTCATAGAGTTTTCTCCGGGTTAAGTTTGACAAAGCGCACACCGCCTTTCCGCTGTCCCCTCAACAGGAATGAAGACCGGGGTTGATACCCCGCCGTCGCCAAACCGTCATAAAGGCAGGTCCACGGATCGACGTCAACCGCCAGAAATCACCGTCTGTGATGGCCGGCGGAATATTAGAAAAAGTTAAATCATACTATGTTTTAATGATATTCCGGAAATACTCGCCGACATTTGTCAGGTTTGAATAGGGAGGCGTAAATTGGGGGCCGCCATAAAACTATTTCTTTATTTTATCATCTGTATCCTCGTGAATTATCTTTCCCTTCGCTTGTCGAATTCTGCTGGCGTCGTCTTTTTCTGGCCCGGAAACGTACTTGCTGCCGTTCTTGCCATACGCTGGCGCAGCCGGTCGCGCTACGGTCGCCATATCCGACATGGTGGCTTTGTTCTCCTGCTCATTCTGGGGCAATTTCTGGTATCGGTGATCGAAAACAAGCCGCAAGATTTCTCAACACTATCTATTTCAGCATCGCAGACGCGGCATACATAGTGTTTTATGCGGGTTTCATGAGTCTGACGGTCAGACATCGCAACTGGTTCTCACCCTACAAGCGAAGTCTGTTACTGGTTGCGCCGGTGGTGCTGTCCGTCGCGACGCACGGTGTTCTTGTCGGCGCATGTATGGATGCCCCCGTTCATGCAATCTGTTTTAGGATTTCGGCATCATCACATTCATTTTTCCTGCCCTTGCAGACACTCTCGGGCCGCAAAAGTCGCCCACTTGTGGCGAACTTTTGTGACCGATATCTGCGACACGACCCTTGGCGCGAATACAGTTCGCGGTATTGCTAACGGACAGTCAGGCTTTCTGCGAAATCCTGATCTCTTCCAAGCTTCTTTTAGCAGCCCCATCCGGACCGAAATTCTCATCGGCAAGCCATGCTGAAAGCGGCCTTCCAGCCTGAATCCCAAGCGTAGAGCTGCACGTTCCGACTTGATATTCCGGCTATCACAGCGCCATTCGCAGCGGCGAAGTTTCATGGTTTCAAACACATGACGCATCAGCAGAAATAAGGCTTCTTTTCCTTCTCGCGTCCGCTGCAGTGAGGGGAGAAAGAGGACGTAGCCAATTTCAACTGAGCGATGTTCAGCGCTGAACTTGATTAAAGCAGCCTGCCCGAGCACGATGGATGCGCTCCGATCAACGATCGCATACGCTGAAAACTGACGGTCTTTACAAGGCCATCAGTCATCCATCGGCGCGGACCATGGCGCAACTTCGAAGCCGTGGAGTTCGCCACACTCGAATGGGTCGATTGGTTCAACAACCGGCGTTTTCTGGGACCCATCGGAAACATTCCGCCAGCAGAGGCCGAGGAACGATACTACGCCATGCTGGACGCGCCAGCCATGGCCGCATAACTTAAACGAAATGGCCTCCGGAAAATTCGGCGCGATTCAGTCCTTGGTAATTTTGCCATCGAAAGTATCACTAACGACGCTTCGATCCGAGCGCTTTTCTTCTTCTCGCCCCTCCGTAGATGGCGGCTTCAGCGAAGCAGCGGCGGAACAAGAGGAAGCTTCATCTGTCTTATAGGGATAGGAACAGATTCTGTACATAACATAAATGCAGACAGCGAATATCAATAAAACTACGATATTAGTTGTGGTCATGATATCACTTTCCCTTGATCCTACCCTATTGAGTATGAAAGAGGTATTCTTTAGGGGCAATGAGAATTTTGTAACCAAATGTTCATGCCTCGAGAACCGGATTATCGTCACGAGAATGTTGATCGAACGGCAAACTACGGCTATCCGACCTGAAGGCAACGATCGATCACAGTCCGCCTGCTTCCGGCTTTCCTCGCGCCAGTTGCTGCTTGAACACACCCAACGCCTAGATCGGCGTTGAGCTTCCCGTTGCCGAATTCGGCGGGTGTTTGTCTGAACGCCGTTACTCGGATGACAGCTTCGAGCTTCCGATCTGCCAGGATGCGGGCCATCAACTCACGCGGATTGAACGCCGACAGACCGAATTTCATCGGAAACAGCAGCAGCTGATAGAACAACGAGGGATCGGGATCGGTGTTTCCAATGGCGGCAGCGGCACGCTCGAATAACCGCGCTACGTCATATTTGAGATGGCTAGATTTTGGTCTCGGCGAACGTTGGACAGATTGGACGGCCTGACTGCTAACATTAGTTCTTTCCTTTTTGAGGCCCCGGCCGATTGGGAAGCGGTGGACAGGGACGGGTAGCCAATTCAATCGCGTCGTCGTTACCAACTCCAGTCGTGCGTAAGAGCCGTACGACTGCGTCATTGATCGTCGTTGGGTCAAGCACCTGCTTGGTGATGGCAAGCGCAAGGTCCACGATTGCATGGGATGTCATGCGTATAGCGCGGCAATCAGGATGATCTCATCGAGATCGCCGCTACGCAGTCTTGCGCCAGACCAGTGGGAAGCGGAAACTTGGAAACGCCCCGCATCCGTCGCGTTCTTCATGTCGCAGATTGGATGGAGGCCATGCATCTATAAGGAGCATCAACAATAACGTCCGAACGATATAGCAGCTGTTTCCGACGTTCGTCGACGGAGGCCGTTTCCAGGACCTGATGAAAGCCATATGGACTTGATCTCAGGCTTCTGGCAGACCGCGACGATAACCGGGTAGGGCTTGTCACGATAATCAAGCAAACGACTTTCTGAGACATCGTTGCACGCCAGCACAGTCTCCCATCGATGGTCGACGGTGGCGATATAGCGGCAGTTTATCCCGCCGTCGGCACATCCAAGAATTGTCATCACCACAACAGCGAGGTTCATGCCGGGGCCACTCCAGCGCGTCAATTCATCCTGCGCAGTTTAATGCGGACCAATGCATCAGGGAACAAGGGTCTCAGGTCACTTTCATTCCATCGAGACCTTACTCTCTGAATAGCCCCGAGATTTGTAGACGCCTTCTTTCCTAATTTTGAGGCAAGAAGAGCATCATGGGCAAATCGAATTTCAGCGAAGAGTTTAAGCGTGACGCGGTGCGGCAGATCACGGAGCGGGGCTATCCGGTGGCTGAGGTTTCGCAGCGTCTCGGCGTCAGCCAGCATTCGCTGTATGAATGGAAGAAGAAGTTTGCTGGGTCGGACTCCAAGGGCAACGACGAGGCCGAGGAGATCAGGCGGCTGAAGAAGGAACTGGCTCGCGTCACTGAGGAACGCGATATCCTAAAAAAAGCGGCCGCGTATTTCGCCAGGGATGCAAAGTGAAGTACGCGTTCATTGCTTTGCATCGCTTGCAGTTTTCGGTGCGGACGATGTGCCGCCTTCTGCGGGTTCACCCGAGTGGATTTTACACCTGGCTGAAGAACCCGCTGAGCAGGCGAGCCAATGAGGACAAGCGACAGACCGATCTGCTCCTGAAGGCATGGGAAGAGAGCGGCAAGGTCTACGGTTATCGCAAGCTGCACGACGACCTTCTCGATCAGGGAGAGATGTGCTGCCCGAACCGGGTCGCGCGCCTGACGCGTCTCGCCGGGATAAAGGCGCAGATCGGCTACAAACGCCGTCCCGGCATCTATGGCGGCAGACCGTCTGTCGTCGTCGATAATAAGCTCGACCGGCAATTCGACGTAGCAGCTCCGGACAAGGCCTGGGTCACGGACATCACTTACATTCGAACCTGCGAAGGTTTCGCTTACCTTGCGGTTGTCATCGACCTCTATTCTCGCCGGGTCATCGGCTGGGCGGTGCAGAGCCGACAGACCACGGACGTCGTATTGCGGGCTCTGCTCATGGCGGTGTGGCGACACAAACCGAAAGACAAGGTGCTGATCCACTCGGATCAGGGCTCGCAGTTTACCAGCATGGACTGGGCCTCGTTCCTCAGGCACCACAATCTGGTTCACTCGATGAGCCGACGCGGCAACTGCCATGACAATGCGGTGGCCGAGAGCTTCTTCAATCTTCTGAAACGAGAGAGGATACGTCGCAGGGTTTACCGTTCACGCGATGAAGCACGCCAGGACGTGTTCGACTACATCGAAATGTTCTACAACCCGAAACGCAAACACGTCAGGAACGGGATGCTGTCGCCCGTCGAGTTCGAGAAGCAGCAGAAAATCTAACCCGAGGGTGTCTACGAAACTCGGGGCTATTCACTGTCGTGCCGACCATTGCCGCCGAAAGATTTTCGCCGAGAGGTTCGGTGATGACGTGGTCCGTCCGATGGCTCGCCGGACAGCGCGTCTGGACTGCCTGGTTCGCCATCTTGCTCTCGCGTTGGGTGGTCGTCCGGCGGCGCGTTTTGCAGATCGTCTCGGGTTTCCGGTTAGCAATGACACGCTGCTGCGAACCGTTCGCCGATATGATCGGCCACCACCAACGCCACCGAAAGTCATCGGCATAGATGACTGGGCGTGGCGTCGAAATCATCGATACGGCACGATCATTTGCGATCTTGAACGCAGAAAGACGATCGCATTGTTGGCCGATCGGGAACCGGCGACTGCGAAGGCCTGGCTGGTCCAGCAGCCCCAGATTGAGATCGTCGCACAAGCCTTGCCGCACGCCGATCAAGTCGCGGACCGCTGGCATTTGATGGAGAATGCAAGCCACGCCTTCCTCGATGCAGTGCGCAAGTCGATGCGGCAGGTCCGTCTGGCGATTGGCACCGCAACCATCAATCCAAAGCTCCTAACTGCCGCCGAGCGTTTGCAATACGAGGGATACCTACGGCGTGAAGAGGCAAATGCTGTTATCCGCGGGTTCGTCAGCGAAGGCATCTCCATCAAGGAAATCGTGCGAAGAACCGGACACAGCAGAAAGCTTGTCCGGAGTGTTGTTCGTGGTCAGCGGACCGATATCTTCCGGGTCCGGCAAACTTCGCTCGAGCCGCATCTGCCCTGGCTTGAAGCGCAATGGGATGCCGGTCTACGAAATGGCGCTGAACTATGGCGGCAGCTACGGCTTGCCGGGTTTGGTGGCGGTCTCCGTGTTGTCACGGAATGGGCAACACGGCGAAGGCGTGCTGAAAAGGCCGAGAACGGGCTTGGCCACGCGCCCGCCGCACGTACCATCGTTCGTCTGATGACCCTGGAGCGCAACAATTTGACCAAGGCTCAAACGGTCACTGTGGCTGCAATCGAGGAGCGGCTACCCGACCTCGTCGAGGCCAGGGATGTTGTCGAAAATTTCCACGCTATGTTGCGCCATAAATCCTCGGATGACCTAGAGACCTGGATCAACCGCGCGACGCAGAGCTTGGTCGCGTCGTTTGCCAGCGGGGTGATCCGCGACAGAGCCGCGGTTCAGAACGCAATCACTTCGATTTGGTCGAACGGGCAGACCGAGGGACAGATCACCAAGCTTAAACTTATCAAACGGCAAATGTACGAGCGTGGGAAACTCGACCTGCTTGAAGCGCGTATCGTCGGAGCGCCCTAACATCATCGAAATTGATGGTGTGGAACGGCCCTTCGCACCGGCATCAAGGATGCTTATCGTGGTGACGCCAATCGCCACAAGAGAGAAGGAACCGCTCCGTGAAGAAGATTATCACAATCGGACTGGATTTGGCCAAGTCGGTCTTCCAGGTCCACGCCATCGTCGAAGACGGACATGTCGTCGTTCGACGTGCCTTGCGACGCTCACAGGTGTTGGAGTTCTTTCGTCAGATCGAACCGTGCCTCGTCGGTATCGAGGCTTGCGGAAGTGCCCACTACTGGGCCAACGCGATCGGCGAATTCGGCCATACGGTGCGGTTAATGCCGCCAGCCTATGTGAAGCCCTACGTCAAGCGGAACAAGACCGACGCGGCTGATGCGGAGGTAATCTGCGAGGCGGTCACGCGCCCTACAATGCGCTTTGTGCCTATCAAAACACCTGAGAAGCAGGCCGCAAGCATGGTCTTGAAGACCAGAGAGTTATTCGTGCGTCAGCGAAGCCAGACTGCAAACGCCATGCGTGCCCACATGGCTGAGCTTGGGATTATTGCTGCTACTGGAATGACGAGCATAGCCAAGCTCATTGCCGTTTTGCGCGATGATCGAGACGAACGTCTACCGAACTCGGCCAGGGCTGCCCTTCTGGAAATGGCCGAACAAATAGAAAAGCTGACGGCCAGGGTTGAGGCGCTCGATACCAAGATTGCCGCAGCTGTGAAAGCCGATGAGGCGGCTCGTCGACTGACGACCATTCCTGGCGTCGGGCCAATCATTGCTGCAACCGTCCGGACCGCCGTCCAAGATCCCGCGGCCTTTCGAACAGGACGAGATTTGGCGGCTTGGATAGGCATCACACCAAGGGCGAATTCCAGCGGAGGAAAGGAGAGGCTCGGCAAGATATCAAAGCAGGGCAATAAGCAGTTGCGAACTCTATTGAT
Source organism: Agrobacterium sp. 22-221-1 (assembly GCF_053522445.1). Taxonomy (NCBI): domain Bacteria; kingdom Pseudomonadati; phylum Pseudomonadota; class Alphaproteobacteria; order Hyphomicrobiales; family Rhizobiaceae; genus Agrobacterium; species Agrobacterium sp. 22-221-1. The sequence goes on from NZ_JBNWCL010000018.1 coordinate 67,391, forward strand.
TGTCGGGGCGACTTCAATTCTTAAACAGGTGCGCCGAGGTGTGAAGTTGCCTGCCTGGGTGATCTCCCTGATTGCGCGTCGTCCCTACAAGGTCGCTGCAGTAGCGCTTGCGAACAAGATGGCGCGCACCATTTGGGCGCTGCTCGTCAAGGGCGGAACCTATCAACCACCGACGTCATTGGTGACCGCTTAGAGACGAAATTCCCAGCGCCATAGCGTTGGGATAAAATGGCAAGGTGCCAAAGCAGGATGAACTTGAGGGACGATACCTCGACGCCGATCAGACCGTCTGACGCAGTGCGCTTTTGAGCGCGAGAAATTGATTAGGCGATCGGCATCGCGGAAATCATCGTGGCCAGCGGTCGATGACCGCGCTAACAGGCCGGACATATGACCGCACCGTCCAATGGAGATTCATGCAACAAAAACCTTGCTAACCGGGCCGTTCCACATATGCGTCAGACCCCCGTTACGATGCCGATTGACACACGGACATTACCGAATTCCAGATCCCAGCCGGCAAAGTGTATCTCTCGCCCATCATAGATTGCTTCGACGGGATGGTGATCAGCTGGTCGATTGGAACGCAACCTGATGCGGGCCTGGTTAACACGATGCTGGACGCCGCCATTGAAACTGTCACCGACGGCGAAGGCGGGACAATTGTCCATTCCGATCGCGGAGCGCATTATCGTTGGCCCGGCTGGCTCTCTCGGATTAACGATGCGAAATTGGTTCGCTCGATGTCCCGCAAGGGCTGTTCCCAAGATAACGCCGCGTGCGAAGGCTTCTTTGGACGGTTGAAAACGGAACTCTTCTATCCACGAGACTGGAAGACCATCACAATCGAGCAATTTGTCCGCGAGGTTGATGGCTACATCCGATGGTACAATGAGAAGCGCATCAAAATATCATTGGGGTCGCTCAGCCCCATCGAGTATCGCAGAAGTCTCGGCCATAACGTCTAAATCAGTCCAAGTTTTTATCCGCATCCCCACCGGCTCAGTTCTGCGCGGAAACCAACATCGAGGACTTGAGCGACTTGAAAAAGGACTTCGAAAGAGGTCTCGCATCGATACGGGCCGCCTAGAAATAATAGTTGGCATTCAATTAGCGAAAAGCCAAGTTCCATAAGATAGATTATGCGATCTACATCGTCCATAAAACCGACGTAGGAGCTGCCTGCAATTTTTCACCAAATGGCGTCACGCGATCATGATCGTGCAACACCAGCCCCCTGACGAAGCGGTCACCAACAGCCTCCTGCAGTTGGCGCAATCCGCGGAAATCTTGCGCCCTCACCGTCGCCGATGCCTTAACCTCGATTCCGATAATACGACCACGCCGATCTTCGATAACGACATCGACTTCATCCTGATCCTTCGTCCTGTAGTGAGAGAATGAAACGCGCCGCTCGCTCCACGACGCCAATTTCATCAACTCCGACACAACAAAACTCTCCAACAGAGCGCCAAAGCGTAAGCGATCCTGCCGTAGCCGCTCGGCTTCGTCTTCTCGCATGCTGGCCAGCAATCCCGTGTCAATGAAGTGTAGCTTCGGCGTCTTGATTAAACGGCTAAGTCGATTGTTAGACCACGGAGGTAATGTCTTTATCAGGAACAAGCGTTCAAGGATCGCAACGTATTTCTGTGTTGTGACACTCGATAGCCCGAGAGCCGAACCAAAGCTGGAATGATTGACCAGTTGTCCGGCGTGCTCGGCCAATATGTTCAGAAGACGTGGCATCCGATCGAGTTGATCAATATTGGCGATGTCTCGCACGTCACGGTCCAGAATGAGCGCAACATAGTCCTCAAGCCAGGCAGTCCGTCGACCCGGTATCGATCTGCGTATTGCCTCAGGGTATCCGCCTCTTAAAACGATGTCGATCAGATCCATTCCAATGGTGGCGGCCGTCTCTACAACCGGCGCCTCTCCCGCAAACAGCCGATCCAGAAGGCGGCCCGGTGCAGATTGAATCTCCGCCTGCGCTAAAGGTAGCAGCGGAATGACTGCCATCCTACCCGCCAGGGAGTCGGCTATCGATGGGATGGCCGTTAGATTTGCAGAACCCGTCAGTAAGAAACGTCCTGGTGTTTCGTCACGATCAACACTTTCCTTGATCGCCAACATCAGTTCCGGAGCCCGCTGCACCTCGTCAATCACAACGCGGTCGACACCTCTTATGAAACCTACGGGATCGGCCCTTGCAGCCTGCAGCGTACCCGCGTCGTCCAAAGTGAGATAGGCCCGGTCAGGGCCTTCAAATTGCCGCGCAAGTGTCGTTTTCCCCGCCTGTCTCGGGCCGGCGACAAGAACGACGCGCGTATCCGATAGCGATGTTTCAACTAGGGAATACGCTTTGCGCTCGATAAGTGTTCGATTGGTTCGTAGTCGATCTATCATCCGTCTATCATTAAACTATCTTCCGTCCAATTTAAAGTAAAAATACGTCCAATATGCATTTGAAACGCATCCCGACGGGTGGGATCGTCTCCTCGCTTCAATAATCGATCACAGGTGCACCAGTTGACGAAAATTGGCTTCACCCTACCGGCAGATTGATCTATTCTTGCAACCGACATGACAGTCGATGTGCATCCGGACGGCGAAGGTCGCCAAGGCATTGTCCGGCCACAAACGACTTCCAAACTCGGCCGGACTCTCAATGGAGAGTCGTCATGTCGGAACAATCTGCTGCATTGCCATCCCTGCCCTTTGCACCCGTCGATGTTTGCGACGGAATACATGCTGCTGTCGCCTTTGAGGTGCTGCGCGATCTTTATGGCCTGCAGGCCGCGACAATTGCGGCATGGTGCGCCATAGAAGCACGTACTCAAGGTGATGAGGTCCGGTACCGTTTTTGGTTCGGCGTGTTTTGCGATCTTCGCAAGGCCTCGCCTGTCTTTTCTCTCCTGTTGCCCACAGTCTCAAAATCCGGGCCGTCTCTCCCTGGGGACACCGATCTTCCGTCCGCAGACGGCAGGCGCGGCGATGTTGATCGCCTGCTCCACTCCAATGATATCGGGAGTTTTATTATTCGTGAAATCCGATCAATAATTGAAAACTAATATTGGAGTTTGAACGCATTTCTTTCGCAAAGTCTTTCCGGAGCGTCAATCAATCAGACAAACGTGAGGGTGAACGATGAAATGGAAAATCCTGCTTGTTACATTAAGTGTAACAATGACTATGGCCGCCAAGGCGACCGCCGAGCAGTTGATCGTCAACAGCTACGGCGGACCGTACGAAGATATTATCCGCAGTCGGATCATTGAGCCCTTTGAAAAAGAGTTCAATGTGAAGGTTATTTATGACGCGGTCGGATCCGCATCGCAGGACTACGCGAAAATCAAGGCGACACGCGGCAGGCCAGGCTTTGACGTCGTCGTCATGACTGCGTCACAATCGCTCGATGGATGCCGGGATAACCTTCTCGAAAAATTTTCGCCGGAAACCGTACCGAACATCGCGGAACTAAACCCGGACATCAGCGGCATCGCCGGCGCCTGCGGAGCCGTCCACGAAGTCCAGTATCTTTCTCTTCTTTGGCGCAAGGACAAACTCGCAACGGCGCCGGTTTCCTGGTCCGCGTTGTTTGACGAGGAACTGAAGGGCAGGGTGATCCTTCCCACATTTCAGAATATCATGGCGGCATATCTCATGCAGATCATGTCCGTCACGAATGGTGGCGATCTCATGGACAACGTTGACCCAGGTTTCGAAGCCATGGGCAGACTCGCCAGGCAATCGATGGGCTTCGAGCAGTCCTCTTCGATCATGGAAAACTATTTGAAGGAGGGCGAGGTCTGGGCCATGCCGTTCTGGAACGGACGTGCACAACTCCTCGTCGATAGCGGTCTGCCGGTTGACTACGTGAGACCGAAGGAAGGCACCATCCCGCTCGTTGCGACCTTGAATGTGCCGATTGGCGCTCGCAACAAGGACATGGCGTACAGGTTCGTCAATTTCTTTCTCGAAAAATCCAGTCAGGAAGCATGGGTGACCGGCTATAACGTCGGCAGCGCCCGCACCGATATTGAAGTCCCCGATGCCGTCCGCGCACGTCAAATCACCACCGAAGCCGATCTGAAGACACTTCTTCTTCCCGATCTTTCAGGTCTCGCAGCCAAGTTGCCCGAATGGGGTGCGCGGTGGGAGCGTGAAGTGATCGCGGCAGCGCGATAAAGGGGGCGACCATGACAACAATCGAACTCCAGTCACCATTTGAACCCAAACGCCATCGGAGATTTACACTCAGGCCCTATGCCTCGCTGGTGCCGCCTTCAACGGTCCTTTTGCTCTTCTTCGCTCTGCCAATGGGCATGATGATTGGAATGAGTTTCCACGGAAGCGACGACCAGGCGTGGACCATCGCCAACTATCAGCGGTTCTTTACTGATGATCTGATGATGGCGGGTCTGGGGCGCACGATGCTGATGTCGGGCCTCGTCGCCATTTGCGTGACCGTCATGGCGTATCCGCTTGCTTATTATCTGGCTCGTTCGACGTCACGATGGCGCATGGTTGTGTTCGCACTTGCAATCGCACCGGAACTCGCCGGTGTGGTCCTGCGCACCTATGGCTGGCTCGTGATCCTCGAGGACCGGGGTTTTGTAAACTCGATGCTGCTGTGGGCGGGATTGATCTCCGAACCGCTGCCATTGTCGAGAAGCATGTTCGGCGTCGTCGCTGGCCTGACGCATGTTGTTCTGCCTTTCGGGGTTCTTTCCCTGATGACGAGCCTGCAAGGCATCAATCCCAATCTTGAAAAGGCTGCACAAGTCCTGGGGGCTTCCCGTCCAGCCGTGCTGCGCCACATTGTTCTACCACTTTCCGTTCCCGGGATCGTCAGCTCCCTGCTCATCGCTTTCACAATGGCGGCCAGCGCCTATGCGACACCAGCGCTGCTTGGCGGTGCGGGCTTCAAGGTGCTGGCAACAATGGTCTACGAGCAGGTGCTTTTTTACATCGACTGGCCGTTTGCCGCCGTGATGGCGAATGTGTTGCTCGTGGCAATGCTCGTTGCCGTCTTCATCGGCTCGCGCATTGAGGCGCGCCTCCACAACAAACTGCATCTGTAGGAGACCGTCGTGAACAGTTTTTTATCGGTGACGTTCAGGACCTCGCTTGGACTTATCCTCGCATTCATCACGCTCCCGCTGTTGGTCGTGCTTGTGGCCTCCGTCAGTCCGACGGCGAGGATTGTTTTTACGCCATCGCTCTGGACGACAAAATGGTACGGCGCCCTCATGTCCAGTCGCTGGATTGACCCGTTTTTGCTGAGCGTCGAACTGGCGTTGATTGTCACGGTTCTCAGCGGGCTGTTCGGGCTTCTGGCAGCTTTTGCCGTCGCCTACGAGAAGTGCCCGGGCCATGCCGCAATCATGTCCTTCCTGTTATCCCCCCTCTCCGTGCCGCAAATCGTCAAGGGGGTGGCGATCGTTTTGTTCCTGTCGTCGACCGGGTTTTACACTCTCCTTGGCACGCCGGGCCTGATCATGGCCCACGTCATCCTCACCCTGCCATTCGTCGTGAGGATGATCGCAGGAGCAATGTTCAATGTCGACAAAAGGCTTGATCTTGCCGCCCGTGTTCTTGGCGCAAACAGGTTGCAAAGGATCCGCTACATCCTCCTGCCCCTGATCAAACCCGGCCTGTTTTCAGGAATGACCTTCGCCTTCATTCTCTCCTTCAACAACATCCCCTTGTCGGTCTTCCTCGTCCGGCCTGGCGAAACGACACTGCCCATCACCGTCATCAATCACCTTGAATACAGCCTCGACCCGGTGTTGGCGGCGGTCAACGTCGCCTCCCTCCTATTCATTCTCGCAGCCGTTTTCCTGTTCGAGCGGATCGGCGGTTTTTCGACACAGATACATGGTGGAAGCAAATGAGCACAATCGACATAGAACTGATCGCGGTTTCCAAGAGCTATGGAGCCAATCGGGTCGTCGACAATATCGATCTTTCCATTCCGGCAGGAGAATTCGTCAGCATTCTGGGGCCGTCCGGGTGCGGCAAGACAACCACCCTGAACATGATCGCTGGCTTTTCCGATCCTTCCGGTGGAGACATCAGAATCAGGGGACGCAGCCAGTTGGGCGTTCCCCCGGAGAAGCGCGGGATCGGGCTGGTTTTCCAGAACTATGCGCTGTTCCCTCACATGACGGTCGCCGAAAATGTCGCCTTCGGCCTCAAGATGAAGGGAGTTTCGCGCACGAAAACCGAGACCGAGGTGCAATCAACACTCAGACGGGTGCATCTTGAGGGTTTTGAAGAGCGGTATCCGAAAGAACTGTCCGGCGGCCAACAGCAACGGACGGCGCTTGCCCGGGCGATCGCGCCGAAACCGTCCCTGCTTCTTCTCGATGAACCTCTGTCCAACCTCGACCTCAAACTGCGGGAGGCGATGCGTATCGAGCTCAAGGAGATACAGGAAGAACTCGGCATGACCTTCATCTATGTCACCCACGACCAGGACGAAGCGATGGCCATGTCCGACCGCATCGTGGTCATGCATGGAGGTCTCGTGGCCCAGCAAGGCAAGCCCGATGATATCTATGATAATCCCCGATCGCGTTTCGTTGCAGATTTTATCGGAAAGTCGAATCTTCTGCCGGTCGCGTCCATGAGACCGGAAAGGGAATCGACGATTGTCGTTCTCGAAGACGGACTTGCGCTGACGACCGCGTCGTCGAAAAATCCAGGTTCCATCCGCTACTGTTGCCTGCGCCCCGAGGCCGTCCGTCTCACGCTTGCGGGAGAGGACCTGCCCTCCCCGGTCAACAGGATCGGCGGAACCCTGACACGGATCGTCAATCTCGGCGCTTACCGGGAATGCTTTGTCACCCTGTCAAACAGGACCGTGCTCAAGTCGCTTGTGCGGTCGACGCGACTGCCTGACTTGCGCGTTGGGCAATCGGTCTTTCTGTCCATTGATCCCAACGCCGTGCAGCTTCTCGAAGGCTAGAATTGATCGCATTTCCATATCAATGAACTCAAATTGATATTGGAGACAGGGTGATCGGTCGCGTTACTCTTCCCTTGCAGAGACGAAATATCCAAGGAAGGAACAGACATATGCTCAATACTCGAAAAATTTCAGCGGTCCAGGACGGAAGCAACGTTTGTGCGGATATCGTTGGCTTCGACTTCAACGACTATGATGAACAGGACATTGCAGAGGTTCGCAAATACTGGCTCCACTATGGCGTGCTTCGCTTCCGGCGTGCCAATATCACGGACCAGCAGCAGGTCGACTTTTCCCGTCATTTCGGGGAGTTCGTGATCCACCCCAAGCAATTGCAGGAAGGTGGACACCCCACGCACAAGGAAATCCTGGTGATCGCCAACACCATGAAGGATGGCAAGCCGTCCGGCGCCATGGGCAACAGCGAGGCGACCTGGCACACGGACACATGGTTCTACGAACGTCCGCCAGCCGGCGCCATTTTGCGGGCGGTGGAGGTGCCGGCTGAAGGCGGTGACACCTATTTTCTCTCCACCTATCAGGCCTACGACACGTTGCCGGACGACGTGCGAAAGGAAATCGACGGCCGGCAGATATTCTTCCAGAATGTCTACGACAAGACCGGCAAGCTGCGGCTCGGCAAGGAGGAGCCGAGGACCAGCGATTTCCGCGAGTGGAGCGGTATCGTCCACCCGCTGGTGCGGACCCTGGCCGAAACCGGGCGCAAGGCGCTTTATCTTGGAGGAACGGCGGAGGGCGCCTGGATTGTCGGTATGCCACTTGATGAAAGCGACGATCTGCTGAAGCGCCTGTGGCGCCACACGACGGATACGAAAGAGGTTTTTGTTCAGAAATGGACGAAAGGCGACATCATGATGTGGGATAATCGCTGCACCATGCATCGTCGGGATTCCTTCGATCTCAACACGATTCGGATCATGCACCGGACCACGACCGTCGGCGAACGCCCGGTCTGATCATTTCAGACGCCAGCAAGAAGACCTCAATCCATGGAACAGTATCGGACAAAAAAGGGAGGGCCTCCTCTCCCCACGGATCTCTGCGCCCTGCTGCAGGATGTTGAGACGGCAACAATCGGACATACCGAACATCTCGGCTTTCTCAGCACGAGTCTCCGCCCGGTCTGCTCCGCAAAGGTCATCGGACAAGCCCTTACCGTCGCGGCTCCGGGCCGCGACGGCGTTGTGATCTACAAGGCGATCGACCTTCTCCAGCCGGGAGACGTTCTCGTCATCGCGAGGATCGACGGGGACGACATCGCTTGTGTCGGCGGCGGTGTCGCGACAGCGGCAAAGGCGCGCGGTGCCACTGCCATTATAGTGGACGGCCCGTGCACTGACGTTGAGGAAATTGTCGCATCGGGCCTGCCGGTCTGGTGCCGCGGAGTCTCGGCAAAAACCACGAACCGGACATTCCGGATTGGTGGATCCATCAATGTTCCCGTCGCCTGCGCAGGTACGGCGGTCCTTCCCGGTTTCGCGGTGCTCGCCGACAACTCCGGGATCTTCGTCGCAGACCGTTCACGGATGCACAGCCTGGGTGAGGCTGCGCTGAAGCGTCAAGAACGGTCCGCCCGGCTGCGTGCCCATGTTGCGGCAGGCCATTCAATCTTCGCGTATGATGAGGGGCAATCCCAATGAAAATATCGCTCATTCAAATGAACTCGCAGCCCGACCGCCGGGCAAATCTGCGTCAGGCGCAGGCTCTGATGCTCAAGGCCGTCAAGGAGGAGGTGCCGGATCTGATCGTCCTGCCGGAACATTTCGACTGGTCGGGCGGTACTGCCGCGGAAAAGCTCGCGGCGGCAGACTACATGCCGGGTGGTGCGGCTTACCGGATGGCACAGGAATTTGCTTGCCGGCACGGATTATGGCTCCACGCCGGCAGCATGCTCGAGCGCGTCCCCGGGGAAGAACGAATATACAACACCACCGTTGTGTTCGACCCCGACGGCAGGGAGGTCGGCCGCTACCGCAAAATTCATCTTTTCGACATCGTGGCTCCGGACGGCAAAGCCTATCGGGAGTCCGCCACAGTCGCGTCGGGGCACGACCTGCTCGTCTACGAGGCTGGCGGCTTCCGGATCGGAGCCGCTATCTGCTACGATCTCCGGTTCTCCCGCCTCTTTGATCAACTTGCGGAGAACAAGGTCGATCTTGTCATTCTGCCGGCTGCCTTCACGATGCAGACCGGAAAGGATCATTGGGAGGTCCTGTGCAGGGCCCGCGCCATCGAGTTCCAGGTCTATTTCGCCGCGTGCGGCCAGTGGGGCAGTTACCTTGCCGCCGGTGGCGAGACCCGACAGTGTTTCGGCAACTCATTGGTTTGCGATCCCTGGGGGCAAGTCATCGCCCGCGCTTCGGACGGAACGGGCATTGCGGCGGTACGGCTGGACAGCCAGCGAATACATGATGTGCGCCGGCTTATTCCGATGGCGCGCCATCGTCAGCAGTTTCCGAACGCAGCCTCCCGGGTAGGTCTCGCTGAAACGCCGGGGCCAACAGCTCAACATTTGGCAGTCGAACATGTTGCCTGCGATGGGCTATGTTCGACTTGCTGCAACAAGACAGATCTCCCTGCCTCCTTTTGATAGTCGAGAGGGTCCCATGACTACCCCCGCAACGCAGACCCTCGCCGGGTACATCGTGAATGCGAGTTTTGAGAACCTTCCATCGGACGTGGTAGAGAAAGCAAAGCTCTGCCTGATGGACTCCGTCGGATGCTTTTTCGGCGGTCATCAATCCCCGGTCGCTCCGGGTCTGGAACGGCTGTCGGCGGATATCGCCGGAGGGTCCGCCGAAGCGCCCTGTCAGGATCCCGCCTGGCAGGCATTTCATTACGCGACTTTGGCCAACGCCCTTGACCTTGATGACATCTACTGGAAGGGGCATCCCGGGGCAACAGTGGTTGCTGCCGCACTCGCGCTTGCCAACCGCTCGCGCTCCACAGGGCGCGACCTGATTGCTGCAATCGTCGCCGGGTATGAGGTGGGATGCCGCATCGGTATGTCGCTCGTCCACAACACGCCGCGCAAGACAGTCCATGGCCATGGCACCTGGCAAATATTCGGCGCGGCCGCCGCATCGGCGAAACTGCTGAAACTCGATCATCAGCAAACGGCCCATGCCCTGGCGATCGCGGCTGTCAATGCTCCTGTTGCGTCGGTCATGAAGACCGTTTACGGGGCCACACCGACAATGGCGAAGAACAATTTTGCGACCGCAGCAATGGGCGGCGTCAACGCAGCCTTTCTTGCTCGCGCCGGATTTGAGGGGCCGCTTGACGTTTTCGAAGGGGAAAGCGGTTTCTGGCGCATGGCGGGGGCGGACGGCGTCGACCTGTCGCGGCTGAACATCGGTCCCGATATGCGCTACGAAATACGAGACGTCGGCTTCAAGGCGTTCAGCTGCTGCAGGATCATCCAAAGCAGCGTCGAAGCTGCTGTTGAGGCGTTCGCCATCGGGGCTGTTGACGGGACCGGTCATGACGTCAGGGAGATCGAGGTCTTCGCTTCCGAGATCGTCTGCCGTGCCCCGTTCAATGATCCCGAACCTCGTGATATCTGGGCGGCCCAGTTCAGCGCACCTTTTGCAATCGCCATGGGCGTGCTCGGACACGCCGCTGGTCCGGAATGGTTTGCGCCTTCGCGTTTCCTGGATCAAACAGTGCGCAAGCTGACGGCAAAAATCCGGCTCTTTCCTCTGAGATCCACGGATCGATCACATCACCACCACGCGGCAAGGGTTCGTCTTCACCTGCTCGACGGCCGCGTCGTGGAGGCCACTGTCGAGGTTGCAAAGGGCGATGCTGCCAATCCGCTTGCGCCTTCGTTTCTGGAGGAGAAGTTTTTGCGCCTGTCTGCGGGGCGTTTGCACGGAAACGGAAGACTGGAAATGCTGCAGTTCCTCAAACAGCTTGAGTTGAAAGACGACTTGCGGTTTCTGCTGGATACGATCCGCGTATCAGGAGGCGCGCCTCAATATGGGGACAGTCCTATATAACCGGAATGAATAATGTTGCATAAAAGATAGCTAATCTTGGCTTTATTTCCCGCCAATTCCTGCTGAAATCGTCTCGCTCGATGTTCGAGGAGGGGCACGCATGAGTGGAGGAATTATCAGTCCAAGCCTGTCAGACATACCGTGTTACTCCGCGACAGAGATCGCCAGGGACGGGGCTCTGCTTGATGGAAAGATCGTCCATGAGGTCGCCGGCAAAGCATGGGACGACATTGCCCGCGGTTCCGCTTACGGCACGAAATCGGTGCTTTCCATCACGCCCGGGGAGATCGACAGGCATCCCTTGATCAAGGATGCAGGTTCGCTGGAGGAGCGCCTTGGATGGAAGTTATCCTGCCTTTCAAGCGTCAACAGCCGCTACGGGGCAGTGAAAATCGTTGGCGCAAACGCCCTCAATCGCCAGCTCGGTCTTCCACGGTCACGGTCCACGATTGTCCTCATGGACAAATTCACCCTTCTTCCTCTTTGCCTGCTCGATGGAACCGACATATCCGCCGCCCGGACGGCGAGTTATGCGACGCTTGTTCTTGAGCGATTGCTAGCGCCCCGTCGGGATGTGTCTGTCTTCCTGTTCGGCGCAGGACCAATTGCCGAGAAAATTATACTGGCGCTTGATCGATGCCATGGGGAGAGGGTTCGCGAGGTCCTTGTCCGTAGCCGGACAGTTGACTCAGCCATACGGCTCGCGAGATCGCTGGGAGAGACGGTAACCTTCGATATCATGCCTGTTCGAGACAACCTCGATCTCGGTCGATGCGATTTTGTGATTACTGCATCAAACGCGAAGGCTCCCGTTTTCGAGGCTAGTGAGATAGGCGACGCTGCCGTGCTTCATCTTGGTGGGGATGAAACACCCCCCGCACATCTGGAACGGGCGCTGCGGTGCGGTCGTGTTCTGTGTGACGACGTGGCGATGGTGTCGCGCCGTGGTTCGCAAAGCCTTGCGCTTCACTTCTCGCGAAAGGGGACGACGCTGGAGCAATTGGGATCCGTGCTGGGCATCCGTCCAATCACGGCGATCATGGATCCTTCGGAAATCGGACAGGAAAAACCTGTCCACATCACCTGTGTCGGTCTGCCTATGCTGGACCTTTATGTGGCCGCCCATGTCTATGAGACCTTGTCGGGCATCACAAACGATAGCGCCGGCGAAGCGACGGTTGCAGAAGCGACCCACTGAGAGATGCTCCCATGTATATGACGAAGCTTCTCGCCGAATGCATTGCTGACCGTGTTTTCGATGCCGTGCCTGTGGAGGTCAGGAACAAGGCGCTCTGCTGCCTCTTCGACGCCGCGACCTGCGCCCTCGCCGGCAAATTTGCCACCGGGTCGACCAGCGCCAGATTGGTTGCAACCCGAATTTTTGGTCCCGGAAACGCACCTCTCTGGTTTTCGGACCGTCGGTTATCGACCACCGGCGCCGCCTTTGCCAATTCGGCTTCTGTCTGCGCCCTTGATTTCGATGATGGTCATCGTGCCGCGCGCGGACATCCAGGTGCTGCGGTGATCCCCGCTGTTCTGGCCGCCTATACGGACAGTGCAATCGACCCGGACGAACTCGTCGCTGCGATCGTCGCCGGTTACGAGATCGCCGTCCGGATCGCCGCCGCACAAAACCCTGAAAACATAAAAAGTCGCCAAAGCGGTTTATGGGCCGGCTACGGCGCGGTCGCTGCAGCCGGCAGTATCCGTCGCACAGGCCGGGATCGTCTCGCCAATGCCTTGGCGATTAACGGTGTATGGGCCCCCAATCAGGCCGCAAACGGAAGTTCCGGCTATTCGAAGCTTACAGGAAATCATGCGAAAGAGGGTATCCCATGGAGCGTCGTTACTGGCCTCACCGCGCTCGAATTGGCCGAAGAGGGGTTTACGGGTCCGGCAGACATTCTCGATCACGCATCCTATTTCAAGGGGGAGCGTATCAGGAGCGGACTTGGTCTGACCTGGGAAATATTGGGAACCTATTTCAAGCCGTATTCCTGCTGTCGCTATATCCATCCGGCCATCGATGCAACGCTGAACCTCATGCAAAGCCGGAGACTCGAGCCGAAGGACGTGCTGTCAATTGAGGTCCACACGTTCCAATGGGCTCAGCGGCTGCAAAATAAGGTCATGCCTAAAACCCTCGTCGAGGCGCAATACAGTTTGCCGTTTTGTCTGGCCGCGGCCGTCCGTCACGGCGCCTCCGCGCTCGCGCCCATCGATGAGCAGCTTCTCGAAGACGGGGACATTTGCTCCCTTGCTGCTGCCGTCACCTTGACGGTCGACGATCAGATCGATCAAAAATTTCCGGCAGAAACCTTGGCGCGGGTGACGTTGACCACGCCTTCAGGCGATATATCGTCCACCACCGCCGCGCCGCGTGGGGATGTCGGCCGACCGATGCTCTGGGACGAACTCGAGAAGAAGTTTCATGAGGTCTGCAGCGGGAAAATGACTGCAGCGCGCGAGGAGGCTTTCGACAGGGCGATTGATCATCTCAAATCCGGCGATCCTCTGCCGTTCCTGCAAGAGATTTCGGCCGATCTGTGATTATCGAGCCGCTCGCTCGGCCCCCGAAGCGCCCCAACCCTTCCCACCAATCGCTCCATTCCAGACCACAACCTTGCCATGGATGATGACGTGGCGGACGCGGCCCAGATTAACATGATCGACGATCACGAGATCCGCGCGCCTGCCCTTCTCGATCAAACCGCGATCACCTGCCAGTTTAGGAAAGGCGCGTGCGACGTTGCCGGTGGCCAAAGCGACAGCTACAGCCGGTGACATCTGCTTTTTGCGAACAATGCGCTGGATTGCCACAAGGATGCTGTCCCAATGTCCGCCGGCATAGTCTGTCGAGATTGTATCAACGCATCCGGCGTCGATGAGGGCGTCGAAATTCGCCGGATTATTCCGCCAGCGGGTCTGAATGCTGTCGAGCGTTGAGACATCGATGGTGACGCCACGCTTTCGCAGCTCGCGCGCGAACGATACGGATTCATGCGGCAGAAACATCGGGTGGTTCGAATGACCTGCGACAATGTTTGCGTTCGGGTATTTTTCGGCGACGTCAATCAGGCGTTCAACCGACGGCGCCGAATTGTGAAAAATCGCCGGGTAGCCGACACGCGCGGCTTCTTGCGCCACTTCCTCAAAGCCTCTCAGCGCGAGATCGACCGGTGGCATTACGGACGCGAGAATGACCTGACGGACGGTTCGCGCACTGCAGACATCGGACAGACCGCATTCGTTGAGTATCGACTGCAGTTCGCGATCGGAAACTCCATCCTCGACTTTTAGGTATCGGCCGACCACGGCATTTCGCAACTGACGTGAAACCAGAGGCGACACTTCCCGTCCCGTCACCCGTTTCATCGCCTCGGGGATGAAACGGTACTCCTGCGCTCCGCCGCCCAGCGTCTGGCCCCCGCCAACCTCGCCAAGCGCTTTTGCTCCTTGCGACAAAGCTTCGTCGACGGATGCATGTCTATGCCGTTCGGATAGACCGGCGCCATCGATCGCCAGGGCCGCTTCGATATTGGAAGGGGTGTGAGCGGTAGAGATATGGACATCAAGCGGATGTGCATCGCCCGCAAACGCCTCATCAGACAACGCCAAACCGCATACATTCAATAACGTGGTCGTCCCCTCGAGGAGGTGTCTGTTCCTGTTCCAGACAATCACTTGCCCATCGACAGGGGACGACCCGCTCGGCATGGATGGTCCGCAAACGCAGCCATGGGCATGCGCGTTGATAACGCCCGGGATAACCGTGTGGCCGTGTGCGTCGATGACATCGACCTCGTCAGAATTGACGGATATATTTCCTGGCTGGACGAACGCAATTCTGCCCTCGCCGATACCGATGGAAGCGTTTTCATGAAATGTGGCGCCATCTCCCGTTATCACGCAAGCGCCGCGTATGATCCTGTCGAGCCGATTAGACATTGCGATCGTCTCCAAAAGCGGCTGGAGCTTCCGGCGAAGGGGATTCCAGAATGTAGCCGACTCCCCGGACGGTGCGGATAAGATCGGGTTGGCCGTTCCGGTTCAGTCTCTTTCGCAATCGGCCTATATGGACGTTCAGAGTGCGCTCTTCGACATGATGCAGGCCGGGCCACACTGCAGTTATCAGTTCTGCGCGCCGGCAAATCTCGGTCGGTCGCTCCATCAGGCAGGACAAGACAGAAAATTCCAGCGGTCCCAGGTGAATGTTCAGACCATTTCTTGAAACGCGATGATGCTCGAAATCAATCTCGATGCCGCCGTAGGATAGCTGACCTGATCGCGCTCGAGGCAGGGTCCGGCTGAGCGCGGTCTTGCGCAGGTATTCAAGCAGCTTGATCGGCGCAAAGGGCCGAACGAAACACTCTTCTGCGCCGGCCCGCTGCATATCGACATATTGCCCCTCGCCGCCCGCACCAATGATTGCGAGGACGGGAACGCTCGCCGTACGATGATTCCCCTTGATCCTGGCACACACCTCAACCGCCGGAAAGGGATCAGGCCGGCAGTCAAGCAGTACAGCCCTGACCTGGTGATCGTCGGTAAGATGGGACATCTCCTCGACGCCTCTGGCCATTCGAGCCTGATAACCCTCAACTTCCAGAATGTGTGAAAGGAGGAGAAAGAAGTCCGCATCAACCGAACCGATCAGGATCAATTTTTTCATGAAATGCCCTTTGCGTCGGCAGCAGCCCCTGAACGCAAGGCGGTTGTTCCCTGCGTTGAGCCATTTTCTCTACCATCGATATATCAATTTCCCTCAATTTGGCTATGAAATCGACTACTAGAAGTAGCAGTCGCCAAATATGACGTAATGTGACATGTTTTAAATTTGGCTTTGCCAACGGGGAGACGATGGCTACCAACACAGGTTGCCTGGAACCGGTCATTCCGCCAAAGTTGCGCGGATAGCCGAACAATAAGTTGAGACGCGCTAAAAGCCTGCCACGGCTTCGACCGAAAGGTGAGCGGCAAGAACATGAGACGCGGGTTGGTCGAAAAACGCCGGCACGTTGTCCGCTGAGCGCCTGTGGGGAGCGAGATGCTTCTCGTTCTGCGCCGTGACACCTCCCCCTCACATCGGAAAGGGTTCCCGCATGAAAACAGTATCTGCGAATCTCGCTGAAGCCATCGAGGCAATCACAGATGCCCCCACAGTCTATGAGGCCCTTTTTTCTGTTCAGGAAATTTACAACGTAGATTTCGTCACCTACCATTTGACCGCAACCGTGATCAGCGACCTTGATGCACCCTTTGTTCAGTCAACTTACAGTCCGGAATGGATCGCACGGTATTTCCTGAAGCGATATGTCCAGGTGGATCCTGTTGTGCAACAGGGCTTTTTACGGCAGCTTCCATTCGACTGGCGTGAATTCGAAATGACGCCCGAAATTGCAGCGTTCTTTGATGACGCCTGGCAACATGGCGTCGGAGAGTTCGGTTATTCGATCCCCATTACTGACAGGGTCGGCCGGCGCGCGATTTTCTCCGTCAATGCGGCACACGATCCGAAAAGCTGGGACAAACTCGTTGCAGGTAACCGGTCGGACTGGATCGAAATCGCATATCAGATTCATATGAAGGCGATCACGGAGATTCATGGAGGAGAAGACCCTGTTCCGGGCCTCAGCGCCCGTGAACGGGAGTGCCTGTCGTGGGTGGCACGCGGAAAAGACCACAAGGATATTGCACTCATTCTCGGTATTTCCGAGCATACAGCAAGGAGCTACCTCAAGTCTGGCCGGTTGAAGCTCGGATGCGCAACTATTTCATCGGCCGCCGTTCAGGCGATGAAGTTCAGGCTGATCACCATTTGATTCAGCAGCTCGAACCTGGCCTTCCACCCCGTGGCACAACAGCCATAGACCTTTAACTTTCGGCGCAATACCTCAATTGTTTGTGCCCATCCGTAGCAATGGGCAACCCGGGATTTACGTGCATTCTGTCCGACACATGATCGGAGGCTTGCTCGTGTTCCTTCTCATCCAACCCTATCAATATCACCGGTACGCGGGCCTGCTGGAGCAATCGTTCCGATTGCGGAAACGGGTTTTTCACGATTGTCTTGGCTGGCAGGTCGATGTGCATCGCGGCCTTGAACGGGACGCTTATGACGGTTTGGGCGCCGTCTACCTGGTCTGGTGTGACAAGGACGCGCGACATCTCTATGGCACGGTGCGGCTCATGCCGACGACAGGGCCGACATTGCTGCATGATGTGTTCAGGCGAACGTTGGCGGGAAAGAATCTGGTGTCTCCCGTCGCATGGGAGGGGACGCGAATGTGTCTCGATGTCGACCTCCTGAGAACGGCACAACCGAGGCTCGGCCCACCAAGGGCTTTCGGGCTCCTTTTGCTGGCCTTGTTCGAATGCGCCTTCGTGCATGGCATCAAGACACTTGTGTCGAATTACGAGCCGCCAATGAAAAGAGTATACCGGCGAGCGGGATTGATCGTGGAGGAGATTGGCCGTGCTGACGGTTACGGCCGGCTCCCGGTGTGTTGCGGCGTGTTCGACGTTTCAGACGAAACCCTTCAGCAAATGCGAACAGTCCTTCGAATTGCGCACCCCTTGTACACACCCTCTTTGCCCAAGGCTGCGGGAGCGGCCGCGGTACAAAGGTTCCAACGCCTGGACCCTGTCAAAAGGCCGGCAAAAATCGAGAATCTCGGGACCCTCCAATGGCGCTCAATGGCAAAAGCGCCGCTCGAGCCGGTGGGACAAGACGCGGGATGAACGCATGGCTACGCAAATTGATCGATATGACATCCATGATGAAAACTAGCCGCGCCACGGCCGAACTGCTTGATCATCTGACCCGGGAATTGGGATTTGACTTTTACCATGTGGTGACCGTCCGTCATCCCGGCTTGGGAAACTCCATCTTGTCCAGTGCCCCACAGCAGTGGCTGGACAAATATTGGCAGGAGCGTTTCGACAGGATCGATCCAGTCCTGACACGTGCCCGTGAAGTAATGGCACCATTTGTCTTTAACCTTGAGCATAAGGGGAAAGTCGCACGCGGCCCCCACCAGACATTCTATTCGAGTGCCGACGAGGCGGGCATCAGGGCCGGCATATGCATGCCCGTGATGGCGCCATTCAGCAATTTCTTCACCCTCTCACTTTTCTCCGGTGATGTGGCCTTGCCCAAAAAATACCAACTGCATCCTGTTTTGAGCGCAAACGCTGTGGGGTTACTCCACATGTGCGTGGAGGCAACCGAGGCGACATCGATCAGAGCACCGGCCATCGAACTGACGGCGCGGCAGTCAATGGTGATCAAGTGGGCCGCTGAAGGGAAAACGATCCAAGAGATAGCCCTCCTTGAGAACATGACACATCATACCGTCAATTTTCATATGAAGAACATTCGGCAGAAACTTAAGACCGTCACCCTTCCCCAGACGACTGCATTGGCCACAAAGCTGAAACTGATCTAAGGTACGTTGTGTTACTGTATCGGTCGTCGTCATCCGCAAAAAAAGTGTTCGTTATCCCGGATCGCTGATAGTTAGGTTTGCTCCCCGGCAGAACATGCAGATAAAGGGCTAGAACTCGATCGGCAAGAAGACCGGCAAATGCATTGCCGAAATGTTGCCCTATCGCTATGTTCCAAAACAGAATTATAGCGGCATAGAAAGCGGCAAAAATGATTACGCTCGCAAGCATAGAGCCCCTGCTTCCAGACAGCAGCCGGGAACTTGAAGATCTGGCGATCGAACTGACGTCAGTTGCCAGTCGGTTCGCAGCGCGACTTCATCCCATCATGCGAGCTTCCGTCGGTGATCTCGTGCGCTCGATGAACTGCTATTACTCAAATCTCATTGAGGGACACAACACGCTACCAATCGATATCGATCGGGCCATGGCGGGCGATTTCGCTCGAGAACCGGAGAAGCGCAACCTTCAGCTCGAGGCCCGGGCCCATATCGAAGTGCAGCAGCTTATCGATAGGGGCGAAATGCCCTTCCCTGTGCTGTCGCTCGACGGCATCTGCTGGTTGCACGGCGAGTTCTGCCGCCGGCTGCCAGATGACCTGCTTCTTGTTCGCAATCCCGATACCGACGAAGAAATCATTATGGTCCCGGGGCAGCTGAGAACGCGGCACGTCAAAGTCGGCGAACACATCGCTCCCGAACCGGAGATGATTGAACCGCTGCTCGCAAGGTTCGTTGAAGCCTACTCGTTCAAGATGCTGTCTAAACTCCAGAAGATCGTTGGGGTTGGGGCATCTCATCATCGTCTTGCGTGGATCCATCCATTTTTCGATGGCAACGGACGTGTCTCTCGCCTGTTCTCCCACGCGTTGCTGCGCGACCTTGGGATTGGCTCGGAGCTCTGGTCTGTGTCTCGCGGTCTTGCCAGAAACGTCTCCGACTATAAGCGTCTGCTCTCCCAAGCTGATCAGCCAAGACGCGGCGATCTGGATGGACGTGGCAACCTCACTGAGGCGGGCCTTGCCGAGTTCACGGCCTTCTTCCTCTCGTGCTGTCTCGATCAAGTCACGTTCATGGAAGAGCTCCTCAAACCTGAGGAGCTCTTGAACCGCGTCGAGGTGTGGTGCAATGAGGAGGTGCAGATGCAGCGCCTTCCCAAGGGCAGCTGGCCTCTGTTGCGCGAAGCCATACTGACGGGAGAGTTCGCACGCTCGCAAGCACAGGCTTTGACCGGATATCAAGAGCGCCAGGCCCGAACCGTGTTGTCCAGTTTGTTGGACTGCGGCGTGCTCATGTCCCCGAGTTCAAAGGGCAAGGTGCGTCTCGGTTTCCCGGTCGATATCATCGAGCGGTGGCTTCCGCGCCTGTATCCGGCCGTTCGCTAGCGTTGGCCACTGTGTACCACCGACGCGATCGATGTCATCCATGGCCTTGCCAAGCTCGCGAGAGATCATGGGATTGCTCTCGCTTCCCACGACGACGACTCGATTGAAAAGGTGAACTTCCTGAAAGACCTCGGTGCTGCCATCTGTGAGTTCCCGATCACCCAGGAAGTTGCAGCCGAAGCACGACGTCTCGGCATGGCTACGGCCATGGGTGCCCCGAATGCATTGCGTGGGCGCTTCTACGACGTCGTCGATCTCGCCAATCGGCTTGAGACGGAAGCACGCAATGGAAAACAGGGCCGGCTCGCCGACTTCATCACCAGGCTCGACTTCGTCATAATGGACGAGCTTGGCTATCTCTCGTTCGCGCAGGCAGGCCGTATTCGGCGATGTCAAAATGACCGCTGCCCTGCTCGACAGGCTCACACACCATTGCGAGATCGTGGAAACCGGGAACGAATCCTGGCGCTTTAAAAACCGCTCTCAAAGCTAAAGCCGAAAAGACAAACAACCCGCGCCCGCAGGCCCCTGCGCTAGATTGAAAGCGCCGGGCGTCGCCGAACGGCGCACCCATACCTATGATCCGCAACGGCACGGCATCCCTGTTCGCCGCGCTCGACGTTGCGACTGGCGCGGTGATCGGCCAGTGCTACAAACGTCACCGGGCGACCGAATTTCTCGACTTCCTGAAGCGGATTGACGCCGAGATGCCCAAGGGACCGGACGTGCATCTGGTGATGGACAATTACGCGACCCACAAGACGCCGAGGATCAAGGCCTGGCTCGCACGCCGCCCACACTGGCATGTTCACTTCACGCCAACGTCGGCTCCTGGATCAATCAGGTCGAGCAGTGGTTCGCAGAGCTGACACGAAAGCAGTTGCAGCGCGGCGTACACAGTTCCACTGCAAATTGGAAGCCGACATCGACGCCTTCATCGAAACCCATAACGAAAACCCCACCCCATACAAGTGAGTCAAATCCGCCGACCAAATACTCGCCTCGGTCAAGCGCTTCTGCCAAAAAACAATGAGCCGAACTTCAGATTCAGGTGACTAACCTCAACTACCGTTTTTCACGGCCTGCTGAAGCTTTTCGATGTGCTCCCGGCAGAGCGTCTCGACCAGAACATGAAGCTCGGCCGTCCGCTCCTGAAGCCAGGCAAGGGCTTCCTCGGAAATTTCAAAATGCTTCGAATAGCGCGCCTTGACATAGGCCTCGTTGAGAATGTTGTACCATGCGGTAAACCGCTGATGGTCGCGTGGCCAGATGTCGACCAGACGGCGGTCACGATCTTCTGAAAGCCCGCGCAGGAATTTCAGATTGTGCGAGGGCGGCGAATAATTAGTGAGAGTCAGGAGGTAGCAGGAATAGGCGGTTTCGACTGCCTGATGAAGCGTGAAAGCCGCATGATTTGGTTGACCATCGGCTATCGAGTAACGTGCCAGCTGGAGGAAATATTTCGCGCCATTGAACTGTTTTTCAAAATGCTCTTCCGCGACCCTGAGTGCATCGGCAGGGCTGAGCGGTTTCGGCTCAGCCAGCGGCCGATCATCGAATTCGTAGAGGATGACACCTTCGCGGGCGAGGTCGACGAAGAAGTACTGCCCGTCATGCAGGAAGTTGCTGATCTCGCGGGCGCCATGCACGATGAGACCGACCGGTGTCTCGATCTCCTTGTCCCACATCAGCCGATCGGTCGCCTTGTCCCAGTATTTGGGATCGGCCAATTCCTTGTTGCTGACAATGACGAGAATGTCGAAATCCGATTGATAGCCTTTCGACGTGTGCGGTTCATCCACCCATGTGCCGCGGGCGTAGGAGCCGAACAGGATGATTTTATAGATCCGCCCGTCCTTTTTGGCCTCCGACTTCGAACGCTCGACAATGCCGGCGAACTCTTCATGGATGATCCGGACGACCCTTTCCAGTTCGCGCTGCTTTGCCTGCGGAAGATGTCCGATATCCGTTTTCATGGCCTCACCATCGATTCTTCTGAACAACTATCCTAGCCGCTATCGGCCGGCTATTGCTACTCCACATTGTTGTAGTCCCAATCCACCTGCTTCGACATTATGCGGGGCTAAACCGCCCTCAGCAACCATTAATCGTGGCGTCCTATCAATGTTGCATCTGGACCAAGGCAACGGACCACTCTATCCTCTTGGAATTAGAGGCCTGCCTCGACCTTAATCGCGCGTCCGGCGGAAGGAACTGAAATGGATCTGCGCCAAATGAGCACATTCGTTGCCGTCGCGGAAGAACTGCATTTCGGGCGCGCCTCCATCCGGCTCAACCTCGCCCAGCCTGCAGTCACGGCCCAAGTCCAGGCGATCGAGAAGGAACTGGGCGTCCCCCTTCTCATTCGTTCCACACGCCGTGTTCAACTCACGCCGGCAGGTTCGGTTTTTTACGAGCGTTGCGTTCAACTGCTTCGCGATGTCGACGAAAGTTGTGCGATCACACAGGCGATTGCCGGCAAGGCTGCCAGCAAGATCACCATCGGCACAATCCACCCGGCAACCTTCGGTGTTCTGCCCGATTTTCTTGCGCGAATTGGCCGACGCTATCCGGATATCCGCATTCATATCCGCAACGGCACAACCGAATCCATCGTACGGGACATTGAGCGCGGACAGGTCAATATCGGTTTCGTCCGGCCGCTGGACAACAACGGCGCATTGCGATGGCAGGCGATAACAGAGGAACGGTATTTACTCGCCGTCTCCAAAGACAATGCTCTCGCTGAAGCCCAGACCGTCACGCTTGAGGACTTGCGCCGTCAGAAGATCATTTCCTTCTCGCGTTCGAACCTGTCTTACACGGAGCGGTACTTTCTGGAGACATTCCGCGAGCATCAACTTTCCGAGCGGATCGTCTACACCTGCGACGACACACTTTCACTGATCGCGCTCGTTTCCGCAGGTGTTGGTGTCGGCTTCGTTCCGGAATGGGCGGCAAACCTGCCGAACAGAAACTTCCGTTTAAAGGCGGTGGAGGAGATCGATCTGCGCATCGGCCTTGGACTGGCCTGGAGCAACCAGGACCCGACCGCCAATCGTGACGACATCATCGACATCGGCCGCCAGCTCGCATCCACTATTGCGAAAGCACGCGCTCGGAAATAGTACCGCAATTGAACGTCCGAAATAGCATGCTGCAGCCCCCCCCAGGTTTCCCGTTTGCCGGACAGTCTTGGACGCCCTGGCACATGCGCCCCTTTTTCCTGTGCAACATAGAAAGAAGGCAGACCTGTCGTCGTCACCCCATTGCGCGACATTGCAGGGATCGGTAACCTTCAGACCAGCAACTTCGAACGAGCCCGTGACGCGGGTGGAAGCCGTCATGTCACGTCTGACCACCGTAGCAGCGATGCTCTGCCAGCCTTGCAAAAGCCGGCAAGGCCTCCCATTTAAGAGATCCTTATAGATCCCACGCCGTCCGCCGCTCGGCGTAGTGGCCAGGCATGCCAACCGCGTGGTGATCCCTCATATGAGCGAGTACCGTTGTGGGTATTTCCCGTCATCAGGACCAACTGCATGCTGTCCTCCATCCCCCCGCTGGTCGTTCCGTATGTCGTGTATTGGACATATTGCCAAAGGGAGACACTTCTGACGGAGGATGAATGAGGTATCAAAACGTCTCGGAGGCCTTCATTGAGTTAGAGGCTGCGCCGGCCATAGCAAAGAAAATCTGCGTGCAGAGCGCAGATATCTGCTTGTCGATCATCGGCAGGGACAGCGGTAGACAACTCAACTTCGAGAACGGGTTTGCGATCATCAGAGTCGCTAACGATGGTCTCATCGTACGGGTCTCCGCCGGAGACCTGCTCACGTTCTATGGCATTCAAACGTTGATCGAGGGTCGCTTGTGGGAACTCGCGCCCGGCGCCGCAAGATCAGTGACATGGCTGCCAGCACCAGGGGGCCCGTCCGGGCAATTCCCGAGAGCGGCGACAACAGACATGAGAGAATGAAGTCCATTGGCTCCCTCGGATTAATATAGAAGATTTGCAGGGCGTAGCTGTCTAACCACCGAGTGGACCAGCGTCATGCAATATTGCGCTTGGCGCAGGCCTCGTCGCGAGCGGCTCGCCGGCTGCCTCAATTTGATGCAATCAATCCACTCAGCGACGTTTGTGATCTTCCACCAAACGTTTCGGTCCCGTCGTACCGATTCCTATCGAGTGAAAACACCGCCTCGTTCAATCGTGCGACGCTGGCGCTCGGCGATAATGTTCTGAGTGCTTTCTGCCCGCACCGCCTGCTGCAGCACCTGCAGACGCTCTCGCATCGCCTCGAAGGCTCGGCGTTGCGCCGGTGAGACGAGATTGCCGGTATCCTTCTCACCCCTCAGGATCGCATTCCGCCCGAAACGCTCGTCGAGCGCCCGGCTGACCTCTGCAAACTCCCGGACGACACGTGGCTCGAGTGAACCCGCAGCAACACCGCGTCTGGTGTTCTTTTCCTTGTCCTTGTTCTGCCTGTTCACATCTACCACCAGTTTCCGGAGGGCATCCTCGGCCGCCTGCGACAGCCCTGGGATGGCAACCGCCATGCGCCGACGCTCGTCGGTGACGGCTCGTGTCTCCGCATCAAGGGCTGTCGCCCACGACGCCCCGAGCGAACGCACGCGGCTGGCAACTTCCGGCACAGCCTGGAGCGCTTCCTTGCGCTCGCGACCGGGGGCGAGCAGCCTGTCCATCAGGCGGTCAGAACCACGCAACGCACCATAGGCAGAGGGATCGTTGCTGACCGCCGCGGCGATCCGCTCGCCGGCGAAGCTTTTTCCGACAAGCTCCTCGATCTTTCCGACCGCGCCTGCAGGCTCGCGCCAGATGAGCGTCGCGGTCTCGGCAAGGGCTGCGCGATAGTGACGATAGTGCGCGACCGCGCCAGCACGGTTGCGCGCTTCTTCTTCCACCGGCGTCTTGAACTCGGTCACAGCGGCGAACATCGGCAACATGGGCATCGCTTCCTTTCCGATCTCGATGCTCGCGCCGGCGACGATCTTCGAACGGTCCTGTTTTTCAGCCAAATGCTGCTCCTCGGAAAAACGCCTGACGGCGGCGAACAGGCGGAGGATTTTCTCCCAGCGCTCCGGCGCGAGATCTTCCGGCATGCGCTCGGCGATGTTACGCTGGGCAACCACATCGGCCTTCGCGGTGAAGGCGCTCCAGCCGAAGCGTGCGGTCAAGGCGTCGTTGACGGCCTTGACCTCCTGAACCAGTTGGCGGTCCTCGACGGCATAGGCGAAAGCGGTCTTGTAGGCATCGTCCCCGCCTCGTTCGCGGATTCTCTCGATTTCGATGAGGCGTGCCATTGCCGGCTTCGACAGCATCGGGATCGACAGGGACATATGGGCGCGTCGTTGCTGTTCGCGGATACCGAAGCGCTCGGCCTGCCGGCGGAATTCCGTGGCATGGGCGCGCGCCAGCGGCAGCAGTTCCGACAGCGCGGCGATGGCCGTATTGCGTTCGCCACGAGCAGCACGACCTTCGACAGTAAGGTCGGAGCCGCGAAGGCAGCCAAGCCTACCTGGTGCAGTGGCGAGATTATCCGCAAGCTCACGCGGCTCGTTCGTCACGTTCGATGCCAACGCATTCAAACGGGCAAGCGCGGTATCCGGATCGCGATAGATCCTCTCGAGAACCGGCGACAGGATCGCTTCCCGCTCTTTCCACCGGTCTGAGGCGATCTGCGCCCGCCGTGCATCCTCATCAACGCTGCGGGCAAAGTTGGTGCTGGGCGGGATCAGATATTTCCCTGTTGTCGGGATTTCCGTTGCCAGAGTTTCGGCTCCGTCTTCATTGTACGCAACACCCTGTTCGCGCTCGATCGCGAACCCGAGCGCAACACTCGCGCGCTCCCAGAGCTTCGCCACCAGCTCCCGCTTTTCCGCAACCCACGCCAGCCGCCGGGAAGCGTCCTCCTCCATTCCGGCCGCAGCCTGGGAGAGCGTGTCGAGCCCGCGCCGCCGCGCGAAATCATGCGCATGCGCCCCGTAACCTTCCTCGCTCTCGAAATCGAGTGTCGTGGTTTTCGCACCGGAGCGCGACAGGCGCGCGACCAGCTGATTGAAGAGGTCCGGGCGATGGCTTTCCCGCTCAAGGCGCTCTTCGCGCACCGCGGCCGCCTCCTTCAGTTCCGCTCTCCAGACATTTCGATCGACCTCGCGCTCCTCGGTCCGCTTCTCGCCGGTCTGCTCATCGACAACGGTCACCTTCACCCGTACCGTTTCAACGCCGTCCTTTCGCAGCGTGACAATATCGCCTTCAGCGACACTGCTCTCCTCCAGCGCCTTCAGCAGACCGACGCCCCAGAGACGGTGAACAACACCGTCGTCCGTCCTCACATCGACATAGGGGCTTTCCCTGGCTTGCCTGTCCTCAGGCCGGAACTTTGCCTCGCCGGTTTCGACCAGTTCACCGGTGACGCCGACGGCATGATCGGCGCGAGGCTTTCGTCCCCATTCCGATCTCGGTTCAAAATCCCCGCGCGCCGCATAGAGATCGGCGCGATCACGATGGCGTGTCATCGACACATAGGTCAGATGCTGGTCCATCATGCCGGTGGCGAGCACGAAGGTCCGGTCGACGGTCGCACCTTGTGACTTATGAATGGTGGCGGCATAGCCATGATCGACATTGCGATAACTGTTTTCGCTGATGACGACATCGCGGCCATTGTCGAGACGGACGGACAACAAGGCATCGCCCCGTTTGTCGCCGGTGGAAACGACCGTGCCAAGCATTCCGTTCTTCACATATTGCGGACCGAGGTTTTTGGCGCGCGGTTCCACGAAGCGGACATTTTCGAGGAAGATGATCCGGTCGCCGGCGGCGAACTCCCGCTCGCCGCGCTCCGTCTGGAACGAGCGACGATCACTGAGCGCGCCGGCGTCGATCATCACCGATCGCAGCGCCTCGTTCAGCCGCTTCACATCCTCGTTGGTGTGGGCGAGCACGAGCAGCTCGTCGCCGCAAAGGCGGCCTTCCTTACCTTCCGAGACGGAGGCCTCGATCGCCCGATTGCGCGCCTCCGTCCAGTCATCGACCATCCGGCCGACGATTTCATCGCGCGTGTCCGCCTCGACCAGATGACCATGTTGGGCATAGGCGTCGAGGCCTTTCTCGACCTCGCCGCGTGCAAAGAGCCGGGAGGCGTTGCGCGCCCACTGTTCTCGCTGACGACGAACGCCGGCGAGTTCGGCGAACCCGATCCGCTCCGATATGGCCCGGAACGCAGCACCGGCCTGGATCGGCTGCAACTGCATGGCATCACCGACCAGGACGACTTTTGCCTCAGCCTCCTCGGCGGCCTTCAGCACGCGCGCCATCTGCTGCGAGGATACCATGCCGGCCTCGTCGATGACCAGCACATTGCCGCGCTCGAGCAGATCGCGCCCGCTCGCCCAGGCCAGTTCCCATGACGCCAGCGTGCGCGACTTGATGCCGGAACTGTCTTCCAGTCCTTCCGCCGCCTTGCCGGCAAGTGCTGCTCCGGCGACACGGCGGCCGTCGCTTTCCCAGGCAACGCGTGCTGCCGCAAGGAGGGTCGACTTGCCCGCGCCGGCAAGACCGACCACCGCCGCGATACCGCTCTCGCCCGTGACATGACGGATAGCATCGACCTGCTCCGCGTCGAGCCGGAACCGCTTTTCCGGATCGGCGGTCTCAACGGTCTCGACGGCGGCAGCGACTGCCTGAGAGGAAACCGCGAAACCCTTGCGCTCCGAAAGAACGCGCGCCGATTGCCTCATGTCATATTCGATGCGCAGCATATCGCGCGTCGTGAAGACGGCCGGTTCCGCCGCCTTTCCGCTCTCAGGATCGATCACCTGCGGCTTCAGGGTCACGAGATCGTCCGACGCCATCAGACGCGCCCGGATGTTGGCAAAATCGATGGGATCATCGACATAGCGATGTAGCGCCTTGGCGATATCCTTTTCATCGAACGTCGAGCGTTCATTTCCGAGCCGCTTCAGCAGAAGCTCCGGTTCCGCCAGCAACCGATCCGCCATGTCCTGACGCCGGGCAAGATCGGCCGGCGCAAAATACATCTCGACGCCCTTGCGGGCGAGCGCCGCCTTTTCCGGACCGAGATGCTTTTGCGCGATCCCGTCGAGACCCTGTTCGGCATAGGAGCGCCCATCGAGACGGATCTCATGGCCGGCAAGCGCCAGATGTCGGTTGGCGGTCTCCGCCCAGGCAATTTTCCACGCCTTCATGGTTTCCTTGTCGCCGGCCCAGAGCTTGTAGACGATCTTGCCGTTCGGGCGGTCCGGTGTGACAACGCGCAGCGGATTGCCATCCTCTCCCAGAACGGCAACCTTTTTCGCTCCGAATCCCTCCTCCGTCAGCGGTCGCAGCGTTGTCATCAGATGGATGTGCGGATTTCCGTCCTTGTCGTGATAGACCCAATCCGCGACCATCCCCTTCGATGTAAAATTCTCCTGCACGAACTGGCGGACGAGAGCGATGTTTTCCGCCCGCGTCAGCTCTTCCGGCAGCGCGATGATGAGTTCCCGGGCAAGCTGCGCGTCCGCCCGCGTCTCGAAGGCGTCGACCGCATTCCACAATATCTCGCTGGCAGCGGCAACGGAGCGACCGTCGATGGCGGCCTTCAGCCAGGTGGGTATCTGATCGGGCAGCGCCAGTTCCTCATGCACGAGTTCCGACGCCCCTCCCCGATAGCTGAAGGACGTACCGGCCTGTTCGTCCATCATCCGGGCACGATGACGGTAGGCGGCTGCCGAGACGATGCTGCGCCCCGCTCCCCTTCCGATCACCTGCGCTCTGACGAACATGATCGCCACGACTGGCCTCCGAACCTCTCAGGCACGTCGCGTCAGCGACGTATATTGCGCCCTCAAACCGATCGGACCGCAGGGCCGATACCGCTTTTCCGGAAGACGGCCCAAGCCGGAACTCCGGCATCGACGTTTTGGGGACTTGCGCAAGGTAGCTTATTTTACTATCGTATTCTAGCTAGTTTAATCGACAGGTCGCAAGATCGTCATGACCGAGAGGGATGCAGATATGGCTGCAAAATTGTCAATCTTGGATATCGACGCCCAAATCGAGAGGCTGCGCGAACGCAGGCGTTCTCTGATAGTTAAATCCGCCGAGCGCTTTGCTCGCGCAGCGACAAAGGCGGGGCTGGCGGAAATGGAGATCACTGACGAGGAGGTCGACCGCCTCTTCGAGGAGATCGCCGCGCGATTTCGCAAGCAAGAGAAGAAGGGGGCTGCTGGCGCATCTGCTCCGGCGCGTCGACCAGCAGATGGTGGGGC
The DNA here is from genome assembly GCF_053522445.1 of Agrobacterium sp. 22-221-1. Taxonomy (NCBI): domain Bacteria; kingdom Pseudomonadati; phylum Pseudomonadota; class Alphaproteobacteria; order Hyphomicrobiales; family Rhizobiaceae; genus Agrobacterium; species Agrobacterium sp. 22-221-1. The sequence goes on from NZ_JBNWCL010000018.1 coordinate 96,510, forward strand.
TGGAACGCCGCAGGCGGTTTCAAATGACGGCTGACCGGAAACAAGAAGCCCGGGAAAAATTCCTGCTTGGCGGCATCGTCGTCAAGGCAGGCTTGGCGAAGGCCGACCGGGCGTTTCTGCTCGGCGGGTTTCTTGAACTCGCGCGCGTAACGGCGGGCTCGCCGGAACATCGGCGGTTGCGCGATATCGGCGAAGAAGCGTTCAAGGCCTCGGCACTCGAGGGAGAGGTCGCGCGCGCCGGGGAGATGCTGGAATGGCATTGAAGGGAAAGCTGCATCCGAGCCTGTTGCTCGTCTTCGTGCCGATCGTGGTCACGGCGGTCACCGTCCATATCGTCGGCTGGCGATGGACAGGACTGGCGACTTGCATGTCAGGCAAGACCGAATACTGGTTCCTCCGCGCGGCTCCGTTGCCGGCGCTTCTTTTCGGGCCGCTCGCCGGCCTGCTGACGGTTTGCATGCTACCCATGCATCGCCGGCGCCCGATCGCCATGGTGAGCCTCTTGTGCTTTGTTTGCGTCGTCGGCTTCTATGGCCTCAGGGAATACGGACGGCTTGCACCATCCGTCGAGCGCGGTCTCATCGGTTGGGACGACGCGCTTTCCTATCTCGACATGGTTGTCATGGTGGGGTCCCTGTGCGGCTTCATGGCGGTCGCGGCCTCGGCCCGCATCTCCACCGTCGTGCCCGAACAGGTCAAGCGCGCACGGCGCGCAACCTTCGGCGATGCCGACTGGCTTTCGATGTCGGCTGCCGGAAAGCTCTTTCCGCCGGATGGCGAAGTCGTCGTCGGCGAGCGTTACCGCGTCGACAAGGAAATCGTCCTTGAGTTGCCCTTCGATCCGAATGATCGTTCGACATGGGGACAGGGCGGTAAGGCCCCGCTCCTCACCTACAGCCAAGATTTCGATTCCACCCATATGCTGTTCTTCGCCGGATCTGGCGGATACAAGACAACCAGCAATGTCGTGCCGACGGCGCTGCGCTATACCGGACCACTGATCTGCCTCGATCCGTCGACCGAGGTTGCGCCCATGGTGGTCGAGCATCGCACCCGCGTCCTCGGCCGTGAAGTCATGGTGCTCGATCCGACGAACCCGATCATGGGCTTCAACGTACTCGACGGCATCGAGACGTCGAAGCACAAGGAAGAGGATATCGTCGGGGTGGCCCATATGCTCCTGTCGGAGAGCATGCGTTTCGAAAGCTCGAGCGGCGCCTACTTCCAGAGCCAGGCACACAATCTTCTGACCGGTCTGCTCGCCCATGTCATGTTGTCGCCGGACTATACCGGCAGACGAAACCTGCGCAGCCTCCGCCAGATCGTGTCCGAGCCCGAACCGTCGGTGCTGGCCATGCTGCGCGACATTCAGGAGAATTCGGCCTCAGTCTTCATCCGCGAAACCCTGGGCGTCTTCACCAACATGACCGAGCAGACATTCTCCGGCGTCTATTCGACGGCATCGAAGGATACACAATGGCTGTCGCTCGAAAGCTATGCCGCACTGGTGTGTGGCAATGCCTTCAAATCGAGCGATATCGTCAGCGGGAAGAAGGACGTCTTCCTGAATATCCCGGCGTCGATCCTGCGATCCTATCCGGGTATCGGCCGGGTGATCATCGGAGCGCTGATCAATGCGATGATTGAGGCCGACGGCGGATTCAAGCGGCGGGCGCTGTTCATGCTCGATGAGGTCGACCTGCTCGGCTACATGCGCGTTCTCGAAGAGGCCCGCGATCGCGGTCGTAAGTATGGGATTTCGATGATGTTGATGTACCAGTCGGTCGGTCAGCTTGAGCGGCATTTCGGGAAGGATGGCGCGACCTCATGGATCGATGGTTGCGCGTTCGCCTCCTATGCGGCGATCAAGGCGCTCGACACGGCTCGCAACGTCTCGGCGCAATGCGGCGAGATGACGGTCGAGGTGAAGGGGAGCTCCCGTAACATCGGCTGGGATACGAAGAACAACGCGTCGCGCAAATCGGAGAATGTGAATTTCCAGCGCCGGCCACTGATCATGCCGCACGAGATTACGCAGTCGATGCGCAAGGATGAGCAGATCATCATCGTGCAGGGGCACAGCCCGATCCGCTGCGGCCGCGCGATCTACTTTCGGCGAAAGGACATGGATGCGGCCGCAAAGGCCAATCGTTTCGTCAAGCTCGCCCCATAGAGCCGCACCCGAAGGGTGCCTTGCCCAACCCTTCTTTACGGAAGCGACGGGCAAGCCGCACCGGATCAGACCAATCAATCATCACCGCAATGAATCGGTCGGAGCAGATCGATTCAAAGAAGTCGTTGGACGGGTCTTCCAAAGGAAGCAAGACTCCGGCCATGGAAAATGAGGATACAGGAACAGTTCATCTTCGCCGCATCGACCCGTCGCAGAACATGCGACGTTTCTACGTGCTCGCGATCCAGCCAACGCTCTTTGGCGGCGCATCGGTCATCCGTCACTGAGGCCGGATCGGCACGAACGGCCAGTCGAAGATCGAAACATTCGATAACAACCATGATGCCGAAACGGCCGCGATGCGGCTTCAAAAGATAAAACGTCGAAGGGGATATCGCGACGACGGTACGACCTGAAGGCAGGTGACACGACGAAAAACGTCGATTTTCAGTGGATTCAGGGCGGCAGAGTATTATTTGCCCTACCATCGCCTCAGGCCCATTGCGATGCTGGATGGGATCATCAACCCGATAAGGAGATTCCTTCCATGACGACAGCAACCGAGATCGCGGACAAGATCGCCAGCGAACAGTGCCTGACCAAGGCACAAGCGAAAGCTGTCGTCGACAGCGTGTTTCGGCAGATCACCGAGGCGGCGAAAAACGGGGCAGAGACGAACGTGCCGGGCTTTGGCAAATTCAAGGTGAAAGAGACGCCGGCGCGTGAAGGCCGCAATCCGGCAACGGGGGCGACGATCAAGATCGCAGCGTCGAAGAAGCTGACCTTCACACTGGCAAAGGCCGTGAAGGACGCGCTCAACGGCTGAAGTCGCCGAGCGCGCCGGAAGCGTGACGCCGCCCTAGCACTACTTTGGCAGAATGCATTTTGGCGGTCTGAAGCGGATTCTGCAGTGCGGACATCGTTCTGGGGCTGACGCTGCCAGGAGGGTGTTTA
>NZ_JBNWCL010000019.1:0-99371 GCF_053522445.1 Agrobacterium sp. 22-221-1
CGCAACCGTGCGAAAGCTCATCACAATCCTCAACGCAATCGCTCGATCAGACCCGGCATTCGCACAGTAGATCCACGGTTGCTTGTCCCGAGCATCTGCAACCGATTGATTTTATTGGACCTGATTAGATCCTCGGCACAGGGCCGAGGATGACGTCGAGTATGGAGGGAGCCGGCGGAATGGCGAAAAATATGAGTGTTTTCCGCCCAAAACCCCACCACTATCTCAGGCGCAGAGCACCATCGCCCAATAGGGTCGGTTGCGGCTGGCCGCGTCATAGGCGACAGCGACGCCGAGGCCGTTATAGGGCCCGAGCATGTTTTCAAGGTGATGTTGTGAGCCGATCCAGGCCTTCACCACCCGCTCGACGCTGTCCTGCCCGGCGGCCACGTTTTCCGCTGCCGGAAGCGGCACATTGCCGTCTTTCATGCGGATCAGGAAACTGTCGGTCAGGCCGATCAGATGCGCCATCTTCTGCGCCTTGACCATGCGGCCGGCCTGATAGGCGGCAGCACCGCTTGCCGCGCCATTGATGGCAAGCGGCGAAAGCCCCTTGGAGCGGCGCAGATCGTTGACCATGGGAAGGGCCGCCGCCGTCTCGTCGCGGGTGCCGGAGGGCATGCCCTTGTTGGTGGGCATGGAAACGCAGGCGGAAAGAACGGAGCCGGCGGAAAGCAACACGAAGCCGCGCCGTGAAAGCATTTGAAACGTGGAGTGGGTCATGTCAGCGGCGGTAGCTCAGGAGGCGCAGGATGATGAAAACCGGAATGACGATCGTTGCCCCGAGGATCAGATAGTCGCCGATTGCGCCCAGCGCATGGAAGCCGCTGCGCCAGAGATCGACCACGAAATCGCGCGCGCCGTAGATGATGTTCCATGGCGTCAATCCGAAGATCGCCATCAGAAAGCCGACGAGCAATGAAACCACCAGCAGCTTCACCACGGTCCGGGCCACCGTGTCACCCAGCATTTTGTTGACCTCACCGGCCATCAGCACGTCTCCTGTTTTGTCCTGACATATGAAGCACGACGCTTCGATGCAAGTTTCGGCGCACTATATCGCGTCAAATTCGCCAATTCCACGAGGCCGCCATGAAATAGGACTTGAGTTTTTTTATGGCTTGATAAATGACAGCCGACATCTTCTCAGGAATCTTGAATGGCCCCAAACCAGTTTTCTTCCGGTGACGTCATTGCCGACCGCCGGGCGGACTATGCCCGCATGCTGGCGGAGAGCGGTGACTTTCCCGCCGCCGCCGAACTCATGGAACAGGCGCTGGAGCTTGCGCCGCGGTGGACAGCGGGCTGGTTTCGCTTCGGGGAATATCACGAAAAAGCGGGCGAAACGGAAAAAGCCGTGGCGGCCTACGGGAAAGTCGCCGAGCTGGACACCGAAGGACTGTTTGCAGCCGAGCTGAAACTCGCGGTTCTCGGCGCCGCCGAAACGCCCGAGCAACCGCCGAGCCGCTATGTGGAAGGGCTCTTCGACGATTATGCCGACCGTTTCGAAACCTCGCTTGTGGAAAAGCTGGATTACAGCGTGCCGCAAAAGCTGGCGGAACTGATCGGCAAGGCGGCGGGAAGCGGCGCGTTCGACACCATTGTCGATATTGGCTGCGGCACCGGTCTCCTTGGCGTTGAAATCCGCACCTTCGCAAACCGGCTGGAAGGTTTCGATATTTCCCAGAACATGCTGGCCAAGGCGGAGGAAAAGGGGCTTTACGATCATCTCGACCAGGCCGATCTTTCGCTGGAGCCGGAGGCCTCGGGGCTCTTCACCCCCACGCTAGCGCAGCACCGCGCCGGCCTTGTGGCCGCCGCCGATGTGATGATGTATCTCGGCAGTCTCGAAACCGTCATGCCGCTCGTTTCCGCCCTGCTTTCGCCTTCAGGCTTTTTCGCCTTTTCGGTGGAGGATGCGGGGGAGGAAGACGGTTTCGTGCTGCGGGAATCCCTTCGTTACGCCCATTCGAAGAGCTACGTGACCGAGCTTCTTGAGCGGACGGGCTTTTCCCTCATCGAAATCCGCAAAACCACCATTCGCAAGGATGCCGGAAAACCCCTTTCCGGCATTCTTTTTCTTGCCCGCGCCAAAGCCTGAACATTCCGTTTCTTGCCATTTTCGCGATAGGTCAGGCTTCCTTACGTATCCATCTTGCTCAGATGTTTTTTGCAGTGCAAAATATGCCTGAAGCTGAGGAAAAAAGCGTGAGCAGAACGAGAAGCGTTTACGGCATGTGGAGTTCCGATCCGGCCAAACATGCGCCGGTGGAAGACGTGCAGGGCATCGTCACCGGCGCCATCGTGTCGGCGCTCGGCTTTTATCTTCTGAACAAGGTCGGCCTTCTGACCGGCGGCACCGCCGGCGTCGCCTTTCTCCTGCATTATGCCTTCGGCATCAGCTTCGGCCTCCTGTTCTTCCTCGTCAATCTGCCGTTTTATTACCTGTCCTTCCGTCGCCTCGGTCTTGCCTTTTCCTTCAAGACCTTCATCGCCATTGGCCTTGTTTCGGTGCTGACGGAAGTGGAAGCGCGCTGGATGGTGATCGACAGCATCAACCCGCTCTGGGCGGCCCTGCTCGGCGGTCTGTTGCTGGGTTACGGCTTGCTGGCGCTTTATCGTCACCGCGCCAGCCTCGGCGGCATCGGCATTCTCGCCATCTATATTCAGGATCGCTTCGGCATCCGCGCTGGTCTCATCCAGCTGGCCTTCGATGCCTTCGTGATGCTCTGCGCCTTCCTCATCATCGATCCGGCCACGGTTGTCTATTCGATTGTCGGCGCTTTCGTGCTCAACATGTTTCTGGCCATCAATCACCGCTCGGACAGATACATCGTTGTGCGTTGAGCGAAGCACGCTTGAAATCCATCGCGCTTTTGCGCAATAGCTCGACAGAGGCCGGAAAATCAGGGGAACAGGCATGGTCGATACGACTGCACGCAAGCGCTTGAATATCTGGGCTTCCGCGCCCGATCGTCATTCGCTGCTGGAGGATGCCCAGGGCGTTCTGGCCGGCAGCATGCTCGTCTCGCTCGGTGTGACACTGCTTTCTGCCGCGGGCCTGCTCACCGGTGGCACCGTCGGCCTTGCCTTTCTGGCGCATTATTCTACCGGCTTCAGCTTCGGCGCGGTGTTCTTCCTCGTCAATCTGCCGTTTTATTATCTCGCCTTCCGTCGCCTCGGCCTTGCCTTCACGGTCAAGACCTTCTGCGCCATCGCCATGACGGCGCTGCTGTCGGAATATATGCCCGGCTTTTTCGCATTTCAGAGCATCAATCCGGTTGCCGCCGCACTTTTCGGCGGGCTGACGGTTGCGGCCGGCATGCTGGCGCTGTTTCGCCACCGCACCAGCCTCGGCGGTTTCGGCATTTTGGCGCTTTATCTGCAGGATCGTTTCGGCTGGCGCGCGGGCCTCGTGCAGCTCGCCTTCGACGGCATGGTGCTGGCCTGCTCGTTTTTCGTGGCCACACCTTTCGTCATCATCTGCTCCGTCCTCGGTGCGCTGGTCATGAACCTCACGCTTGCCATCAATCACAGGAACGACCGCTACATCGCCATGTAGCGGCCGCCCGTTTCGGGTTTAAGAGGTCACGCCGCCTTCGCAGCCGCATCGACCGGATGCTGCGAGCGGAAACCGACGGCAATGCGGTTCCAGGTGTTGATCGCGCCGATGGCGACGGTGATCTTCACGATCTCCTCATCGGAAAAATGCGCCTTCAGCGCCTCGAAGGCGTCATCCGGGGCGCCGGTTTCGGCAATCTTCGTCACCGCGTCCACCCAGCCGAGCAGCGCCCGTTCCTGCTGGGTATAAACGGGGGATTCCCGCCACACGCTCATCAGGTTGATCCATTGTTCGGAAAGCCCGTCATGGCGGCTTTCCTTCACATGCATGTCCACACAGAAAGCGCAGCCGTTGATGATTGAGGCACGCAGCTTGATGAGGTGAACGAAGCGGCGCTCTAGCCCGCTGCCCTGAACGTAATTTTCCAGAGCCATGACGGCCTTGAAGGCTTCGGGCGATGCTTTGGCATAATTAACACGGGTTTTCATGGGTCTCTCCATTGGTTGGGTCTGTTTGAAGTCATGCGTCATCGGTCCGGAAAGCTGTCGGGCTGACCGGCATTGGGTTGGTTAAGGTTTGGCTGTATCAGCGCGTCGCTGCTTTACGCTCGTTCAGCTCCAGAAAGGCGCAGCCTCGCGCGGCAATCCCGCCATCGTCATTGGCGGCAAGATCGCCCAGAATGTCGGCGATGGTGGTTTTGGCGAGTTCGGCCCGATAGGCCTTCTCCGCTTTCAGCATCGCGGCATTGATGCCGCAGGGCTTGGTGAAATAACGCCCCGGCAAGGGGTTCGGCCCGCGCTGGCGGATTTCGGCGCAGCGGAAGGCAGGCTGTGGGCCTTCGACGGCCAGCACGATATCGAGCAGGGTGATCCTGTCGGTCGCCCGGGCCAGACGGTAACCGCCCTTCGGCCCCGGCACGGTGGCGACAATCCCGGCATTGGACAGCGACTGGAGATGCTTCAGCAGATAGCTGGTGGAAACGCCGTGAAATTCGGCCAGCGCCGCTGCAGACAGCACGCCGCCTTCGGAAAGCCCCGCCAGCATGCCCACGCTGTGAATGGCCTGTTCCACGCCGTCGCCGAGTTTCATCCGACTTGTCCCTGTGCGGTTCGTTTCAGTATCGTGGATAAAATTTATCCGCGATTATGCTTTCTGTCAAGCGGTCCCGTTCCGCCCTTCTTTTTTGCAGGTTTTTCACTACCTTGAAGACGTGAAACACACCGAGTCTCCCATTTCCGGCACCCATGTCGGCACTTTGCCCCTTCCATTCCAGAAATGGTTTGCCGAAAAAGGGTGGTCTCCGCGCGCGCATCAATTGGAGCTGATGGCACGGGCGCGCGGCGGCGAGAACATGCTGCTGATCGCGCCGACGGGCGCCGGCAAGACGCTGGGCGGCTTCATGGCCTCGCTCACCGCTCTGGCGGAACGCGGCAAGGTGCCGCCGGGCTCCGGCTTCGTCGGCGTGCACACGCTCTATATCTCGCCGCTCAAGGCGTTGGCGGTGGATATCGAACGCAACCTCACCAGACCCGTCTCCGAAATGGGCCTGCCGATTTCCATTGAGACCCGCACCGGCGATACGCCGCAGGGCAAACGCCAGCGCCAGAAGGTGAAGCCGCCAGACATTCTGCTGACGACACCGGAACAGGTCTCCCTTCTGCTCGCCAACAAGGAGGCCGAGCGCTTTTTCCGTGACCTGAAATATGTGGTGCTCGACGAGTTGCATTCGCTCGTCACCTCCAAACGCGGCCATCTGCTGTCGCTGGCGCTCGCCCGGGTGCGCCGGCACGCACCCGATGTGCGCTTCATCGGCCTTTCGGCCACGGTGGCGGAGCCGATGGATTTGCGCCGTTACCTCGCACCGCAGGGGCAGGATGAGCCGCCCGCCGGTCTCATCACCGTCGAGGGTGGGGCAAAGCCGGATATCTCCATCCTGAGCACTGAAGAGCGCATCCCATGGTCCGGCCATTCGGCACGTTACGCCATGAAGGATTTGTACGCCGCGCTGAAGGACCATCAGACGACGCTGATCTTCGTCAACACCCGTTCGCAGGCGGAGCTGATCTTTCAGGAACTCTGGACCATCAATGACGACAATCTGCCGATTGCGCTGCATCATGGCTCGCTGGATGCCGGCCAGCGCCGCAGGGTGGAAGCGGCCATGGCGGAAAACAAATTGCGCGCCGTCGTCGCCACCTCCACGCTCGATCTCGGCATAGACTGGGGCGATGTCGACCTCGTCGTGCATGTCGGCGCGCCGAAGGGCGCAAGCCGCCTTGCCCAGCGCATCGGCCGCGCCAATCATCGCATGGATGAGCCGTCAAAGGCGATCCTCGTTCCCGCCAACCGTTTCGAGGTGATGGAGTGCCGCGCCGCACTGGATGCCAATTATATCGGCGCGCAGGATACGCCGCCGATTGCCGAGGGCGCGCTCGATGTTCTTGCCCAGCATGTGCTCGGCATGGCCTGCGCCGAGCCCTTCGATGCGGATGATCTCTATCGTGAAGTGACCAGCGCTTCGCCCTATGCCGACCTGCCGCGGACTACCTTCGATAGGGTGGTGGATTTCACCGCGACCGGCGGTTATGCGCTGCGCACCTATGAGCGTTACGCCCGCATCCGCCAGATGAAGGACGGTCGCTGGCGCGTCTCCAATCCGGCGGTCGCGCAGCAATATCGCCTGAACCTCGGCACCATCGTCGAGGCGGCGGAACTCAATGTCCGCATGGTCAAGCGCAATGCCAAGGGCACGGTCGGGCGCGGCGGCATGTCGCTCGGCAAAGTCGAGGAATATTTCCTCGAACAGCTGGTGCAGGGCGATACCTTCCTCTTCGCCGGCAAGGTGTTGCGTTTCGAAGGTATCCGCGAGAATGAATGCTTGGTCTCGCAGGCCTTCTCCATGGACCCGAAGATACCCTCCTATGCCGGCGGCAAGTTTCCGCTCTCCACCTATCTCGCGGATCAGGTGCGCTCCATGCTGGCAGACCCGGCGCGCTGGCATGCCCTGCCGGATCAGGTGCGCGACTGGCTGGCGATCCAGAAGGAAAAGTCGATCATTCCCGAGCGCGACGAGCTGCTGGTGGAGACCTTCCCCTTCCGCAAGCGCTTCTTCATGGTCATGTATCCCTTCGAGGGACGCTTGGCACACCAGACGCTCGGCATGCTTTTGACGCGACGGCTGGAACGCGCGGGCGCCAAGCCGATGGGTTTCGTCGCCACCGATTATTCGCTCGCCATCTGGGCCATGGAAGATATCGGCAGGCGGCTGAAATCCCGCCGCCTGTCGCTTGCAGACCTGCTGGACGAGGACATGCTGGGCGACGATCTGGAGGCGTGGCTGGACGAATCCTTCATGCTGAAGCGTACCTTCCGCAATTGCGCCGTCATTTCCGGGCTGATCGAGCGCCGCCATCCGGGCAAGGAAAAGACCGGCAGACAGGTCACCGTCTCCGCCGATCTTATTTATGACGTTCTTCGCAGCCATGAGCCGGATCATATCCTGCTGGAAGCGACGCGGCGCGATGCCGCGGCGGGACTTTTGGACATTGGCCGTCTTGGCGATATGCTGAGGCGAATCAAGGGTCACACAACCCATCGCGCGCTGGAACATGTCTCGCCGCTTGCCGTTCCCGTCATGCTGGAAATCGGCCGCGAGACGGTGGCGGGCGAGGCGATGGACGATGTGCTGGCCGAGGCCGCCGACGAGCTGGTCGCCGAGGCCATGTCCTGAAACATCTGAGCGGAATGAAGGAACAAAGGCAAAAGTGCTAAGCCGGCTGACATTGAGCGACAGGTTTTCCAATGGCTTCGAATGCCTCGGCAGCGAAACCGCCATCAATGGCGTCGCCGCCTGGTGCGATCCTTTGGGTGGGCTTTACCTGCCGGACCTGTCGCTGCTTGTCGTCTCCGACCTGCATCTGGAAAAAGGCGCGGCGTTCGCCCGGCGCGGACGTATGCTGCCGCCTTACGACACCATCGCCACGCTTAAAATCCTCTCCTCCCTCGTCAACCGTTACGATCCGAAGATCGTCGTCAGCCTTGGCGATAATTTCCACGACCGCGTCGGTTCCGAGCACCTGCCGCTGCCGTTGCGCGAGCTCATCCGCGACATGGCCCGTGGCCGCGAATGGATATGGATCAACGGCAATCACGATCCCGACGGCACGGTCGATCTGCCGGGCTCTTCGGTGGACGAAATGTTTTACGGCACTCTCGTCTTCCGCCACGAGCCGAAACCGGGCGATGCCGCCGGCGAAATCGCCGGGCACCTGCATCCCTCCGCCACGGTCCGCCGCCGCGAAAAGACGGTGCGGCGGCCTTGTTTCGCCACCGATGGTTCGCGTCTGTTGATGCCGGCGTTCGGGGTGATGAGCGGCGGGCTGGATTTGCGGCACAAGGCCATGCGCGGCCTGTTCGATCATGCCGCTCTCGTCGCGCATCTGATGGGGAGGGACCGCATCTATTCGGTGCGGTTTTCAAATCTTCTCGACTGAGCGTATTTTCCGGACGTAAAACCGCTTACGCAGCTTTACTGGAAATGCTCTATTGCCGGTAGACCAGCACCGGTATCTTCGAATTCTTCAGCACCTTGGCCGTGACGCTGCCGAGCAGCATTTCCACGAAGCTCCTGCGCCGGTGCGAGGCCATGGCGATGAGATCGCAGCCGCTCCTGTTGGCGGCTTCGATGATCGCCTCGTCGGGCCTTCCCGCCCGCGCCAGCAGCGCTTCGCAATCCAGCCCCATGGAAGTGGCCTGCGCCTGCGTATCCCTCAGCAGATGTTCCGCTTCCTCGCAGCGGTGGAATTCTTCTTCGGCAATCGCGGCAATGTCCTCGACATCGCTGGCAATCACGTGAAAGGGTTCCGATACCGTCACGACGGTCACCTTTGCGCCTGCCTCTTTGGCGAGAGCGAACCCTTGGTCGATTGCGATCTGCGCCAGCGGCGAGCCATCGGTGGGAATGAGAATGTGCTTGAACATGACATTTCTCCTTTTCATCCCGGTCACAACCGCACATGCCGCCTTGAGCTGCATGTATGATTGTAACGCCTTGAATTTTACTGCAAACCGATGGCGGAAGCGAATGCTATCTTTGCCGACAAGGACGGCAGACGCTCTCTTTTGCGGGATGAAAACCGATCAGTCCTTGCGGAAGATGATACTGGCGCCCCAGCCGGTCACGACGGCAAGCAGAACGCAGAGCGCGCCATAGGCAAGCGGCGTCTGATGCGCGGCGTCGGTGATCGCCTGCTCCATGCCCGTCTTGACGACGCGCAGTTTCAGTTCGCGCTGGGCGATGAATTTGCCGCTCTTGAAGAGATAGGCGCGTGCGGTGTGCACGCCGTTCGGCACGTTGGCGGGCAGGCGCAGGGTCGCCCAGAACAGGCCGGTGCGTTCCAGCCGCACCCCGGTCGTGTCGTTGCGATAGATGCCGCTGGAAAGCTTCAGACGCCGATAGGCTTCCTGAAAATCGAAGACATTGTCGGGTACGCCGGAGAAGACCGCGCTTTTCAGTGACAGATGGTCGACGCCAAGCCCCATGGCGCGGAGCGTTCCGGGCGAGGCGACATCGCTGATATTGCGCGTGCTGGCCATGGAATACGATTCCGGCAGCGGCGTGAAGGTGATGGCGCTGGTATTGATCCAGATGCCCGCCACACGCTCCTTCTTGCGCACGGTCATATAGTCGCTCGGTCCCTCGAGCGTCACGACAATATCATATTGCCCGATGGCGAGCAGCAACTGGTCGGTATTGTTCAGCGCGCCGAAAAGCGTGAAATCCGCGCCGCGAAAATCGGAAGCAATGGGAATTTCAGTCGTCGATGCACCGATTTCGATATTTTCCAGCAGGGATCGCTGCTGCGGGCCGGGGGGCAGGGCAAGCGGCGGCGTCTGGGCCGAAGCGGTCTGCCCGAAGGTGAGACATGAGGCCAGCGCAAGGGCGGCAAGCAGCAAATGGCGGGTCAATAACCTAACCCCCCGACGGCCACCGAAAACAGGTCTTCCGGGCGCACCACCAGCGATACCGCAAGGCGAAGCGCAACAGCGAGAACGAGAAGCGCAAGCAGGGCGCGCAGCTGTTCGCCGCGCAGTTTCTGGCCGACGCGCACGCCATATTGCGCGCCGATGACGCCCGCCACCATCAGGATGAAGGCCAGCACCACATCGACGGAATAGTTGGTCGCCGCCTGAACCACGGTCGTATAGGCAGTTACGAAAATGATCTGGAACAGCGAGGTGCCGACAACTACGCTGGTGGGGATGCGTAAGAGATAGATCATCGCCGGCACCATGATGAAGCCGCCGCCCACACCCATGATCGAGGTGAGGATGCCGATGCCGAAACCCAGCGTGACGATGGGAATGATGCTGAGATAGATCTTCGATTTCTTGAATCGCATTTTCAGCGGCAGGCGGTGCACCCAGTTGTGATGGCCCGGCCGGCGCAGCGTCACGGTTTCGTTGCGGGCGGCGCGGCGGAGCGCCGAAATGCTTTCCTTCAGCATCAGCCCGCCGACGGTGCCGAGCAGGATGACATAGAGCAGCGAGACGATGAGATCGAGCTGGCCGATGCTGCGCAGGAAGGAGAATATCCACACGCCGACCGTCGCCCCGACCAGACCGCCCACAAGCAGCACGCTACCGAGCTTGACGTCGAGCGTGCCGCGCCGGAAATGCGTGATCGAGCCTGATACGGAGGAGGCGACCACCTGGTTTGCACCCGTCGCCACGGCCACCACAGGCGGAATATTGTAGAAGATCAGAAGCGGGGTAATCAGAAAGCCGCCGCCCACGCCGAACATGCCGGAAAGAAAACCGACGGCCGCGCCCATGCCGAGAATGATGAAAATATTCACCGACAGTTCTGCGATCGGCAGATAGACAGTCACGGCTCGGACCTCGGGCAAATGGTTCCGGGCGGCAGGGCTTGTCCGGGTGAGGGGGCCGCGCCGCGATTTACACTTTCTGTCTGAAAAGACCGGGCATGCCCAGCCTTCATCCGTCATGCCCGCGAGGGCCTGACCTGTCAACATTCAACGGTAAATACGTTGATAATTTGGAAAGATAGCGGCCGTGTGTCGGCAGCCGGCCACATTCCTGCGCCGGGCTGAGCGAAAGCGGCCTAGGGGCCGCTTCGCCGGTTCTCGAATGTTTATTTGTTGCGGGCGAGAAGCGCGGTCACCAGCTCGTTGGTAATGCGGCCGTCCGGCGTCTGGCCCACGGACTTCTGGAAGTCCTTGATGGCCGTCACGGTGTTCTTGCCGAGCTTGCCGTCAGGCTGGCCGGCATCGAAACCGTTCTTGTTCAGGATCGCCTGAATGTTGCGGATCGCCTTTTCCATGTCCACGGAAGCGGTTTTCACGCCTTCCTTGCCGGCCCATTCCTCGGGCGGGTTGACGCTGTTGGCATCTTCCGAAAGCGGCTTGACCTTCCAGGCGTCCACCTTGGCCTTTGCGCTCTGAAGCTGCTGCGGGTTCAAGGCCCCCGCCACTTCGTCGCGCTTCTGGGCGGCGTCGGCGTCACCATCCCTGGCGGCGATGGCGAACCACTTGTAGGATTCCTCGATGTCCTGCTTCACGCCGCTGCCGCGCGCATAGAGAATGGCGAGGTTGAACTGGCTGTCACGAACGCCGAGGTCGGAAGCCTTGATGAACCATTGTGCGGCGGCGGCGAAATCCGGCTGACCGGCCGCATCGGAAGCGAGCAGGACGGCGAGATTGTGCATGGCGCCCGCATTGCCCTGTTCCGCGGCCAGCGTGTAATAGCGCTTGGCTTCGGGAAGGTTGCGTTCGACGCCGTTCGCCTTCTCGTAGAGATTGGCGAGACGATATTGCGCGGGTGCAAGACCACGATCAGCGGCCAGCTTGTACCATTTTGCCGCCTCGGTGCGGTCGGCGGCAACGCCGCGGCCATCGGTGTAGCGGGCTGCGATCTCGAACAGCGCCTGCGTGTCGCCCCTGGCGGCCGCTTCGGCAAGCGATGCCGGCTCGATGCCGGCGGGAACGGTGATGGCGTCCTGGGCGGGAACAGCCGTGGCTGCGACCTGTGCCGGAGCCGAAGGTTCGTTCTGCGCGACGGTGCCGGAATTTGCCGCATCCACGGCAGGAACCTCGGCAACCGGCGGCTCGTCAGGCAGCGGTGCGCCGCCGACGGTGCGGGGATCGATGATGTTTTCCGCCGGTGCGGCGTTTTCGATGCTGTCGGCGGATGCGGCCTGTTCCGGATCGATGGCGAGATCGGACGGAATGGTCACGGCCTTGTCGCCCGCTTCGGGAAGCGCGGAAACCGGGCCACTGTCCTGCTTCTGCTCGATGACCGGAGCCGGGGCTTCCGCGCCGCCGATCAGCGTCTTGACGAGCGGCATGGCCATCATCGCCAGAAGAATGGCGCCGATGCCGAGCAGCAGCGGGCGGCGATAGCGCGAAAGCCCCGATGCCTCGGCCTTGCGGCCCTTCTTGCCGGTATCGAGCTTCTCCGGCGATGTTTCCATGGCGGCGGCCTGCGCCGCACGACGGGCGGCGGCAATGAAATCCGTCCGTCCTTCGGCGTCTGCGGCCTTGCCGCTGGCGGCCACCTGGCTGGCGCGCACGCGCTCGAGGATTTTCTTGATATCAGGCGCACCCGAACCTGGCTCCAGAAGTTCGTTCTCCTGACCTGCCGGCAGAACGTCGATCGGATCGAGCGACGGGGCGGGCTCGACCTGCGTGCGGGCGGAGGAAGAGGCCGATACGGGTTCTTCTGCGGCTTTGACGGTCTTTGCCGTACCCGTCTTGAAACGCTTCGTCAGGCCGGCAAGCAGGCTCTTTTTTTCCGCCTTCGCGGGCTTTGCCGCAGCGGGAGGCACGATGGCATCCCCATCTTTCCCGTCGGCGTCGAGAATGGCCTGTTCTTCGGCGATATAACCCTCTTCCGGGAAGATGGCGGCCGGCATGGACACATCTTCGTGCGCAGGGGCCGACACAGGCTTCGCGACGTTGCGGGGCGCGGCCTCTTCGCGGTAGACGGGGGCATTGTCGAGGTTATCCAGCCGGCCGGCGATCTGCACCAGCGTCTCATGCAGCGCTTCGAATGTGCGGTGCGTGCGCTCTTCGGTGTTGCGGCTCAAGGCTTCGAGATTGCGCAGATCGGTCGCAAGATCGGTCAGCATGGTCATGTCGGCGAGGTTTGCGCCGGCCGAGAGATTGTTACGGGTATAGGCGTCCAGAACGGCCTCGGCCGCCTGCCGGGCTGCCTCGATGATATATTCGTCGTTGGACGCCATGTAGTCTTCGATGGCCGCCATGCGGGCATCGAGTTCAGGCGGCATGCCCGCGGCCTGCATCTGCACCGGCTGGCTGATCAGCGTCGAGAGATGGGCGATCTGGTTTTCGAGGCTTGCCAGCGCGTGGCTGTCGGCGGGCGCGGCATGGGCGGTCTCGTCGAGACGGGCGGCAATATTGCCAAGCCGCTCTTCCAGACGCGAGAAGGCGCTTTCGCTGAGGCCCGATGCCGGCTGCGGCTGGCTGTAACGATAGTCTAGGTCCTCGATCCGGCGCGAGAGCGTATCGAGCCGCTCTGCCAGACCGTCATTGACGGCGCCGTGATCCAGCGCATCGATCTTGCGGGAAATGTCGCTGAGGAAAGACGTCAGCTCCGCCTGTTGCGAGGGGCGTTGCGAACGCTCCAGAAGCAGGGAAAGCTGGTCCAGCCGCTCATGCAACTGGGCGGCGTCGCGGGCGGTGCTGAGTTCGTCGATCTTGCCCGCCAGCGCTTCAAGACGGGCGGTCAGGTCCAGCGCCGGTTCAGGTTTTGCGGCGGCAAGGCGGTTGATGTCACCGAGCTGTTCGGCAAGGCCGTTCAGCCGGGTTTCCAGACGCTGCGCCAGCGCATTGTCCGTTGCCTGCGCATTGGCGCGCGTGCCGGTTGCGGCAATGGCGCGGCTGATTTCGTCCAGCCGCTGGTCGAGACCGGAAAACTGTTCGGTAAAGGCCGCCTCGTTCGGCTGCATGTGCTTGCCGAGCTGCTCCACGGCGCTGGCAATGGCGATCAGCTTGTCTTCGAGCACGCGCACGGCCGGATTGTTGCTCATGCCGCCGAGCTGCGTCTTGATGTCGTCGAGACGATAGGCGAGCGAAACGATCTCATCCTGCAACGCGCTGGCGTCGAAACCGCGCAGCGTGTCTTCCACATTGTTCCAGCGGCTTTCGATCCGGTGCACGCTGTCTTCGCGCGCAAGCTGATCGATCGTCAGGCGCAGGTCCTCGAATTCGTTGCGCAGCCCGTAGGCATCCGGAGACGCCAGATTGCCGAGCTGGTCGATGCTGCCGGCCAGCCGCGCGATATCGTCGCGCAGATCGCCGATGAACTGCTGGTCTTCCGCCACCGCGCGAATATTGCGGATCTCTGTGCGCAGGCCTTGCGCTTCGCGGGCAACGCCCTCGGCAATGTCGTGCTTCAGCTCATGCCGCAGATTGACGAGCGCCTGGGCGATTTCCTGCAGGGCCGCGTCATTGCGCTGCGGTTCCTGATAGGGCGGGATGGAACGCGCGCGCGGTGCGGGAGCGGCGGCCTGCTGCGCATCCCTCGGCCGGTATTCCGGTGCAAGCGGTCTGGTAATCGTTCGTTCCGGGCGGGCGGCGGGTTCCTGCGGGCGCTGGAAGCTCGCCTCGAGGAGACGCTGGCGCTGGCGGATTTCGTTGACGGGATCGAGCTGCGGCGGCGTGACGGCGGCACGCGCGGCATAAGCCTCGCTTTTCGCTTCGGGCTGAGCGCTCGCGGCCCGGGGGTCGCGCGGGAACTTCTGGCTCATCAGCCCTTCGATACGGGCTTCAAGGCCTTCAATGGTGCGATTGAGCGCATCAAGAGACGATCTGTCGCTTGGCTGTTGGGTTTTCGATCGCAATCCGTTCATCTTTTCGCTCGCTTCGCTTCCGCCCGCCGTGCCCGGTTATCTGTCGCGACGTTGCCTGTCTGGACACGCCGTCGCCGCAACATGCAGCAATCCTAGAGCCGGTATTCGCCCCCGTTGAGGAAAATGCGCCGGAGTACGAAGCAGTTACCTCTGTCGGGAGAATTCACGAAACGTGGTAAAGAAGTGGTTAACTATGGTCGGAATTTTTTAACTTTTGCGGCAGGCGACAGCCCTGCGCCGGGCCGGACGTCCATTCCGCGAAAAAGGAGAAGGGATATTCCGCTGAAATTTATTTGACGTTTACGCGCACGTCAAATATTGTCATCCCATATCGGCCGGATTATCGCCGGCGCCCACGATGCGGAGGAACATCGGTAATGCCTGTTTACAAGGCCCCAGTTAAAGACACGCTTTTTATCCTGAACGACGTTCTCGGCCTGGAGCGGTATAACAACCTGCCCGGCTTCGAGGATGCAACCCCCGACATGATCGAGGCCATTACCGGTGAAGCCGCAAAGCTTGCCGAAGAGCGGCTTTTCCCGCTCAACCTTTCCGGCGACAGCCAAGGCTGCAAACGCGCCGATGACGGTTCGGTTTCCGTGCCGGATGGTTTCAAGGATGCCTATGACGCCTATTGCGAAGGCGGCTGGATCGGCCTTGCCGTTCCGCCGGAATTCGGCGGGCAGGGGCTGCCCTATACGCTGCACGCCGCCATCGGCGAATATATGTCGTCGGCCAACCTGTCGCTGATGATGTATCCCGGCCTGACGCAGGGTGCGATTGCCGCCATTCTGGTGCATGGCACGCAGGAGCAGAAGGACACCTACCTGCCGAAGATGGTGGAAGGCACATGGTCCGGCACCATGAACCTCACCGAGCCCCATTGCGGCACCGATCTCGGCATGCTGCGCACCAAGGCTGTGCCGCAGGCTGACGGCAGCTACAAAATTTCCGGCCAGAAAATCTTCATCTCCGCCGGCGAACATTCCATGACGAACAATATCGTTCATCTGGTAATTGCCCGCATCGAAGGCGCACCGGAAGGCACCAAGGGCATTTCGCTCTTCATCGTACCGAAGTTCCTCGTGAAGGAAGACGGCACGCCGGGCGAGCGCAACGGCGTCACCTGCGGTGCCATCGAACACAAGATGGGCATTCACGGCAACGCCACCTGCGTCATGAATTATGACGATGCGACCGGTTATCTTCTGGGCGCTGAGAACAAGGGCCTTTCGGCCATGTTCGTGATGATGAACGAAGCCCGCCTCGGCGTTGGCCTGCAGGGTCTTTCCGTTGGCGAGATCGCCTACCAGAACGCGGTTGAATATGCCCGTGAGCGCATTCAGGGCCGCTCGCTTTCGGGTGCGAAATTCCCCGACAGGAAGGCCGACCCGATCATCGTGCATCCCGATATCCGTCGCACGCTGATGACCATCAAGGCCTATAACGAGGCCGGCCGCGCCTTCCTGCTTTGGACCGCGCTGCAATCCGACATCGCCCACCGCGCCACTGACGAAAAACAGCGGCAGGCGGCGGACGACCTGCTTGGCCTCGTCACGCCGATTCTGAAAGGTGTGCTGACCGATAAGGGCTTCGACCATGCGGTGATGGCGCAGCAGGTCTTCGGCGGTCACGGCTACATCGAGGAACATGGCATGAGCCAATATGTCCGCGATGCGCGTATCACCATGATCTATGAGGGTGCCAACGGCATTCAGGCGCTCGATCTGGTCGGCCGCAAGCTCGGCATGAATGGCGGCCGTGCCGTCATTGCGCTGTTCAAGGAAATCGGCGATTTCTGCGAGGAAAACCGCGCCGATGAAAAACTCAGCCTTTACACCAAGGGTCTGAAGAAGGGCTTGAACGACCTGCAGGCCGCAACCATGTGGTTCATGCAGAACGCCATGGCGAAACCCGACAATGCCGGTGCCGGCTCGACGGACTATATGCATCTCTTCGGTATCGTGGTGCTGGGCTACATGCAGGCGCGCATGGCGAAAGCCGCCAGCGAAGCGCTTGCAGCAGGCAGCGCTTCGGACGAGGATTACCTCAAGACCAAGCTTGTCACGGCGAAGTTTTATATGGAGCGCATCATGCCGGAAACGGCGCTGCGCAAGGCCCGCATCGAAACCGGCGCGGACACCATGATGGAACTGGCTGCGGAAGCATTCTGATGAGGCTGGCGTTTCTGACGCCGCAGGGAGAGAAACAATGACCGACGTATTTATCTACGACCATGTCCGCACCCCGCGCGGACGCGGCAAGAAGGATGGCAGCCTGCATGAGGTGCCTTCCGTTCGCCTTGCCGCCAAGACGCTGGAAGCCATCCGCGACCGCAATGGACTTGATACATCCACGGTAGACGACATCATCATGGGCTGCGTCGATCCCGTCATGGATGCCGGTGCGGTGATCCCCAAGGCCGCCGCTTTCGAGGCCGGTTATTCCAACAGGGCGCCGGGCATGCAGATCTCGCGCTTCTGCGCCTCGGGTCTCGATGCCATCAACTTCGCAGCCGGCAAGGTCAAGGCGGGATCTGACGATATCGTCATCGCCGGCGGCGTCGAAAGCATGTCGCGCGTCGGCATGGGCATGTCTGGCGGTGCCTGGTACATGGACCCTTCCGTGAACTTCCCGGCCTTCTTCATGCCACAGGGCGTGTCGGCCGATCTCATCGCCACAAAGTATGGTTTCTCCCGTGACGATGTCGACGCCTATGCCGTCGAAAGCCAGAAGCGTGCGGCGCATGCCTGGGAAAAGGGCTATTTCAACAAGTCGGTTATTCCGGTGAAGGACTCAAACGGCCTGACGATCCTCGACCGTGACGAGCACATGCGCCCCGGCACGGACATGCAGGCGCTCGCCTCGCTCAACCCTTCCTTCCAGATGCCGGGTGAAATGGGCGGCTTCGAAGCCGTCGGCATCATGGCGCACCCGGAAGTGGAGCGGATCAATTACGTGCACCACGCCGGCAATTCGTCCGGCATCGTCGATGGCGCGGCCGCCGTGCTGGTTGGCTCGAAGGCGGGCGGCGAGGCGATGGGCATCAAGCCCCGCGCCCGCATCAAGGCTTTCGCCAATATCGGCTCCGATCCGGCGCTGATGCTCACCGGCCCGGTGGATGTGACCGAAAAGCTCCTGAAAAAGACCGGCATGAAGCTTGCCGATATCGATCTTTTCGAACTCAACGAAGCCTTCGCCGCCGTGGTCCTGCGTTACATGCAGGCCTTCGACATCGATCACGATCGGATGAACGTCAATGGCGGCGCCATCGCCATGGGCCATCCGCTGGGTGCAACCGGCGCGATGATCCTCGGCACGGTGCTGGATGAGCTGGAGCGGCGCGATCTGAACACCGCGCTCGTCACGCTCTGCATCGGCGCTGGCATGGGCACGGCGACGGTTATCGAGCGGGTTTGAGGCAGCGGTAACAACCCCCGCTTCCGTCATCCTCGGGCTTGACCCGAGGATCCACGCCGAGGTGCTGGATGGTCGGGTCAAGCCCGACCATGACGGGAAGGAGGAGTTAGACGCGTCAGGAAATTCAGGGAAGAGGAATCCCAAATGAGCACTTACACCAATTTCACCATCGAGACGGACGCAGACGGTATCGCCCTCGTCACCTGGGACATGCCAGAAAAATCCATGAACGTCTTCACATCAGAGGTGATGGACGAGCTGAACGCCATTGTTGACGCGACTGTCGCCGATAGCGCCGTCAAGGGCGTTGTCTTCACGTCAGGCAAGAGCACCTTTTCCGGCGGCGCCGATCTTTCGATGATCAAGTCGATGTTCTCCTTCTACAATGATGAGAAGACGAAGAACCCGGATCAGGCGGCGGCAAAGCTTTTCGAACTGGTCGGCCGCATGACGGGCCTGTTCCGCAAGATCGAGACCAACGGCAAGCCCTGGGTTTCCGCCATCAACGGCACCTGCATGGGCGGCGCGTTTGAGCTGTCGCTTGCCTGCCACGGCCGGGTCGCCTCCAGCGCCAAGAACCTCAAGATCGCCCTGCCGGAAGTCAAGGTCGGCATTTTCCCCGGCGCCGGCGGCACCCAGCGCGTGCCGCGCCTGACGGATGCGCAATCGGCATTGCAGATGATGACCACCGGCCAGTCGCTGACCGGCGCGCGCGCCAAGGCCATGGGTCTGGTGCATCAGGTGGTGGAGCCGGATCAGCTGGTCTCCACTGCGAAGCAGATGATCAAGGACGGCCTGAAACCGGTCGCCCCCTGGGATGAAAAGGGCTTCAAGGCCCCCGGCGGCGGCATCTGGACGCCTGCCGCAGCCCAGCTCTGGCCCGCAGCACCGGCAATCCTGCGCCGTGAAAGCGCCGGCAATTATCCGGCCGCACTCGCCATCCTCAAATGCGTCTATGAAGGCCTGCAATTGCCCTTCGATACCGCATTGAAGGTGGAGCAGCGTTATTTCACCGAAATCCTTCGCTCGAAGGAAGCCTTCGGCATGATCCGCTCGCTGTTCATTTCCATGCAGGAACTGGGCAAGGGCGCGCGCCGCCCGGCCGGCCAGCCGAAGACCGAGTTCAAGAAGATCGGCGTTGTCGGCGCGGGCTTCATGGGCGCTGCCGTCGCTTATGTCACCGCTGCCGCTGGCATCCCCGTTGTGCTGGTGGACCGCGATCAGGACGCCGCCGACAAGGGCAAGGGCCATTGCGAGGAAAGCGTCAAGGCCGCCATCGGCAAGGGCAGGCTGACGCAGGATGAGGCCAAGGCCCTGCTCGACCTCGTCACCCCGACGGCGGATTACAAGGCGCTCTCCGATGCCGATCTTGTCATCGAAGCCGTCTTCGAAGACCGCGACGTGAAAAAAGCCGTCATCGAAGCCGTGGAAGCCGTCTTGCCGCAGGGCGCGATCTTCGCCTCCAACACCTCCACTTTGCCGATCACCGGCCTTGCGAAGAACTCGAAGCGCCCGACGGATTTCATCGGCATCCACTTCTTCTCGCCGGTCGAGAAGATGATGCTGACGGAAGTGATCCTCGGCAAGGAAACCGGCGACAAGGCGCTCGCCGTCGCGCTTGACTATGTGGCGAAGATCAAGAAGACCCCGATCGTGGTCAACGATACGCGCGGCTTCTTCGTCAATCGCTGCGTGCTGCGCTACATGGCGGAAAGCTACGATATGCTGATCGAAGGCGTACCCGCCGCCATGATCGAAAATGCCGCGAAATTCGCCGGCATGCCGGTCGGCCCGCTGGCGCTGAATGATGAGGTGGCGATCGATCTTTCCTACAAGATTCTGAAAGCCACAGTCGCCGATCTCGGCGAAAAGGCCGTCGATCCGCGCCATATGGAGCTGGTGAAGACGCTGGTGGAAGGCGAGGGCCGTTTCGGCCGCAAGAACGCCAAGGGCTTTTACGACTATCCGCCAAAGCCCGCCAAGAAGTCCCTTTGGCCCGGCCTGAAGGACCTCTATCCGCAGCAGAAGCCTGAAGCGGTGGATATGGAGGTGCTGAAACAGCGCTTCCTCGTCACCGTGGCGCTGGAAGCCGCCCGCACGGTGGAAGAAGGCATCGTCACCGATCCGCGTGAGGCGGATGTCGGCTCCATCCTCGGTTTCGGCTTCGCGCCCTATACCGGCGGTGCGCTGTCCTACATCGACGGCATGGGCGTGAAGAACTTCGTCGCACTCGCCGAAAAGCTCAGCGAGACCTACGGCCCACGCTTCAAGCCGACGCCGTTGCTGAAGGACATGGCCGCCAAGGGCGAGACCTTCTACGGTCGCTTCGATCCCTATGCCAGCGCCGCCAAGGCGGCCTGAGGCTTCAAGAGAGACATTGAACAGGCCCTTCGGGGCCTGTTTTATTATGCCCGTCTCCCTGCTTTCCGTGCATCCTTTGCCGGGCTGAGGCGTTGAAAAGGCTGACCGGGCAAAAGCGCCCGCCGCCGCAATTCAGCACGCCTCAGGAGACAGCGATGAAAGCACCACTGCGATCCCACGGTTTCGACAAGCCCTCAGATCTTGACGACCATCTGGCCGAACTGGACGAGGAGGCCGTGGAGAAGAAGGCTGCAAAACCCGCTGCTGCCCGAAGGGTGCGGGCCTCCGCCCCGCCGGAATCATCCTTGCGGGCGGAACTGGAAGACCTGCGCAAACAGCTCGAAAAGATTCGCCGCGACGTAAAACGGCTGGAAGCCGCCGCCAATCCGTCGCACCACAAAACCGCCGATGCCCGGCATGAGCGCGATCGCGAGAATTCGCGCCTGATGACGGTGGTGCGCTCCGTTGCCGTCACCTCGCTGGCAAGCCGCATCTTCGCCTCCTCGCCCGTCATGGCGGCGCTGGTGGCCGTTGTGCCCATCGCGCTTGGCCTTGCCGCACGGCGCAATGAGGGGGCATAAGCCGCCACCCGCTGCGCCGCCGCCCGCTGGCCCGGCGGCGGATGCCCGAGAGCGGGTTTTCCGCCGCAATCCGGCCTTCGCCGGGCATAGATTTCAACCATCCACAGGCGCCGTGAAAAAACTGTCAAAAAACTTCGCGATGGCGCTTGCCATGTCCGAACAAGATGTTATAACCCCGCTCACTTTCGGGGCACCAAACAGCCCCGCCCGCCAAAAGCGGAGGTTCTTCAAGGACCTGAAGTGCCCGGATAGCTCAGTTGGTAGAGCAGCGGATTGAAAATCCGCGTGTCGGTGGTTCAAATCCGCCTCCGGGCACCATTTCTCATCAAATGAGTTTTGTTATGGTGCGGGTGCTCGATGGTAGCGCCCTCAATGTCAGATTAAAAATTTAATACTATCGACCTGTGTATAGCAAGTGAAGCAATGTCGCTTAATTCGCAAATATGCTGCATAATCTTTGCATGACAGATGATGCTGAATATCACTGGAAGAAGCAGTCGGACCGCACCTACATAAGTCGTAGGATAGTCCCTGGGAACAACGAACCTTCGATGCGAATTGCTTCCAAGGTTTTCGATGTAGACGGAGGCTATGTCTACGCTAGGGAACATGATGAACTTGTCTTGCGAAAGACGTTTTCAGGTAGGCATGAGATAGTCGTTAAATTTACCGAAGACGACAGGCAAATATTCACCTTAACTATTCAGAAATTCAATAAAACTTCTGGGCCATCTGATAAGTATCACTTTTCATTCGTTGGCGAAGAAATAGACAATCTTATTGAATTCTTGCTCAACATTAAGAATTTCCATTTTCCAGATACTGGAAAGGTGAACATTTCAGATAGTGATCTGAGGCAGATAATTATTGATGAGGATCAGGCTCGCCGTGTTTTTTTAGAAAATCGCGAAATGATAGAGCAATTGGTTCAAAGTGAAGAGTTGACAAGAGATATAGTGGCCCTCGGTTATCGGCGAAAACAGCTTGATGTTTTTGAGCGTCTACTAATCGATGCCGAGTATTTTGCAAAACAGCAATCGAGATTATGCACAACTGCTGAGGGACTTTGGCAAAAATTCTTTGAGAAGAATAACTGGATTTTCGGATATGGGTTATCCTTTTCATTTTTCTCTAACTTAGACGGGCGGGGATTAGAACAACCTGTTGTCGGACATTCTATCGCTACAGTCGGTAAACGGGCAGATGCTCTGCTAAAAACGCAAGCTTATGTGAGTGCCCTTTGTTACGTGGAAATTAAGAGGCACGACACGGCGCTTTTGGATTCAAAGGCCTATCGTTCAGGTGCGTGGAAACCTTCGGAGGAATTGTCGGGTGGAGTCGCCCAATCGCAAGCTACCGTCCAGGAAGCAATGGAACTGTATTCTCGAAAGGTTCAGCCGACAAATAGTGGTGGCGATCCCACAGGGGAGGTAGTCTTCAACTTTGAGCCGAAATCAGTGCTTGTTATAGGTAGTTTGAACGAGTTTCAAACCGACAACGGCCTCAATGAAAATAAGTATCGTTCATTTGAATTATTTCGCAAAAATCTACATCGCCCAGAGATTGTTACCTTTGATGAGCTTTTTCACCGAGCTAAATATATAGTGGAGCATAGCGGCAATCAGACGATTGATTGATTTGCGTATTCTTTTTCATTATTTGGTCCCGTGATTACGGCTTGCCAGTGAATGCCTCCAGCATGCGGGTGACACGCACAAGATCGTCCTCATTCATATGTGCCAGTGCGGCATTCACGCGGTGAAGCAGACGACCTCGTTCGCCCTCAGGTGCGATAACAGTACCGGAGCCAAAGAACGCGATGGCGGGGAGACCGAGGGCTTTTGCGATACTCTCGATGGTTTCAAACGAAGGCGAGGCGTCGCCTCGTTCCAGACGTCCCATCATCTCAATCGAAAGATCGGCTTTTTCCGCAAGGGCTTCCTGCGTCAGACCCAACGCTTTTCGGTGATGGCGAATATTGCTGCCGAAAATCTTTCTAAGTTCCAATCGCTACCCTCCGAACTGAAGGGACAGTCGTCTTTGCAACTGCGCGACTTAAGGCATTCCTATTGCTGAAAATCAGAAATATGCAATAATGATGCAGTATGTGGAATTTCTGTCGTGAGATTGCATATGTCCTATATTCACGCGGAGTATCTTTCGCTCATCGCATTCGGCGCGTTCGTGCTGATCGTCTTCTTGTGGGTGAAGTGGGAAAGTTGTGTACGGTCAATGTTCATTTCCGACGCGGAAATAACAAGAATGACCGACGAGCTGATTCAGGAACATGGCCAACGCGCCGAAGAAATAGCTTTTATCGAAGAAGACAGGTCGTGGCGATATTCCCGGAATTTCGAACAGGGCAAATGACGGCGGGTGCGCGCGGAGCTTCGCCGCCGTAAAGAGCCTTAGCCTAAAGATGCTCCCGATTATCCGTATTCTGCTCCGCCCGGTCCCGATAAAGGGCGGCGCGTCCCAGCAACATCAGGGAAACCGGGGTCGTCACCGTCATGAAGATGCCGATGAAGATTTCGTGGAAGGCGAAGCGGTCGCCGGAGACGGAGAAATAGATGATCGAGGCCATGACGATGCCGCCGGTGCCCCAGCTGGTGCCGAGTGTGGGCGCGTGCAGGCGTTCATAGAAGCTGTTGAGCCTGGCAAAGCCGATGGTGCCGATCAGCGTCAGCGAGGCGCCGAGCAGCACGAAGAAGGCCACGGCAATGGCGGCCCAGAGGGGAAATTCGTGCGCCTCGCTCATTCGATCACCTCGCCGCGCATCAGGAATTTGGAAAGGGCGACGGTGGAGACGAAGCCGAGGATGGCGATCAGCAGCGATGCCTCAAAATAGATGTCGTTGCCGGTGCGCAGGCCGAAGGTCAAAAGAAGCAGCATGGCGTTGACATAGAGCGTATCCACGCCCAGCACACGGTCTTGCGCGCGCGGGCCGATGGCGATGCGATAGACCGAGATCGCCATGGCGATGGCCAGCATCAGCTGCGCGAGTGAAAAGGACCAGAAAAGGATAATCGAACTCATTCGAATATCTCCATCAGCAGTTTTTCATAACGGTTCTTGATGAGGCTTATCCACGCTGCCTCATCCACATCGTCGAGAACGTGAAGCAGCAGCGTGCCCTGGCTGGAATTATATTCGAGCCATGCGCTTCCCGGCGTCGAGGTCAGGATCGTCGCCAGAACCGCAAGCGCCATCGGGTCGCGAATATCGAGCGGCACGGCCAGGAAGCCGGATTTGCGATCTCTCTCGCGCTTGAACAGGATGATCTTCACGACCGATAGATTGGACCTGACGATATCGTAAAGCACGATCAGGATGAGCTGCACCAGCCTGTGCCAGTTGCGGATGCGCGGCTTGGCGGGCCTGAGCGACGCCATCGCCCACGAGGCGACAAGCGCAACCCCGGTGCCGAGCAGCAGATGCCCCGGCGAAAAGCTGTTGATCGTCATCCAGAAGAAGATCAGCGAGATCGTCAGCAGCGGGTAGGGCAGGACACGGCTTATCATGGCTCTGCCTCCGGGTTGCTTCCCGCCCTCGGCGCGGAAATGACGCC
The DNA here is from genome assembly GCF_053522445.1 of Agrobacterium sp. 22-221-1. NCBI lineage: Bacteria > Pseudomonadati > Pseudomonadota > Alphaproteobacteria > Hyphomicrobiales > Rhizobiaceae > Agrobacterium > Agrobacterium sp. 22-221-1. The sequence continues at coordinate 24,384 of NZ_JBNWCL010000019.1, forward strand.
CTGAATATAGCTCGCCGGCAGGTCGAGAATACGCGCCGTCTCCTGCATGTAACGCATCACCGGCCCTGCCTGTACGGTCATGGCAAGCGTCAGGCCGAGCAGCAGCATCACGGGAGCGATTTCGATGACGAGTACGCGTGGCACGGTGCCTTCGATGGAAGCCCAGAAGGTGCGGATACCAGCGCGCGTCATCGAGATCAGCGAGGCGAAACCGGCAAAGACGATCAGGAAAACCAGCCACCAGGAGAGTGTGGAAACGCTGTCATTGGCGCCGAGCCCGGAAGGATTGAGGATGGCGGTCAGCATCGAGAATTTGGCGATGAAGCCCGAAAGCGGTGGCAGGCCGGCCAGAAGAATGCCGCAGGCGGCAAAACACGCGCCAAGCACCGCCATGGTGGCGGGCATCGTCACGCCGACTTCCTCCTCCTCCTCTTCCTCGTCGCCCTCGCCATAGGCCTCCATGGTCACGGCAAGAACGTTCGCGCCGGCATCCTGTCCGCGTTCCACCAGCTCGATCAACATGAAGAACGCGCTGATGGTGAGGGTGGAACTGACCATGTAATAAAGCGCGCCGGCCGCAACCGTGGGATTGCCGGTGCCCATGGCGGCAAGCAGCGTTCCCGACGAGACGAGAACCGAAAAGCCGGCAAGCCGCCCCAGCGCCTGCGACGCCAGAACGCCGATGGCGCCGAAGATGATGGTAGCGATGCCGCCAACCAGCAGCGCATCATGGCCGAAGCCTGCCGATTCCCCGGCCGTCTGCCCGAAAAGCAGGAAGGACAGGCGGGCGATGACATAGATGCCGACCTTGCTCATGATGGCGAAGAGCCCGCCCACCGGGGCCGATGCCGCGCCATAGGCGGAAGGCAGCCAGAAATTCAGCGGCCACATGCCGGCCTTGACCAGAAAGGCGATGCCGAGGATGGCCGAGCCGGTTTCCAAGAGCATGCGCTGATCGGGGTTGAGCCCCTCGATGCGATGGGCGAGATCGCCCATGTTCAGCGTGCCGGTAACGCCATAGATGAGGCTGACGCCGATCAGGAAGAACAGGGCGGCGACGAGGTTGATGGCGATATAATGCAGCCCGGCCTTGACGCGCTGCTGGCCGGAACCATGCAGCAGCAGACCGTAGGACGCGGCCAGCATCACTTCGAAGAAGACGAAGAGATTGAAGAGGTCGCCGGTCAGGAATGCGCCGTTGACGCCCATCAGCATCATCTGGAACAGCGAATGGAAATGCGCGCCCGACCTGTGCCACTTCGCCATCGAATAGATCAAGGACGGGATGGCAAGCAGCGCCGTCAACAGCACCATCAGGCCCGAAAGACGGTCGGCGACGAGCACGATGCCGAAGGGCGCCGGCCAGTTGCCGAGCAGATAGACGCCGCTCGACACCACGGCGGCGATCTCGGTATTGACCGTCGAGTTCACTTCGCGGAACAGCAATATGGCGACCACCAGCAACAGCACGGCCGAGGTGAGGCTGATGGCGGCTTTCGCCACGCGCTGGCGCTCGTCGAAGAAAAGCAGAAGGGCCGCGGTAATCAGCGGCAGAAGAATGGGCGCTATGACGATGTGGAAGGGGAAAGACATCATTTCGACTCCCTCCCGTCCACATGGTCGGTACCGGTGAGGCCGCGGGCGGCGAGCAGCACGACGAGGAACAATGCGGTGGTGGCAAAGCCGATGACGATGGCCGTCAGCACCAGCGCCTGCGGCACGGGGTCGGCCAGCGTCGAACTGTCGACGCCGTTGACCAGCACCGGCGGCGCATTGGTCTTGATCCCGCCGACGCCGAAGATGAAGAGGTTGACGGCGTAAGACAGCAGCGAAAGCCCGACAATGACCTGATAGGTGCGCGGGCGCAGCACCAGCCAAACGCCGGAGCCGGTCATGATGCCGATACCGATTGCGAGAATGAGTTCCATTACACGTCCTCCGCTTTTGCGGTTTCAGGCGTGCGAACGCGGTAGTTACGCAACGATTGGTGTGCCAGTGCTATCAGGATAAGAACAACGGAGCCGACGACCAGCGAGAAGACGCCGAGATCGAACAGCAGGGCGGATGCCGTCGGCATTTTGCCGATATAGGGTATCTCCGTATATTGGAAATAGGAGGTCAGGAACGGGTAGCCGAAGGACCAGGAGCCGATACCCGTCGCCGCCGCCATCAAAAGGCCGAAACCCATCCAGCGCAGCGGCAGGATGCGGATGCGGTCTTCCGCCCAGCGTGCGCCGCCGGCGAGATATTGCAGCAGGAAGCCGATGGCCATGGTGATGCCGGCCGCAAAGCCGCCGCCCGGCAGGTCGTGGCCGCGCATGAACAGGAAGATCGAGAAGGTGATGATGACCGGGAACATCCACTGCATCACGATGGACGGCACATAGAGATAATCGCGGACCGTATCGCCCTTGCTGCGGTCCGGCCGTTCGGCATCGAAGGCGTTCTGCATCTGCTGCTGTTCCGGCACCCCGATGCTTTCATGGGCGGGGCGGAAACGGCGAAGCAGCGCAAAGACCGTGAGCGCGACGATGGCCAGCACCGCGATTTCGCCGAAGGTATCGAAGCCGCGAAAGTCGACGAGGATGACGTTGACGACATTGGTGCCGCCACCTTCGGTATAGGCGCGTTCGAGGAAATAGGTCGCAATCGCGTTCGGCACCGGCAGCGTCATCACGGCATAGGCGATGACGGACATGCCGATACCGCTGCCTGCGGCGAGCAGGAAGTCGCGGGCGCGGCGAAGCTGCGCCGGCAGCTCATCGCTGCTGTCGACCTTCTCGACGCGTTTCGGCAGCCATCTGAGGCCGAGCAGGATGAGAACCGTGGTGACGATTTCCACCAGCAGCTGGGTGATCGCCAGATCCGGCGCGGAAAGCCAGACGAAGGTAAGGCAGGTGACGAGGCCCGAGACGCCGAGCATGACGAGGGCGGCGAGGCGATGATATTTCGCCTGCCAGGCCGCACCCATGGCCGCGATCATGCCGATCAGCCAAAGAATGGCGAAGATCGGATCGAAGGTCGTCACACGCGGCAGCGACAGGGAGAATTCCGAAAGGAAGAGAGGCGAGAAACCGGCAAGAAGCGCCACGAGGATGAGAAGCCTCAGCTGCGGCTGCAGACGCCGCGTGCCGAGCGTGCTTTCCAGCCACCGCGCCCATTTCCAGGACACGGTGACGAGAATGCGCTCGAAGATGCGCTGTCCTCGCAAATGCCGGAAGACCGGCGGGCCATCGTCGCAGCGCGAGAAATAACCGCCGAGCAGGGCATAGATCGTAACCCCGCCGATCAGCGCCGCGATACTCATGATCAGCGGCAGGTTGAAACCGTGCCAGATCGACAGGCTGTAGACCGGCGTTTGCGCACCAAGCACCGAAAGCACGGCCGAATGCAGGAACGGGCCGATGGAGAGGCTCGGAACGATGCCGACGATCAGGCAGGCGAAGACGAGGAATTCGATGGGGAAACGCATCCAGCGCGGCGGCTCGTGCGGATGCGGGTTCGGCAGATCGACGGGCTTGGGGCCGAAGAAGACCGTATGGATGAAGCGCAGCGAATAAGCGACGGCGAAGGCGCCCGATAGCGTCGCGACATAGGGCAGCGCCCGGTCCAGCAGCGAGTCGGCATGGGTCTCGACAGCCTCGGCAAAGAACATTTCCTTGGAAAGGAAGCCGTTGAACAGCGGCACACCGGCCATGGCCGCACTTGCCGCCATGGCGAGCGTCGCGGTTGCGGGCATATAGGTATAAAGCCCGCTTAAGCGCCGCATGTCGCGGGTGCCGGTTTCATGGTCGATGATGCCGGCCGCCATGAAGAGCGAGGCCTTGAAGGTGGCGTGGTTGACCATGTGGAAAATGGCCGCCACTGCCGCAAGCGGGCTGCCGAGGCTGAGAAGCGTGGTGATGAGGCCAAGATGGCTGATGGTGGAATAGGCGAGCAACCCTTTCAGATCCTGCTGAAACATGGCGAAATAGGCGCCGAGCAGCAGGGTTATGATGCCGGCCGCGCCCACCAGCCAGAACCATTCCGGCGTGCCCGCCAGCACCGGCCAGAACCGCGCCAGCAGGAAAACCCCGGCCTTCACCATGGTGGCCGAATGCAGATAGGCGGAAACGGGTGTGGGCGCCGCCATGGCGTTGGGCAGCCAGAAATGGAACGGAAACTGCGCGCTCTTGGTCAGCGCGCCGCCGAGGATGAGGATGAGCGCCGGTACATAGAGGGAATGGGCGCGGATGGCCGCACCGGCCTCGATGATCTTGTCGAGGTCATAGCTTCCCGCCATATGGCCGAGGATCAGCAGGCCCGCCAGCAGGCTGAAGCCGCCGATGCCGGTCACTGTCAGCGCCATGCGGGCGCCGTCGCGCGCACCGGCGTTCTGATGCCAGTAGCCGATCAGCAGGAACGAAAAGATGCTGGTCATTTCCCAGAAGATCGACAGCAGGATGACGTTGCCGGAGAGCACCACGCCAAGCATCGAACCCATGAAGGCGAGCAGGAAGGCGAAGAAGCGCGGGATCGGGTCTTCGGCCGACATGTAATAACGCGCGTAGAGCACCACCAGCAGGCCAATGCCGGTAATGAGCATCGTGAAAATCCAGGCGAATCCGTCCAGCCGCAGGGTAAAGTTCAGGCCGAGCTGGGGCAGCCATTCCACATCATACTTGAGAACCGCGCCGCCGCTGACGCTCGTATAAAGAAAAATGCTGCTGACAAGGCCAAAAAGGGCGACTCCGCCCGCAACGGAGGCGGGACCGGCGGCCGCACCCTCGCGCGGCATGAAGGCCGTCAGAAGCGCGCCGACGAAGGGCAATGCGACAATGAATGGAAGAATGGTTGCAAGTGTCATATGCGGCGGCGGTTTTCTCTCTGGAATGGGAGCCTACGGCGGGTTTCCGACGACTCCGATCCCTCAAGGTTCGCAATGAACCGAATGATGAGGACCGCCGGAATGACTAATACATAATATGCGGAGGCGCGCGTGGAACCACGCTGGCAAAGTCTCGGAAAGCTTGTGGCACGATGGCAACAGCAACGAGCGAGACGTCGGCATTATCCCTGAGGCTCGGGGCGGGTGAGGCAAACGCGTCCAGGCGAAAGCCTGAGCCGGCATCGCCGGTCCTGCAGCCGAAATCATTGCCGCTATTGCAATCCTTTTCGCGAAGAGAAAGGGAACGGCCGGGATCGACGCTCTGCAATCGTTCGAGGCGACTGGTTTTGGAAAGGGGCTTGACGCTGGCCGGTGCCTGAAAGCCGATCATGACCAGCAGGCTCGCGACCACGAGACCGATCAACACTTGCGGATGGCGCCTTGAACTGCGGCCTTTCTCCATCCATGGCAAGTTGGCATCTCCTTGATCGTAAAGGTCTCTTTAAAGCATCACCGTTGAGCGAATATCCTGTTGATTTGTTTTAGGGGAAGCCGGACATGCTTGTCCAGCGCGCATGCGGGAAAAACCGCCCGCGGCGTCCGATTCCTTCTCGTTTTTGCCCGTTTGCGGCAAAGTGAGGGCGGCATTGGCTAAAAGCTTTTACAAATTTTACCGTTTGACGCCGACGCCTGTGTTTCTTAACTTTCAAGCAAGGAATTAACCATAAAGATTGATGGTATTTCCACGGCGGAATGGGGTTCTCTCCCCTTCCAGGCATGACGCCGCACTGCCGTACCGGTGCCGATCCGGTATTTTCGTTTCTTGGTTCAAGAAGGTCTGGCAGGCGTCGATGCCGCATCGTCCGCGATGGGTATGTTCGTTCAAAAATCCCCTTAGGGTGCTGGCGTTCTGAACCTTGGCCAATTTGGCCGGGTTTTACCGGCCGTCATGTTGTTGGGGACGTCGGTTGGGGCAGGATTTGCCATCAGATCAAGCGCGCAGATCGGCAGGCGGAAGCCTGGCGGGACGGTTGCGTTTTGCCGGCCTCGACGAGACGCAATCCGATTTCCTGCGCAGCTATCGCAGCATGCTGGAGCCTTACGTCAAGGCCGGCCTGCGGGATGTGATGACCCGTTTCCAGTCCATGCCGGACTGTTCTCCGTCTTTCGAAAGCGAAAACCAGCTCGACCGCCTGCACGATCTGCAATCCTCGCACTGGAGCGTTCTGACCGATGCGCGTTTCGATGCGCTTTATGCCGAGCGGGTGAAGGTTCTTTCCGACAATGCCAGCCGCATGGGTCTCGATCCGCGCTGGCAGATCGCCAGCCACGCGGTGGTTCTGGAACATCTCGTCGGCGGGCTGGTGGCCGAACATGCGCCGCGCTCCATCCTGCCCGGCAACCGCAAGAAAACCCGTGAGCTGGCGGAAGCCGTCAAGAATGTCGTCCGTCTGGTGATGGTCGATACCGAAATCGCCGTCTCGCTGCGCTTCAACGAATTGCGCCTGCGCCATGGCCGCGAACTGGCGGAACAGCGTGACAATGACCGCTCGGAAGCGGCGAAGTTGCTGGGCACGGCACTGACGGCCTTTGCCGCAGGCGATCTGCAGGCCCGCATCGGCGGTGAAGTGCCGGAAGCCTATCGCGATGTTGCGGTTTCCTTCAACACGGCTTTGGAAACGATTGGCGCATCGCTGATCGCGGCGCAAAACAGCATCGGCGAGGCCGAGGCGCTCGGCGCGCGCTTTGCCGATATGGGCCGCTCCATGGCCGAGCGCTCCCGCCAGCAGGCCGAAGCCCTTGCCGAAACCTCCCGCGCCATCCAGACGATGATCGGGAACGTTGCGGAAAACGGCGCGCGCATATCGGCCACGGAAACGGCTGTTTCCCGCGCCCGCGAGGCGGCGGTCGAAAGCGGCAAGGCTATCGGCGAGGCGATTGACGCCATGTCTGACATCGAACAATCCGCCGAACAGATCGGCAGGATCATCGGCACGATTGACGAGATCGCTTTTCAGACCAACCTTCTCGCCCTCAATGCCGGCATCGAGGCGGCGCGCGCGGGTGAAAGCGGACGTGGTTTCGCGGTCGTCGCGCAGGAGGTCCGGGCGCTCGCCCAGCGTTCCGCCGACGCTGCAAGGGAAATCAAGAGCCTTGTCGGCACCACCAAGACGCAGGTTGAGGGCGGCGTGCGCATGGTCAACCGCACGCAGGACGCAATCGGCGGTGTCGTCCGGCAGGTCTCCGGCATCAACGACATGATCGCGGAAGTCTCCCGGCATACGGCCGAACAGGCCGGCGAACTGCAATCGGTTGCCGCCGATATCGGCGAGCAGCAAAGGCAGACAGGCCGGAACGCCGTCGATATCAGCGCGAGCGCCTCCGAGGCGGACGCGCTTCAAACCGTCATTCTCGAACTCGGCCGCACCATCCGCGAATTCCGCATCGCCCGTCAGGGGCAGGCGAAAGCGGCGTCCGGTGCGGACCGGCAGGACACTTCATTTATGGCCCGTGCGGATAATCGCACGGATTACGGCCAGGATTACCAACAATTCAGACGTCAGGGAGTCATGTAATGGCAGCCAGAAAAGCAGCTGAGGCGACGCTGAAACTGTCACCGGTGCTGGATCTCAACGAAGCATCGGCCCTGCACGGCAAGCTGATGACGCTGAGGGGAGCACCTTTGTCGGTAGATGCGTCTGAGGTTGAGCGTATCGGCGCGCTTTGCGCCCAGGTTCTGATGGCCGGCGCGAAATCCTGGGAAGAGGACGGCAAGCGGTTCGGTTTTGCCAAGGTGTCCGATGCATTCGACAAGACGATGAAACTCATAGGCGTCGATATTGACCATTTGCTCCCCAAGGAGATGCAAAAGTGAAGAAAAAAGTTCTTACCGTGGATGATTCCCGGACGATCAGGAACATGCTCCTGGTTACGCTCAACAATGCCGGTTTCGAAACCATTCAGGCCGAAGATGGCATCGAGGGCCTCGAAGTGCTCGAACAGAGCAACCCCGATGTTATCGTGACGGACATCAACATGCCCCGTCTCGACGGTTTCGGCTTCATTGAGGGTGTACGGCGCAACGAAAAGTATCGTGCGATCCCGATCCTCGTTCTGACGACCGAAAGCGACGCAGAGAAGAAGAACCGCGCCCGTCAGGCCGGTGCGACGGGCTGGATCGTCAAGCCGTTCGACCCTGCGAAACTCATCGATGCCATTGAACGCGTAACCGCCTGATACGGGACATTTCACGATGGATATGAACGAAATCAAGGAAATCTTTTTCCAGGAATGCGAGGAGCAGCTCGCCGAACTGGAATCGGGGCTTCTTAAATTGAATGACGGCGACCGCGATCCGGAAACCGTCAACGCCGTTTTCCGTGCCGTTCATTCCATCAAGGGCGGGGCGGGTGCCTTCGGTCTCGATGATCTCGTGGCCTTCGCCCACGTTTTTGAAACGACCCTCGACTGCGTCCGCTCCAACAAGCTGGAGCCGACACAGGATGTTCTGAAGGTCATGCTGCGCTCCGCCGACGTGCTGGCGGACCTGACCAATGCGGCCAGAGACGGCGGCAGCGTCGATGAAAGCCGCACCCGCGGCCTCGTCAAGGAACTGGAAGCGCTGGCAAACGGCGAAACCATACAGGTTTCCGCGCCGGTGGCAGCGCCAGCTGCCGTCAAGGCGCCGCAACCCGTCGCACCCAAGCCGACGGATGAGAGCGGCTTCGAGCCGATCCCGTTCTCCTTCACGGACTTTGCCGACGAAACCACACCGCTGATGGAAGCGCCGTCCTTCCAGATCACCTTCAAGCCGCATGCGTCGCTTTATTCGAAGGGCAACGAAGCGGCACTTCTCCTGCGCGATCTTTCGCGCATCGGCGATATGAGCATCAATTGCGACATGTCGGAGCTGCCTTCGCTCGACAAGCTCGATCCTGAAGCATCCTATCTTTCCTGGACGGTTTCGATTGCCACCGACAAGGGCGAAGAGGGCATCCGCAGCGTCTTCGAATTTGCCGAATGGGATTGCGATCTCGAAATCGTTCCGGTTGTTTCGGATGCCGCAGACGATGCGGAAGAGCTTCCGATGATCCCGGTGCCGTTCGATCTTTCGGCCCTCGATAGCGGAGCGGAAGAGCAGCCCGCTGTTGAAATCGCCACGGCTGAAGCGTCCTACGTTGCCGCAGCCGTCGAAACGGCCGTCGCGACGACGCAGATCGCCCAGAGCGTCAATGCCGCCATCGAAAAGCGTGAAGCGGCGGCAGCGCCTGCCGCGGCCCAGGCGAATGCCAATGCGGCGGCCAATGCCAGCGCCGGCCAGACCATCCGTGTGGACCTCGACCGTGTCGACCGCCTGATCAACCTCGTCGGTGAGCTCGTCATCAATCAGGCGATGCTGTCGCAGAGCGTGATCGAAAACGATGCGAGCGGCACCTCCGCCGTCAATATGGGTCTGGACGAACTGCAGCAGCTGACGCGCGAAATTCAGGACAGCGTCATGGCGATCCGCGCGCAGCCGGTGAAGCCCGTCTTCCAGCGCATGTCGCGTATCGTCCGCGAAGTCGCCGACATGATCGGCAAGCAGATCCGCCTCGTCACCGAAGGCGAGAACACGGAAGTCGACAAGACGGTCATCGACAAGCTGGCCGAACCCCTGACGCATATGATCCGCAACGCCGTCGACCACGGCATCGAAACGCCGGAAAAACGCGAAGCGGCGGGCAAGAACCCGGAAGGCACCATCAAGCTTTCGGCCAAGCACCGTTCGGGCCGTATCCTGATCGAGCTTCAGGACGATGGCGCCGGCATCAACCGCGAGCGCGTTCGCCAGAAGGCAATAGACAACGATCTCATTGCCGCCGATGCGAACCTGACCGATGAGGAGATCGACAATCTGATCTTCGCGCCGGGCTTCTCCACCGCCGACAAGATTTCCGACATTTCGGGCCGCGGTGTCGGCATGGATGTGGTCAAGCGTTCCATTCAGGCGCTTGGCGGCCGTATCAGCATTTCCTCGCGCCCCGGCCATGGCTCGACCTTCACCATGAGCCTGCCGCTGACGCTTGCCGTTCTTGACGGCATGGTGGTGACCGTTGCCGGCCAGACGCTGGTGGTGCCGCTGACGGCAATCGTCGAAACCCTGCAGCCGGAAGCGAAGAACATTCACTCCTTCGGCGCGAACCAGCGGCTGATCTCCATCCGCAACTCCTTCTGCCCGCTGGTGGATGTCGGCCGCGTGCTGAACTTCCGCCCGACCCAGGCCGATCCGGTCGAAGGTGTCGCCCTTCTGGTGGAATCGGAAGGCGGCGGCCAGCGCGCCCTGATGGTCGACGCGATCCAGGGCCAGCGTCAGGTTGTCATCAAGTCGTTGGAAGCCAACTATACCCATGTTCAGGGCATCGCCGCCGCCACTATTCTGGGTGACGGCCGTGTCGCGCTTATTCTGGATGTCGATGCCATCGTCAGCGCCTCGCGCGGACAGCCCCTGAAGCAGGAAATGTCGCTTGCGGCGACAGGTTGAAAGCGGATCATCCATGGCATCACTTAACTTCAGCGACCAGCGCCAGTCTCCCGATGAGGTTCTTGCCAGCGGCGAATATCCGCTGACGAGACGGGATCTCTCGGAAATCGCGGCGATGATCTATGCCGATGCGGGCATCTACCTCAACGACACCAAAGCGTCGCTGGTCTATTCCCGCCTGTCGAAGCATATCCGCAATCTCGGCCTGTCGGGTTTCCGCGAATATTGCGCATTGGTGTCCTCGCCGGATGGCGCGCAGGCGCGGCGCGAAATGCTGTCGCACCTGACGACGAATTTCACCCGCTTCTTTCGCGAGAACCACCATTTCGAACATCTGCGTGACGAGGTCCTGCCGGGCCTCATCGCCCGGGCGAAGAGCGGCGGACGTGTCCGCATCTGGTCGGCCGCCTGTTCGGATGGGCAGGAGCCCTATTCCATCGCACTCACCGTGCTCGCCATGTTCCCGAATGCGGCGGATTACGATTTCAAAATTCTCGCGACGGATATCGACCCGAAGATTTTGGCGCAGGCCCGGGCAGGGGTCTATGACGACAATGCGCTCGAAACCGTGTCTCCCGCCATGCGCAAGCAATGGTTCACGGAGGTCGATGCCGGCGGTCGCCGCAAGTTTCGCATCGATGACAAGGTCAAGCGTCTCATCACCTTCAACGAATTGAACCTGATGACGCAATGGCCCTTCAAGGGCAATTTCGATGTGATCTTCTGCCGCAACGTCGTCATCTATTTCGACGAGCCGACGCAGATGCGCATCTGGTCGCGTTTCGCCGGGCTGCTGCCGGAAGGCGGTCATCTTTATATCGGGCATTCCGAACGCGTCTCCGGTGACGCCAAGAACCTGTTCGACAATACGGGCATCACCACCTACCGCTTCACTGGCCACGCTTCGGGGAGGAAGGCATGAGCGCACTCGCACGGGTACTCGTCGTCGATGATTCCCCCACCATGCGCGGCCTGATTTCGGCTGTCCTCAAGGCCGATCCGGAAGTCGAGGTGGTCGGGCAGGCCGGCAACGCCATGGAAGCACGCGCGGCCATCAAGCAGCTCAATCCCGATGTCGTGACGCTCGACATCGAGATGCCGGAAATGAACGGTCTCGAATTTCTCGAAAAGATCATGCGCCTGCGGCCCATGCCGGTCATCATGGTCTCGTCGCTGACCCATCGCGGCGCGGATGCTTCGCTGGCCGCGCTTGAAATCGGCGCCTTCGATTGTGTCGGCAAGCCGGCGCCGGGCGATGCACGCCCCTTCGGCGATCTGGCCGACAAGGTGAAGGCTGCCGCCCGCTCGCAACACGCCGCATACCGTGCGGCGCGCCCGGAAGCCGTTGCCGCGCCGCAGCCGGTCCCGGTCAGTGAATATCGGGCTGGGCGCAAGGTCGTGGCCATCGGTTCCTCCACGGGCGGTGTCGAAGCGTTGATCGCCGTGCTGCAGAAATTCCCGGCCAATTGCCCGCCGACCGTCATCACCCAGCACATGCCGCCGACCTTCACCAAGAGTTTCGCCGAACGGCTGAACCGTATCTGTGCGCCCGTGGTGGAAGAGGCGACGGACGGTGCGCGTCTGCAGACCGGCAAGATCTATCTTGCGCCGGGCGGCGAGCGCCATTTGCAGATCGCCAACAGGTCCGCACCCTGCTGCCGGCTTGTCGAGCGCGATCCCGTCAACGGCCATCGCCCCTCCGTCGATGTGCTGTTCGATTCGGTGGCGGAGCTTGCCGGCCGCAACGCCGTCGGCGTCATTCTCACCGGCATGGGCCGCGATGGCGCAGCCGGGCTGTTGAAAATGCGTCATGCCGGCGCGCGCACCGTCGGCCAGAACGAAAAAACATGTGTCGTCTACGGCATGCCCCGCGTGGCCTATGAACTTGGCGCCGTGGAACAGCAACTCCCGCTGGCCTCCATCGGCGAAGAAATCCTGAAACTAACCACTGCCCGCAAAGAAGGTGCTGACTAATGTCTCTCGCAGAAAAGATCAAAGTTCTGATCGTCGACGATCAGGTGACCAGCCGGCTGCTCCTCAGCGATGCGCTGACACAGCTCGGCTTCAAGCAGATCACCGCCGCCGGTGACGGCGAGCAGGGAATGAAGATCATGGAGCAGCAGCCCCATCATCTCGTCATTTCCGACTTCAACATGCCGAAGATGGACGGTCTCGGTTTCCTGCACGCCGTCAGGGCCAACCCGACCACCAAGAAGGCCGCCTTCATCATCCTCACCGCGCAGGGCGACCGCGCGCTGGTACAGAAGGCAGCCCAGCTCGGCGCCAACAACGTGCTGGCCAAGCCCTTCACGATCGACAAGATGCGCGCTGCCATCGAGGCGGTTTTCGGATCGCTGAAATGATTGAAGCTGCGGCCAAGCGCGTACATATCATTCAGGGCGAGTATAAGGTCGTCAGCGATCCCGATGTGGTGCTGACGACGATACTCGGTTCGTGCGTGGCTGCCTGTCTGAGAGACCCCGTTGCCGGCCTGGGAGGCATGAATCACTTCCTGCTGCCGGGAACGGGAAATGTGACCGGCGGAGATGCCACGCGTTACGGCGTGCATCTCATGGAGCTCCTGATCAACGGCCTCCTGAAGCAGGGGGCGCGGCGCGACCGGTTGGAAGCCAAGGTTTTCGGCGGCGCCAAGACGATTGCCAGCTTCTCCAACGTCGGCGAGCAGAATGCCATCTTCGCCATGCAGTTTCTCAAGGATGAAGGTATTCCGGTCTTAAGCTCCTCCACGGGTGGGGACCACGGCCGAAAGATCGAATTCTGGCCGGTCTCCGGGCGTGCACGTCAGCATCCGCTCAGTGGCGCGGAAACCCAGAAGACGGTTGCCATGGAAACGCGTCCGGTGCCGGCCCCCAAGCCAGTCGCCAACGACATCGAATTTTTCTAGTCACGGAGTTTCCAATGCAGCTTGCAGAGCACACCGCCGCCACTCCGTTCGAAGAAGCCCTGCCGGACGTTCTAATGCGCGTGGTATCGGAACTGCACGACGTCGCCTATCTCATCGAGCGCATCGAGCCGCAATTGCTTGAAGTGACCAGCGGTCAATTGTCCAGCGAAGGCGTCAAGCTGCTGCAGGGCATCGACCTTGCCGTCCAGAAAACCCGCGGCCTTGCGGAATTCATCGATACCATCACCGGTTCCATCCCGGGAGACTGGATCGTGGATGTCTCCACCGCCCTCAGCCTCGTCAAGCTGGCCGAAATGCAGAAGGCGCTCGGCGCGGCCTTCCGCCATGGCCATTCCCAGCCGCTCGACAAGGCCTCGGGCGACTTCGACCTCTTCTAGAACTATTTCGGCCAGCGTTGCCGTCCTTCGCGGAATGCGGAGAAAGGCAACGCTCGCGCAAGCTTCGCACCCTATTGTCACGACGGGGCCAAAAGGTCTCGGACTCTATGAATGACGGTGCGGAACAGAATGAATCTGTTAAATCAAATCCCTCAGGTCTTGAAGAATGTCGCGGCGCTGGGGCAGACACGGCTGCTGATGCTGGGCGGCGTGGGCGTTGTGTCCATGGCCATCATCCTTGCTGCAGCTCTTTACGTGAACCGTCCCGCTTACGAGACCCTCTATGTGGGGCTTGAAAAAAGCGACCTTAACAAGATCAGCATTGCGCTCGCCGAATCGGGTCTGGACTTTCAGGTGGGGACCGATGGTTCCAGCCTTCAGGTTCCCGTCGGCCTCACCAGCAAGGCAAGATTGCTTCTGGCTGAGCGCGGCCTGCCCGACAGCGCCAATGCCGGTTATGAGCTTTTCGACAATGTCGGCTCTCTCGGCCTGACCTCCTTCATGCAGGAAGTGACGCGCGTTCGCGCCCTTGAAGGCGAGATCGGCCGCTCCATCCAGCAGATCGACGGCATTGCGGCCGCACGCGTCCATATCGTCATGCCTGACGTCGGCAATTTCCGCCGTGGCGAACAGAAGCCCACCGCATCGGTCATGATTCGCGCCAGTGCTTCGGCCGGCCGCAAGGCGTCCGCCTCCATCCGTCACCTCGTCGCCTCGGCCGTTCCCGGCCTTGAAGTCGACGATGTGACCCTGCTTGATTCGACCGGCCAGCTTCTCGCTTCCGGCGACGATGTCACCAATGCCGCCATGAACCGCTCGCTGACGCTGGCGCAGAACGTGCAGCAGGAAATCGAAACCAATATCGACAAGGCGCTGGCGCCTTTCCTCGGTATGGACAATTTCCGCTCCAGCGTCACGGCGCAGCTCAATACCGACAGCCGCCAGATCCAGGAAACCGTCTACGATCCGGAATCGCGCGTCGAGCGCTCCGTGCGCACGGTAAAGGAAGACCAGAAATCCCAGGAAACGCAGCCGGATACGGCCGCGACCGTGGAGCAGAACGTACCGCAGGCAGCACCCCAGGGCGGCGGCGGCGGTCCGCAGTCCTCCGACCAGTCGGCCAAGAAGGAAGAGCAGACCAACTACGAAATCAATTCCAAGACGGTAGCCACGGTCAAGAACGGCTACACCGTCGAGAAGATTTCGGTCGCGGTCGTCGTCAACAAGGGCCGGATCGCCAAAATGGTCGGCGAGCCCGCCGATCAGGCGAAGATCGACGCCTATCTTGCCGAAATGCAGAAGATCGTCACTTCGGCGGCGGGCATTTCCTCCGACCGTGGCGACATCGTCTCGCTGACGGCGATGGACTTCCTCGAAACGCAATTGCTGGATGAGGCCGCAACCGGACCGGGCATCATGGAAGTGCTGAGCCGCAATTCCGCCGGCATCATCAACTCGCTCGCCTTTGTCGCGGTCGCCTTCCTTGTCGTCTGGCTCGGTGTACGCCCTCTGGTCCGCACGGTGACCGGCAACGGTGCCGCCGCAGGTCAGCTCAGCCAGGAGGCCGCCGGTCTCGAACTGCCGGATTTCTCTCCCGGCATGGATGCGGGCGCAGGCGGTCTCATGGAAGGTTTCGGGGCGGATTTCGGTTTCGACAGCACCGACGACCTTCTGGCGGGCGGCGATGGCGAGGGCACATTCAACCGCAGGGTTCGCGAAGGACCGGAACGCAGGCTCTCCCGCATGGTGGAAATCAGCGAGGAAAGAGCCGCCAAGATCCTGCGCAAATGGGCGGTGGAAAAAGCAGCATAATATCGAAAAGGCCGGTTTTACCCGGCCCTTTTTCCGTTTTTGGGCTTTTCGCTATGCTTGGCGGGCGAGCCGTGGCAATCTCGTTTCAGGACAGTGTTTACAAAAAATTCAGCAACGATACAGTTTGCTGGGAATTGGCTGAGAATGCCGTTTATGGATTGAACAGCTTTTCAGTATGTTTTTTTAGTAATAGACGAGCAGGGAAATACGTGGAAAGGCTGGTGTCAGGTAATGGCAAATCCCAGTCCGTTCCATAAAATGAAGTGATTCGGTCTCCGGGGGCTTGCCGTCCCATTTTGGTAAGCTTCTCGAATGGAATGATTCCATCCCGAGGTATAATCTCCCACTGGGAGCAAGAGGGCGTAGGCGATTGAAAGTCGATGTTGATATCCGCAGGCTGTCTGCCAAGCCTATGGAGGGCATGGGTAAGCCCTTGCCGCGCGATCAGCTTGCTAAAAACGTCGCAGCCACGGCTGCTGCCGGTAACGTTGCAGGCGCACTGGATCTGCTCGTAACCTACGCTGGCGCCTCGCATTATCTGCTGGCGCGGGATGATCTTCTCGAAGAAACCGGACTGAAATTCATCGTCACCTCCGACTGGCCTTTCGATCTGGTCCGCAGGCTTGGTATCGAACTGGCCAACAGCCAGAACAGATCGAGCGAAATGGAGAAATGCCTTTCGCTTCTGCAGCCGCGGCTGCTCTTCCTTCCCGACGATGTTTCAGTTCCCTACGGCATAGACCGGCAATATTCGGCGCTGTCTTTCTGTGTGGGCCGCATCCGGCTTTCGCTGCTGCTGCTGTTTCCCGAAGAAGCCGTGCCTTCGCCGGAACGGCTGCGCGAAATCGCCCTGCTGACGGGCTATTGCGTCAGCTTCGGCATTGCCAGCGAAGCAAAGACCGTGCGCGATATCGATCTTACGGAGCGCGAGCTCGAATGCCTGTTCTGGATCGCGGAAGGCAAGACGAGCGATGAAATTGCGATGATCCTTGGCATTTCGCGCAATACGATCAATAATTACATTACAAGCGTGATGCGTAAAACCGCGACGAAAACCCGCTCGGAGGCAATTGCCTACGCCGTGCGCAACAACCTCGTATAATGGTCGGACGGATGGTACAGACGAAAGACAATGAGGGTTCAGGTCAGACGGGCATGTTTTACCGCAGCCCTGTCGTGACGAGCCGGTCGGATCTTTTTCCGAAGCTCGTCGCCATGCAGAAGCTGGTCGGCGCGCGCAATTTCGTGGTGACGAAGGCTGCCGCTTCCGGTTTCCCCAACAAGAAGAAGCTGACCTGCGAGCTGGAAAACTGGGGCATGAATGCCGCAGAGCAGAGCGCGCAGTTCATCCGCGCCGTCGGCGACATTCTTCTCGATCATATCGAGACCTCGCTCCTGCCGGTCATCTGGCGCAACAAGAATGCCGGCGGCTTTGCCGATCTTCCCGATGTGCCCGCACTTCTGCGCCGCATCGAGAACGACACATTGCCCTATGCGGGGCTGGCGCTCCCGGTGCGGCTCGGCACCATCGGCAACGGTTATATCGTCTTCTGCGGCACCAACCTCGTTCTCGACAATGAGGTCGTGATCGAACAGCACATCAAGTGCTGCGAGATCATGGTGGACATGCTGGCGCTGGACGAGCGCAAGGCGGCGCCTTCCGAGGCGCTGAGCGAGAGGGAAATCGCCTGCCTGCAACTGGCGGGGGACGGCCGTATCAGCGAAGAAATCGCGGTCAAGCTCGGGCTTTCCGTGCACACCGTCAACGCCTATCTCGGTTCGGCGACGATCAAGCTCGATTCCGTCAACCGCATCCAGGCGATCGCCAAGGCCATCCGGCTCGGTTATATCCACTGATGGCGGACGGGTTTTCCCGTCCCTCATAAGCCGGCAGGCGCCGGCCCGGCTTGTGCCCCCCTAAAAGGCGCTATCGACACTTCGCGTTTTTTTAACAGTTGCCTACTAGAACTTTTATAAGTTTGGCTTTGGGGAACTGTTTCATGCACAACCGGCTCTTTAAGTCCGTTGCCGGCAAGGTCGTCGCGTTGACGATCGGCCTGATCACGCTCAGCGTGGCGGCAGTTGGTTTTTCGACCTACATTCGCTTGAAGGACAACATCATCACCACCGCGCTGCGTGATACGCACAGCGCAATGCGCGGCATGGCCATCCTCTATGAGATGAAGGTCGGCGGCGTTGCCCTCGAAATGGTGGATGGCGAGTTGAAGAGCGTCGGTCGCGCCAGCATCGGAACGATGCGTGACAATGACCTCGTCGATCGCACGGCAGCCGGCAACGGCGGTATCTCTACTGTTTTTGAAGCCAAGGCCGGCGAGTTCATTCGCCTGACCACCAATCTGAAGAACGAAAAGGGTGAGAGAGCAGCAGGCACCAAGCTTGCTACCGATCATCCCGCTTTCCCGAAAGTTTCCAAGGGCGAGGCCTATTTTGGCACCGCCACGCTGTTCGGCACCAGCTACATGACCGGTTATATGCCGGTTACGAACAAGACCGGCGCAACCGTCGGCATCCTGTTCGTGGGCGTTCCCATGGATGTCTACGATGCGCAGATATACAGCCTGCGCGACATGATGCTGATCTGCGGCGCGCTCGCCATGCTTGGCGTCGGATTGCTCGCCTATTTCGTCATCAAGCGTACGCTTCAGCCGCTTGGCAAGCTGACCGATGCGGTTAAGTCCCTTTCGGACGGCAATCTCGACACGCCGATCCCCTATGCCACCAACACCAATGAATTCGGCAACATCGCCCGTGCCCTGGTGATTTTCCGCGAGAATGCGATCGAGAAACTGGCGATCGAGGGCAAAAGCGCTGAGGAACGCTCCGCAGCCGAGTCCGAACGTCACCGCAACGACGCCGAGAAACAGGAGCTCGACGGGCAGATCGAATTTGCGGTCAGCGAGATTGCTTCCGGTCTCGGCAGGCTCTCGCGTGGCGATCTGAGCCGCACCATCGAGACGCCTTTCGCTGGCCGTCTCGACCGTCTGCGCACGGATTTCAACGAATCTCTCCTCAACCTGCGCGATGCGCTGGGGCAGATCCGCGAGCGCACGCTCATCATCCAGCATAGCGGTTTTGAAATCGAGCAGTCGTCGGTCGATCTGTCGAAGCGCACCGAAAATCAGGCTGCCTCGCTGGAAGAGACTGCTGCCGCCGTGGACGAAATCACGGTTACCGTCAGATCGTCGGCCGAGCGGGCGCGGGAGGCCAATGAGGCCGTGCGCATCACCAAGCAGAGCGCCGACAGCTCCGGTTCGGTCGTCAGCAACGCCGTCGACGCCATGGGCCGCATCGAAGACGCCTCGCGCAAGATCGAGCAGATCATCGAGGTCATCGACGACATCGCCTTCCAGACCAATCTCCTTGCGCTCAATGCCGGCATCGAGGCCGCGCGTGCGGGTGAGGCGGGCAAGGGTTTTGCGGTGGTGGCGCAGGAAGTGCGCGAGCTTGCCCAGCGCTCCGCCGACGCGGCCCGCGAGATCAAGCAGCTCATCAACCAGTCGACGCATGAGGTCAGCTCCGGTTCGAAGCTGGTGCAGGAGGCGGGCACGGTTCTTTCCGCCATCAGCCAGCAGATCGTTACCGTCAGCCAGCATGTCGAAACCATCGCGACGGCGACGCAGGACCAGTCCTCCGCGCTTCATAATGTCAACAGCTCCGTCAACCAGATGGACCAGATGACGCAGCAGAATGCGGCGCTTGCCGAACAGTCGAGCGCGGCCAGCCGGGTGCTTTCCGGCGAGGTCGAAGCGCTGCTCGATCTGGTGCAGCGGTTCCAGATGGAACAGGGTTCGGCGACCGGCAGGGATCGCTACAATCAGGCGGCCTGATAGGTCTGTTTTTTGAAGGTCAAAACCGCTCCCGGATCCGCAAGGTCCGGGAGTTTTTATTCGGCCGCTGCCCGCACAGTACTGGATATCTGGTTGATATAGGCCCGCAGCGCTGCCGGTTTGACCGGTTTGTGTTGAACCGAAATCCCGTATTTTTCGGCATCGCTGCGCACTTCCGGGCTGCGGTCCGCCGTCACCAGCAGGGCAGGGATCGTCTTGCCGTAAAATGTCCTGATGAGACGGATGGCGCTGATGCCGTCGCCATCGTCCAGATGGTAATCGGCGACGATGACGTCGGGAGCTTCGGTCAAAGTGAGGAAGGGCTCCTCAAGCGTCGCCACGGAACCTGCGGGTAAAACCTCACAGCCCCATCCCGTCAAGAGCAGCGTCATGCCCTCGAGGATTTTCGGCTCGTTGTCGATGCACAGGACCCGGACGCCCTGAAGGCGATCGCTGGCTGTGGGACTGATTGTCCCGCCATCGGCTTTGGCCGGTTCGAGGCGATCCGCCTCGCGCGGCAGGTGGATGCGGAAGGTTGTGCCTTTTCCGGGGGTGGAAATCAGCCGGACCGGATGGTGCAGCATGCGCGACAGCCGGTCGACGATGGAAAGACCGAGCCCGAGGCCGGACGCCGTTCTCGCACCCTCGTCCAGCCGGGCGAATTCCTTGAAGACAGTGCGAAACTTGGATGAGGGAATGCCGATACCGGAATCCGTCACCTGAATGACCACTTCGCCGCCCCGACGGCGCGCACCGACGACCACCTTGCCCTTCAGCGTGTATTTGATGGCGTTGGAAACGAGATTCTGTATCAGACGCCGCAGGAGGTTGGGGTCGGAGCGGACTGTGAGCGAGGTCGGGATGACCACGAGGTCGAGGTTCTTTTCCTGCGCCATCGGCGCGAAATCGGTTTCGATGCGTTTCAGCAGTTCATTCAGCGGCACGGAAGTCATGCGCGCCTTCATCGAGCCGGTGTCGAGACGGGAAATATCGAGAACCGCGCCGAGAATGGTTTCGACCGATTCCAGCGCCGAATCGATATTGTGGACGAGATCGCTTTCTCCCGATGCGCCAAGCCGTTCGACCAGCGAGGAGGAATAGAGGCGGGCGGCATTCAGCGGCTGGAGAATATCGTGGCCTGCGGCGGCGAAAAACCGTGTCTTGCCGATATTCGCCTCGTCGGCGGATGCCCTCGCTTCCGCCAGTTCGCGGTTGACGCGGGTAAGCTCCACTGTTCGCTCCGCCACGCGCTGCTCCAGCGTCTCGTTTGCCTGTTTCAGCGCTTGATCGCTCGCAACACGCTGGGTGATATCGGTGAAGGTGGCGACGATGCCCTTGTCCGGCATGGTATTGGAGCGCACTTCGATGATGCGCTCGCCGCCCGCCAGCACCAGCGAGAAGGGCAGGTCCATGGTCAGGAAGCTGGTAATCAGCTCATTCGTGTCGCCATCAGGCATATCGCCGCGTTCCTGCAGCATCGAAACGATATCCGTCAGCGGTACGCCGACCTGGCCGAATTGCTCGGGCAAATCCAGCAGCGTGCGGAAGCGCCGGTTCCAGATGGTGAGCTGCTGCGAACTGTCGAAAACCGCAATGCCCTGATCCATCTGGGCGAGCGCCGTTTGCAGCATGTCCTGATTATATTGCAGGGCCTCGCTTGCCTGATCGAGCAGCCATGCCGTGTCCGCGCTGGTGTCTTCCGCCTTCTGAAGAATGATCGAAAGCACCAGACGGGCGGAGGAGGAGCCGATGGCGCTGCCCAGCAACTGTTCGGAGAAATGGATCAGCGCCATGTCCGCCGGCTGGTCGTCATTGAGCTTCCTGCCCGCCGTCTTTTCATAGGTCGCGAGTGACCGCAGCATGCGCTCCTCGCCGAGATAACGGGCGACCGCGCTTTTGAGGTCGCCGACGCTGACGCGGGTTTTCCAGCCGCGCGTGGCGAATTGCGATTTCGAGTGACGCTTGACGAAGATGCCGGACTGGATGCGCTCCACCGGCCTCGGATTGCGCGAAAGCGAGCCGAGCACGAAGGCAAGGCTGTTGACGAGCAGGCTGAGAATGACCGCATTCACGAATGGGTCGGCTTCAGGCCCGTTGAACACCGTGCTGCCGGAAAACAGGAAGCCAAGAATATTCGCCGCGACCTCGGAATTATCCGGCCCGCCAAAGCTTGGCAGGAACAGCAGATAGGCCCAGACGAAAAAGCCGGAACTCAGCCCGGCGATCGCGCCGCGCGCATTGGCGCGCCGCCAGAACAGCCCGCCAAACAAGGCAGGGGCCATCTGAGCGATGGCGGCGAATGCCAGAAGGCCGATGGAGGCGAGGCCCGTGGCGCTGTCGGCGGCGCGATAATAGCCATAGCCCAGAAGCAGCACCGCAAAGATTGCCGTTCTGCGGATGTTGAGCAGCGTCTTGGCGAAGTCGTCCCGATGCGGAGAACGGTTCAGCAGCTTCTGCCGCAGAAAGATCGGCATGACGATATCGTTGGAAATCATGATCGACAGCGCCACCGAAGCGACGATCACCATCGCGGTCGCCGCCGAAAATCCGCCGATGAAGGTGATCAGCGACACGACCGGCATTTGGTGATTGAGCGGCAATTGCAGCACGTAGAGGTCGGCATCGCCATTGGCGCCGAGCGTCAGAATGCCGGCCAGCGCAATCGGCAGCACGAAGATGTTGATCGCGATGAGGTAGAGCGGCAGCAGGAACCCCGCCATGCGCAGCTCCTGCGGCGTGCGGTTTTCAACCACGGTGACGTGGAACTGGCGCGGCAGCAGGATGATGGCGAAGCCGGAAAGCAGCGTCATCACGATCCAGCGGCTGACGGGCGTGTGATAGGATATGGCCCGCATGGCCTGTTCGTTCTCGGAGGCGAGCTGCCATAGGTGCACGGGACCGTCGAAGAGCACGAAGAGCACATAAAAGCCGACGGTGCACATGGCGACGAGCTTGACCAGCGATTCCATCGAGATCGCCAGAATGAGCCCGTCCTGATGTTCGGTGGCATCGGTGTGCCGGGTGCCGAACATGACGGCAAACCCCGCCATGACGATGGTGACCACCAGCGGCAGATCGAGGAAATAAAGATTGCCGCTGCCAATGCCGTAATCGCCGGGATCGACCATCGTCGCCACCGAGCTGGAAACGGCTTTCAGCTGCAGCGCGATATAGGGAATGGCGCCGACGAGAGCGATGATGGCGACGATCATCGCCACGGTGGAGTTCTTGCCGTAACGGGCGGCAATGAAATCCGCAACGGACGTCAGCTTTTCCGTTTTCGCCAGTTCGACGATACGGCGGATGATCGGCATGCCGATGGTGAAGGCAAGGATCGGGCCGGTATAGATGCCGAGAAATTCCAGCCCCCTGTCTGCCGCAAGCCCCACGCCGCCGAAATAGGTCCAGGAGGTGCAATAGATCGCCAGGCTGAGCGCATAGACGAACGGACGCCCCTTGTTCGGAGCGTTTCTTTTGCGGCTCTTCCTGTCCCCATAGCTTGCAACCGCAAACAGCAGCAGGACATAAGCGAAGGCCGAACCGAATATGATCCACCCAGGAAGCACGCATCCTCCCCATGCAAGAATTCCCTGATATCAAGCATAGGCGAATTCCGCGCCGTTGAGAATGAGCGCGGTCTGAGCATAAAGTTCAAGGTGAGCGTGCAAAAAAGCTAATAAATGCAATCCCGCGGATTCCAAATGAAGCCCGGACCCTATATGGTTCGACCCGTAGGGACAGTCACATAGCTTCAGCTCGCGAAGCAGGAGAGAGGGACAATCTGAATGCTTAACGAATTTAAAACCTTCATTGCCCGCGGCAATGTCATGGATCTGGCCGTGGGTGTTATTATCGGTGCGGCTTTCAGCAAGATCGTCGACTCCGTCGTCAACGATCTCATCATGCCGATTGTCGGCGCGATCTTCGGCGGGTTCGATTTTTCGAACTACTTCCTGCCGCTGAGCTCCAGCGTCAACGCCACGTCGCTCGCCGCCGCCCGCGATCAGGGCGCCGTCTTCGCCTACGGCAACTTTCTGACGGTTCTCATCAACTTCCTTATCCTGGCCTGGATCATTTTCCTGATGGTCAAGGGCGTCAACAAGCTTCGTGATTCCGTTGAGCGCAAGAAGGTCGAGGAAAAGCCGGAAGCAGCACCGCCGCCGGAAGACGTCAAGCTCCTCACCGAAATCCGCGATCTGCTGAAGACGCGTTGATTGCCGCCATCGTCCCCGGCCTGATGTGCCGGCCCATGAGGCCGGCGATCTCCTGCCGGGGATGACCCATAAAGAAAATCCATGATCGCCTCACGGAATATCATGCACATGGCTGGTTCGATGCGATAAGAAGGCACCAAACGGAGTGTCTTTAATGTCCATTTTGAACAGTCTGAGTGCGCGCTCTCTGGCGGCTCCCGAGAGCGGTATCGTTGAGGTCGTGAATTATGCCCGGGGGCGGGACAATCTCCTGCCGCTGTGGGTCGGCGAAGGCGATCTGCCGAGCCCGGACTTCATCAATCAGGCCGCCATCGATGGGCTGAACAACGGCGAAACCTTCTATACCTGGCAGCGCGGCATTCCCGAATTGCGCCAGGCGCTGAGCCGTTATTATCAACGTCATTTCGCAGCGTCGCTGCCGCCGGAGCATTTTTACGCGACCGGTTCCGGCATGCAGGCCATCGTGCTTGCCGTGCAGGCGTTGACCTCGCCCGGCGACGAAATGATCTATCTGTCTCCGACATGGCCGAATATCGTGGCTGCCATCGGCGTGGCGGGTGCGAAGGCGGTTCCGGTCGGCATCGATTTCCGCGACGGCCGCTGGGATCTCGATATCAACAGGCTGGAAAGCGCGATCACCGGCAAGACGAAGGCGCTTTTCATCAATACGCCCTCCAACCCGACCGGTTGGACGGCGACGCTCGACAATCTCCGCGACGTTCTGGCTCTCGCCCGCAAACACGATCTGTGGATCGTCGCCGACGAGATTTATGCGCTTTATCATTATTCCGGCAGCCGTGCGCCGTCCTTCCTTGATGTCATGGAGCCGGATGACAAGATCGTCTTCGCCAATTCCTTCTCGAAGAACTGGTCCATGACCGGCTGGCGCGTCGGCTGGCTTGTCGCCCCGCCGGCCATCGGCCAGGTGATCGAGAATCTCATTCAATATTCCACCTCAGGCGTGGCGCAATTCATGCAGCGCGGCGCTGTCGCCGCCCTCGATCACGGCGATGGTTTCG
Organism: Agrobacterium sp. 22-221-1; assembly: GCF_053522445.1. Classification (NCBI taxonomy): domain Bacteria; kingdom Pseudomonadati; phylum Pseudomonadota; class Alphaproteobacteria; order Hyphomicrobiales; family Rhizobiaceae; genus Agrobacterium; species Agrobacterium sp. 22-221-1. The sequence continues at coordinate 48,968 of NZ_JBNWCL010000019.1, forward strand.
TCCGCGAAAATTACGAACGCGCTCTGACCTCCCGCGACATTCTATGCGATGCGCTCATCGCGACGAACCGTGTGGAAACCCTGAAGCCCGACGGCGCCCTTTACGCCTTTCTCAAGATTGACGGCGTAACGGACAGCCGGGCGACGGCGCTCGATATCGTCGACAAGACCGGGGTCGGTCTTGCGCCCGGCACGGCCTTTGGCCCGGGAGGGGAGCTGTTTCTCCGCGCCTGTTTCCTGCGCAACCCCAGGCAGATAGAAGACGCGGCCGAACGGCTGGCATCCTATATCCTCGGCAGGTAAGCGTCGGCTTTCCGTGCAATGGTTTCCCCTGCCGTGCCGGGATCGCGTTGCGGTAGGGAAATCGACAACAAAATCACAGCGAAGACCTAAAACTGCAACCCCACGGCGCAACCATCGACGTGGGGCATTTTCTGTGATATGCGCTCCTTGTTCCATTTATGAGAACATTTTCACTAATAGATAAAAAGCACTTCATTGCGCTAACCAATCGTAAGCCACCTTTTTAATGGGGCGGTGGATTGGTCGCGTATTCGCTGTGCAAGTAATCAATGATGAAGAATTATTGGCTTTGATGAGCTCAAGAAAAGCAAACAGGGAAGTAGTGTCATGGCTGTTCTGGTCACGGGTGGGGCCGGTTATATAGGAAGCCACATGGTGTGGGCTTTGCTCGATGCCGGAGAAGAGGTCGTTGTCGTCGACCGGCTTTCGACGGGGTCGCGCTGGGCTGTTGCGCCAGCGGCGCGTTTTTATCTGGGCGATGCGGCGGACCGCGCCCTGCTGGACCAGATTTTCGAAGAAAACCAGATCGAGACCATTTTCCACTTCGCGGGCTCTGTCAGCGTTCCTGAATCGATCAGCCAGCCGCTCGAATATTACGAAAACAATACGGGCACGACCCGCGCCCTCGTCGCTGCGGCGGTCGCCCATGGCATCCGCAATTTCATTTTCTCCTCGACAGCCGCCGTCTATGGAAACCAGCCCTTTGATGGCCCGGTTCCTGAAACCGCGATCCTCAGCCCGGAAAACCCCTACGGCCTGTCGAAACTCGCTTCCGAAATCATGCTGCGCGATGTCGTGCAGGCGCATGATTTCAACTATGTGGCGCTGCGTTATTTCAACGTCGCCGGAGCCGACCCGCAGGGCCGCGCCGGGCCTTCGCCCACGGGCGTGGCAAACCTCATCAAAGTCGCCTGTGAAGCCGCAACCGGTCGCCGCGACCAAGTGGACGTTTACGGAACGGACTACCCGACCGCCGATGGCACCGGCGTCCGCGACTATATTCACGTCAGCGACCTGATCGACGCACATATGCTGGCCATGGCGCATCTGCGCGCCGGTGGCGGCACCCGCACGCTCAATTGCGGTTATGGCGTCGGTTATTCGGTTCTGGACGTCCTGCAGGCGGTGCAGCGGGAATCGGAACGCGATTTTCCGATCATCCATTGTCCGCGCCGCGCGGGCGATATTGCGACGATGGTGGCGGATTCGTCGCGTATCCAGTCGGAACTGGGCTGGCGTCCCCGCTTCAACGATCTGGCGACCATCGTTCGCACCGCGCTTCAGTGGGAGGCCAAACGTCAGGCCCAGCAAAGCGACAGGATTCCGCCGGTGCGGCGCAAGCTGGCTGCAATAGGCTGAGCGGCCTTCGCCTCACCGGACACGGTCTTTCTTGACGGACGCATAGAGCGCCGGCCGATCCGGTGGAGCGGCTGGGCTAAGCCAGCGATCCCGGTCGAAGAAACTGCGTGTCAGCTTCAACCCCGGCGATTGTTCGTTTGCGAGCAAAATCACGTTCAGGCGATGCGGCGCCGTCGGTTCCGGTTTTATGGAAACCGAAATACCGAAATGTTGTGCCTGATAGGGCTGCATCCGGCGTGCCGGCTCCAGCATGTCCGCCAGATCGGCCCAGCGTGTCTGTCCGATGATCATGGCGAGCGCTTCATCGAGCTTCGCCAGAACGGCCGCTCCGTCCGGTGTCTTGGGCGCAACGGCCTTCATCCGGATGGAGCGAATTTCTCCCGAGGCTTCCCCCCTGACTTCAAGAAAGAGCGATGCCCGCTCGGCCGGGTCTGATGCGTTTCCTGCCGCAAAATCGGCCATACATTCGAAACTGCGGATGTTAACCGGGCTCGCATGCCAGCCCCGCGGGTTGGAGAAACCTGCGGCGATAAAGCGGTCGCACAGCTCCTTGCCGGAAACAACGAAATCGCGGGCGAAAGATGCTCTGTCGCCCACTTGCTCGAACTTCAGCAGATGCGGCGGCAGAGAGACTTTTTGGGCGACGAGTTTCTGTCGTTTGACAGGCTTCATCTTCGGTGGCGTGGCGGACTGCATGGTGGGCGCCAGATTGAGATAGGCCAGCAGGCTTTTGAGGTGCTTCTTGTCATTGGCCAGCAGCACCGTCGCGCCTATGGCAAGGCAAACGGCCAGCACCGCAAACAGCAGCGCGCCATGGCTCACTCTCTTCTGCAAGCCTGCGTCCATCGCAAGACCTTAAGGGGCTGGCGGAAAAAGGCGTCAGCCGGTTCTGATATGGTTTTTCGGGCTGTCGGCAACCCGGTGAATATGTGGTGTGAGCGGTGGCTCTGAAAATCTTATGCAATTCACCGCCGAAGTTTCCGGCGGTGCAGGTTCTCATTCGGCGTTATTCTTGCCGCCGTCCTGTCCGCCGGCGCTGCTTTCATCGTCCGCAACCGGAATGGCGTAGGAACCGTTCAGCCAGCGGGCGAGATCGAGCGAGCGGCAGCGATCCGAACAGAAAGGATAGTCTTCGCGCGTCGAGGGCCGCCCGCATTCAGGGCATGGCTGGGATTTGCGAAGCGGGGTGACGTTTCCAGCGCCTTCGGTGGGGGACTTTGCCATGGCCTATCCTTCGAGCCAGCCCGAAGTCACCTCAAATCCTTCTCCGGAAAGAAGCGACATGGTTTCATAAAGCGGCAGGCCGACGACATTGGTATAGGAGCCGGTCAGTTTCTGCACGAAGGCGCCGGCAATGCCCTGGATGCCATAGGCTCCCGCTTTGCCGCGCCACTGGCCCGACGCAATGTAAGCCTCGATCTCCCGCGTGGAGAGGCGCTTGAAGCGCACCTTGGTCTCCGCGACCTTCTGCCGGATCTTGCCGCCGGGGGTCACGAGGCAGATGCCGGTATAGACCCAATGGCTGCGTCCCGAGAGAAGATGCAGCGCCGCCGAGGCCTCTTCCGTATATTCGGCCTTGCCGACGATGCGGCGACCGACGGCGACCACCGTATCGGATCCCAGAACATAGGCGTCTTTCCACGCCTGTTCGTTCTTCAGCGCCGCCTGCGCGGCTTCCGCCTTCTGCAATGACAGACGGCGGCAGAGCGTGCGCGGATGCTCGAGCTTGGCCGGCGTCTCGTCGATATCCATCGGCATCAGACGTGCCGGTTCGATACCGATCTGATGCAGCAGCTCCAGACGCCGCGGCGAGCCGGATGCCAGAACGAGCTTTTGTTTTGAATTGGTCATTGCGCTGCCCGGGCGTCCGATGCGGAAGGTGGATTACTTGAAGCGATAGGTGATGCGGCCCTTGGTGAGGTCGTAAGGCGTCATTTCGACCAGCACCTTGTCGCCGGCCAGAACGCGGATACGGTTCTTGCGCATGCGGCCCGCCGTGTGGGCGATGATTTCGTGGTCGTTCTCAAGCTTCACGCGGAATGTTGCGTTCGGCAGCAATTCGGTTACGATGCCCGGGAATTCAAGGACTTCTTCTTTTGTCATGTAAGGGTTTTCTTCCTGTTGATAGTGCCGGACATATCGAGTCCGGGAAAATTGCGCGGAAACTACACAATCCCGGCACATTTGTGAACCTCTAAAGCATCGGCTTGAAAATCGCGATTGATTTTAACAGGCTGAGGCAGTTTTCAGTCTTTTGAAAGCGTATCCGCCACCGGCTGCTGCCGCCTCGGCAGTCGTTCCGAGATCAGCTTTGCCAGATGGTCCCGCACCTCGCGATAGGCGTCGAGAATCTGCTCGCGCGTGCCTGTGATCACCGTCGGGTCCATGGTCGGCCAATAGACCACGTCGAGCGAATTCGAGCGCGTCAGTTCCAGTGCGGCGTGATGGGCTTCCGGCGTCAATGTAATGATCAGATCGAAAAAATCATCCTCGATCTCGTCCAGAGTGCGCGGTTTGTGCTTGCCGAGCGAAAAACCCTGTTCTTCCAGCACCGCATCTACGAATGGATCGCGCTCGCCCGCCCGCACGCCGGCGGACTGTATATAGATGCCGGGCGCCACCAGCCGTTTGGCGATGACCTCCGCCATGGGGGAACGGATGGAGTTCATGCCGCACATGAAGAGGACCGATTTCGGCGCTCGTCCCTCGTTTGGCGCTGCGGCAGGATCGATCATCTCTAACCCCGCCAATAAAGCACGCAGACAAGGGTGAAGAGGCGGCGCGCCGTGTCGAAATCTATCCTGATCTTGCCGGAAAGCCGGTCCATCAGGGTCTGCGAGCCATCATTGTGGATGCCGCGCCGGCCCATGTCGATCGCCTCGATCTGGCTCGGCGTAGAGGAGCGGATCGCTTCGTAATAGCTTTCGCAGATCAGGAAATAATCCTTGATGATGCGGCGGAACGGCGTCAGCGACAGAATATGGGTCGCGACATCCTTCTCGTCTTCGGTGCGGATCGAAAAAACCAGCTTGGCATCGACCAGCGATATATGCAGCCGATAGGGGCCGCCATCATGGCCGAAGGGTTCGAAGCTGTTTTCTTCGATCAGGTCGAAAATGGCGACGGCGCGTTCATGCTCCACGTCGGGCGTGGACCGGCCGATGCTGTCGTCCAGTACCACGTCGCAAAGCCGGAAATCGCCTGAAGCCATCGCTTAACTTTCCGGATTGAGGCGAATGGAGACGGAACGCGCATGCGCGTCCAGTCCCTCGGACCGGGCAAGGGTGATGGCCGCGGGCGCAAGCTGTCGCAACTGCTCCGGTCCAAGCCGCAGGATCGAGGTGCGCTTGACGAAATCCAGCACCGAGAGGCCTGAGGAGAAGCGCGCCGACCGCGCTGTCGGCAGCACGTGATTGGAGCCGCCGACATAATCGCCGATCACTTCCGGCGTATGGCGTCCGACGAAAATCGCACCTGCATTGCGGATATGCGCCATCAGGGCATCCGGGTCGTCGACGGCAAGTTCCAGATGCTCGGCGGCGATGCGGTTGGCGAGCGGAATGGCGTCCGTGAGTTTTTCGACCAGAATAACCGCGCCGAAATCGGCCCAGCTTGCCGCCGCCGTCTCGGAGCGTGACAGGCGCTTCAACTGCCGCTCGACAGCGACTTCAACGGCCTTGCCGAGTTCGGCATTGTCGGTGATGAGGATGGATTGCGCACCACGATCATGCTCCGCCTGCGCCAGAAGATCGGCGGCAAGCCAGTCGGGATCATTGTCCCTGTCGGCAATAACCAGCACTTCGGAGGGACCGGCGATCATGTCGATGCCGACGGTGCCGAAGACCTGGCGTTTTGCGGCCGCCACATAGGCATTGCCGGGACCGACGATCTTGGCGACCGGCGCGATGGTTTCCGTGCCATAGGCAAGTGCGGCGACGGCCTGCGCGCCGCCGATGCGATAGATTTCCTCGACGCCCGCAATACGCGCCGCAGCCAGCACCGCCGGATTGACCGCGCCGCCATTGGCCGGCACGACCATGACGATGCGCTCCACACCGGCGACCCTGGCAGGCACGGCGTTCATCAGCACCGAGCTTGGATAGCTCGCCGTGCCGCCGGGCACATAGAGGCCCACGGCCTCGATGGCGGTCCAGCGCGAGCCGAGACCCACGCCGATATCGTCCTCGTAAATATCATCCTTCGGCATCTGCCGCGCATGGTGTTTTTCGATACGCCGGGCGGCGAGTTCTAGCGCCTCGATGACGCTGCTGTCGACGGCGGCGAAGGCCGCATCGATCTCGTCCGCCGTGACACGCATCGAGACCTTGGTGAAATCGATACCGTCGAATTTCTGGGAATAATGGGCAAGGGCCGCATCGCCGCGATGGCGGACATCGTTGATGATGTCGCGAACGGTTGCGTTGACGTCTTCGGAAACTTCTCTCTTGGTTGTCAGGAAGGCCGCGAATTTCTGTTCGAAATCCGCCGACGCCTGCTCCAGCCAGATTGCCACGCCATTACCCTTTCATTGTCCCCGCGGGCGATCCCGCGAGGTGCACGAACTTACCGCAGAAAAATTGCGGCTCTGGTATGTGGCATAAATCGAAACGGTGACGAAAGGCAACCGTTGCAATGGCGCGGTGTGCTTATTCGCTGTCTGGATGATGCGGTTTGGCCGCCGTTTCCCAGGCGCCGCTCACATCGGTCAATTGCGCTTCGATGCATTCGACATCGAGCGCGATGGCGCCGCCGCCCGAAAGCGTCAATTCCACGGCTCCATCAGGCCCTTCGCCGTTCTGCACGAAGCGGATGGCAAGAAGCGACAGCACCTGTTCCCTGTCGGCGCGGTTGATGCCGTGCGAGCGGACGGCCGAGACGCGTTTCAGGAAAACGACGCTGCGGCAGCGCTCCGGCGGCAGGTTCTTTTTGTCAGTGCTTTCCCAGACGAAACGGTTGGCGGAAAGCGTGAACTGGCCGTGCTTCGGCTCGAAGGCAACATCCTTCAGCTTGAAGACACTGTCCTGCATATGCGTCGAGATGACGGAGAGATCTTCAGTATCCAGCGCGAGCAATTTCAGGCCGCTCATCTTTTTCTTCCTTCTTCTGCGGTGCGGACCGCTATTTCCATGACTTACATTGGAAATAGGCAGTCCGGGCCCACTCTGCAACGGGTAGAAAACGGATGAGCGGCGAAGACAGGATCAATCGCTGACGCGTTCGACCAGCGCACCGCAGCGGGTGAGCTTCTCCTCGAGGCGTTCGAAGCCGCGATCGAGGTGGTAGACGCGCGAAACCATGGTCTCGCCTTCCGCCACGAGGCCGGCAATGACCAGCGATACGGAAGCACGCAGGTCGGTCGCCATGACAGGCGCGCCCTTCAGGCGGGAGACGCCCTCGATGCGGGCCATCTGGCCGGAAAGCGAAATCTTCGCACCGAGACGGGCGAGTTCCTGCACATGCATGAAGCGGTTTTCAAAGATGGTTTCGGTGATATGCGAAACACCCTGCGAACGGGTCATCAGCGCCATGAACTGCGCCTGCAGGTCGGTGGGGAAGCCGGGGAAGGGCTCGGTGACGATATCGACCGGCTGGATGCCGTTGCCGTTGCGTACGACGCGAAGGCCGGTTTCCGTCTCGCTGATCGTGGCGCCTGCAAGCCTGAGCGTATCGAGCGCGTTGTCGAGCAGCGCTGCGCGCGTGCCTTCCAGCACCACGTCACCGCCGGTCATTGCCACTGCCATGGCATAGGTGCCGGTTTCGATGCGATCCGGCAGAACGCGGTGACGTGCTCCAGAGAGCGAGGTGACGCCTTCGATGGTGATGGTGGAGGTGCCGGCGCCTTCGATCTTCGCGCCCATGGCGATCAGGCATTGCGCCAGGTCCACCACTTCCGGTTCGCGGGCGGCGTTGTGGATGACGGTGGTGCCGCGGGCAAGGCTTGCGGCCATCAGCATCACATGCGTCGCGCCGACGGAAACTTTCGGGAAGGTGTAAACCGTGCCGATCAGGCCGCCCTTGGGTGCGGTGGCGTTGATGTAGCCGCCGTCGATCTCCATCGTTGCGCCGAGCGCTTCGAGGCCCTCGATGAACAGGTCGACCGGGCGCGTGCCGATGGCGCAGCCGCCGGGCAGGGAAACGCGGGCGCGGCCCTCACGCGCCAGAAGCGGGCCGATGACCCAGAAGCTTGCGCGCATCTTGGACACCAGCTCGTAAGGTGCGGTGGTATCGACAATGGTGCGGCAGGTGAAGTGCACGGTGCGGGAATAGGCTTCGCCCTGGCTTTCGCGGCGACCGTTGACGGAAATATCGACGCCGTGATTGCCGAGAATGCGGATGAGCTGCTCCACGTCCGCCAGATGCGGCACGTTTTCGAGCGTCAGCGTGTCGCTGGTCAGAAGCGATGCGATCATCAACGGCAAGGCGGCGTTTTTGGCGCCGGAGATGGGAATGATGCCGTTTAGCTTGTTGCCACCCGTAATTCTGATGCGATCCATGCGTCCCTACGGGCCTGTGCCCGCCTTTCTTTATCGTGCCTTGCGGAAAGGCGCGTCCTTAGACGAATTTCCGCGGCGTTTCAATTTATGCTTGGTGAATTCTCTATGAGGATGATTCGTCCGTTTTTGCGGCAGGCAGGCCAATCGTCTCGTCCTCTTCGCCGGCACGGCGCGCGCGAACCTGCTGTTTGCGCTTTAAAAGATTTTCACGAAGCTTCTTGGCCGCCCGCGCTTTGCGTTCCGCCTCGCGCTGCCGCGCCTTTTCGCCGGGCCCCGCCTGCGGCTTGCCATCGGCCACCGGGGCGGATGCTTCCGCGGAAGCGCCGGCGGAAACCGCTGCCTTTGCCTGTTTGTCATGATGTTCGTTCATAGATTCAGCAATATCTGAAAAATGTATTTTTCAACAGGGGGCACGCTTTTTTGCCCCGCTTGATGAAGAATATCGTTTTGCGACTTGCGCTCGTCAAAAACCTATGGCAATAGGCCGCCACGCTTGATGCTGAAGCAAACGCTTCGGCACCGGATGCTGCTATAGCTCAGGGGTAGAGCACTCCCTTGGTAAGGGAGAGGCCGAGAGTTCAAATCTCTCTAGCAGCACCATTTCTCTCCAAAATTTCAAATGCTTACGCGGTTGTTGAACCGATCGCCTGCGGCGGTTGATGCATGCGCGCGCCGCGCAGTTAGCGGCAAATGGAAAACCGCGCCCCTTGCGAAGCGCGGTTTCCATATCCGAATATTCTGTTGCTGCCAGAGCGGGACGAAACCGCCCGTAGCCATCGGGCGCCGCTTACTGACGGAATAGCGACAGGATATTTTCGGAACTGGTATTGGCGATGGAAAGCGACTGGATGCCCAGCTGCTGCTGTGTCTGCAATGCCTTGAGGCGGGTCGATTCTTCGTTCATGTCCGCATCCACCAGGCGGCCGATGCCGCTGTCGATGGAGTCGGTGAGCTTGGAGATGAAATCTTCCTGCAGGCCGATGCGCATCTTGATGGAGCCGAGGGCGGAGGAGGCGCTGCTGAGCGACTGAAACGCGGTTTCGACATCGGTGAGAAGATTGCCGATCGTGTAGGTCGGCGGCGTTGCGCTATCGAAAAGCTTGAGATCGATGTCCCATACGGAAATGCCCGAGGCTACTCCGGCCTCTCCGATGATGCCTTTTGTGGTGTCGAGCGTTGCGGGCGTGCCGGTCAGGCCAAAAATCACATTGGGTGTTTCTGTCGCGGTCGTCGTATCGATAAGCGTATAGTCGGTTTTCGTAACGTTGACAGAACCGCTGCCGTCACGGACAAAGCCGGAAACGACGGTCTTTGCGCCGGTGCCCAGCAACCAGTTTTCACCGCTGAAAGATGCGCCCTGCGCAATCGATTCCAGCTGCTTTTTCAGCTGGTCGATTTCTTCCTGGATCTTCGTCTTGTCGACGCCCTCTTCGGTTGCCGCGACGATTTTCGATTTGATTTCTTTCACGACTTCGACGGCGCTTTCCATTGCGGAATAAGCGACATCGATCTTCGCGGCACCCAGTCCCAGTGCATCCTGAACCGCGGAAAGGGCCATGTTGTCCGAACGCATGGTGGTCGCGATCGACCAGTAAGCGGCATTGTCGGAAGCCGTTTTAACGCGCAGCCCGGAAGAAACTCTGGATTGTGTGTCTTCGAGCTGGCCGCTGATTGCACGCAGTGTCTGAAGCGCCGACATGGCGGCGGTGTTTGTCAGAATACTTGTCATAATTGCCCCTCTGAGCTGGCTAAATGGGAAGGGACATTCCGGGATCGCCGGAAACGACAACGCGGCGTGATGCCTGTTAACCTCTTTTTCGTCTTGGTTAACGAGTCGTTTCGATGGCTTGATTTAGCGGTGATTTGGTTAATGAAGTCTTAATCAAGAAATTTCTGAATTTTGCAGTCAATTGCACAAACAAAAACCGCGCCTTTCGGCGCGGTTGATTTTTTCGCTTTCGGTCTTCGATTAACGGAAGAGCGACAGGATGCTTTCGGAGTTGCTGTTGGCGATCGAGAGAGCCTGAACGCCGAGCTGCTGCTGGGTCTGCAGGGCCTTGAGGCGGGTGGACTCTTCGTTCATGTCAGCGTCCACGAGGCGGCCGATGCCCTTGTCGATGGAGTCGGACAGCTTGGAAGCGAAGTCTTCCTGCAGGCCGATACGCATGGAGAGCGAGCCGAGCTTGGCTGCGGCGCTCGTCATTGCCTTGAGCGCGTTTTCAACCAGCGTCAGTGCTTCGGCCATGTTGGTGGCGCGGTCTGCGGCTGCATACTGGGTGATGTCCAGTGTGTAGACGGACTGAGCGGTGACAGTCGTGAACGTTCCGGTCGTACCGAGAATACCGCTCGTGTCGGGGGCGCCCGTGGCGTCAACCGAACCGAAAAGAGTGTTGCCGGTAGCGGTGTTGTCGAGGGCGTATTTCGTGGTCGTGACGTTAACGGCACCGCCGGTGGAGCGAACGAAGCCAGCAACAACCGACTTGTCCGGGTCCGTGCCGGGCGTGGTAGCGCCGAGGGTCGAAGTGCCTACGAGCCAGTTTTCGCCGTAGAAGGATGCGCCCTGTGCGATCGATACGAGCTGGTTCTGCAGCTGATCGATTTCTTCCTGAACCTTGGTGCGGTCGACGCCTTCTTCAGTTGCCGTGACCAGCTTTGCCTTGATTTCCTTAACGACTTCAATTGCCGATTCCATACCGGCAGAAGCGGTGTCTACCTTGGCAGCGCCGAGGCCGAGAGCGTCGGAAACCGAGGAAAGCGCCATGTTGTCGGAGCGCATGGTGGTCGCGATCGACCAGTAGGCAGCATTGTCAGCAGCTTCGCCAACGCGGAGGCCGGAAGAAACGCGTGCCTGGGTGGATTCCATGTTCTGGCCGATGGTGCGCAGAGTCTGGAGCGCAGACATTGCTGCGACATTGGTAATAATGCTCGTCATAGTAGTGTGCCCCTTGAATGGCTGATTAAAGAAGGGACATTCCGGTTTCACCGGGAACGGCGCACAGCATCATGCCTGCTAACTGGCTGATTTTTAACGTTAGCTCGCCGTTTCGATGAGCTTAGGTAACGCCAGTTTGGTTAATGAATTGATAAGCGGGAAAAGAAAATCAACATTATGAAAATTCAAAATTACAACTCTCGCGCGTGCGCGCGCGTATCCCGAAATATTTAAAAAAAAGATAAGGCCGCATCCTTATTTGGGATGCGGCCTGTCTGGTGCATTCGGTTCGATTCAGCCTATCGAACCTTTATGCTTTCTGCCCGGATATGCATTTGGTCAGCCCCCGAATGCATGTGGGAAGAAAATGGGTCCCCCAGCCCCGAAGGGCTATGAGAAGTTCAGCTCTTAGCGGAAGAGCGACAGGATGTTCTGCGAGTCGCTGTTGGCGATCGACAGAGCCTGGATTGCCAGCTGCTGCTGCGTCTGCAGAGCCTTCAGCTTGGTGGACTCTTCGTTCATGTCGGCGTCGACGAGGCGGCCAACACCCTTTTCGATGGAGTCGGACAGCTTGTCGGCGAAGTCGGTCTGCAGGTCGATACGTGCAGACAGCGAGCCGAGCTTGGCGCCGGCGCTGGTCATCTTCGTCAGGGCCGTTTCAACGGAGTAAAGAGCGTTGTCCAGGTCATCGGTGCCGACGTTGAGGTCGAGAACGGAGATCTGGGTGTAGGTCTTGGCGCCGACGGTGGTGGTTGCACCGGTAGCGTTCAGGATACCGGAGTTGGCATCGATCGTGCCCGGCGTCGCTTCGGTGTAGAGCATGGACGATGCATCCAGCGCGTAGTCCGTCGTCTTGACGCTGACATTGCCGTTGTCGTCGCGGACGAAGCCGGATACGACCGTCTTGGTGGCGTTGGCGGTGGAAACGAGCCAGTTTTCACCGTTGAACGAAGCGCCCGTGCCGATCGACTTCAGCTGATCGAGAAGCTGGGTAACTTCTTCCTGAATCTTGGTCTTGTCGACGCCTTCTTCCTTTGCGGCAACGACCTTGGCCTTGATCTGGGTGACAACATCGATAGCGGCTTCCATACCGGCAGATGCGGTGTCAACCTTGGCAGCGCCCATGCCCAGTGCGTCAGATACTGCACCGAGAGCCTTGTTGTCGGAACGCATGGTGGTCGCGATCGACCAGTAAGCAGCGTTGTCCGAAGCCGAACCAACCTTCAGGCCGGAAGAAATGCGGTCCTGCGTGGTCGACAGGTCGGAAGCGATGGAACGCAGGGTCGAGAGAGCGGCCATTGCGTTGGTGTTGGTGAGAATGCTTGCCATAATAAATGTGTCCCTTGTTTTTACGAGATACTGGAGTGGGGACATACCGGGTTTGGTATTACCGGTCGCAACGTTTCGGCTTCATGCCACTCGGTTCGGAAATGCTTAGTTTCAGAAACCAAACCCGCTGCGTGTAGAAAGAAATTCGCAGCGAAAAATTGCCCAATTATTAATTTGGTGGCCAAGAAATATTGGAAAATACTTATGGTTACTTTTTGATTTAGTTAAATGGTAATTTTTTTATTTAAAAAGATAGTTACCAAGTCGCCAGAAAAACTGGTAACCAAAGCGTAAAAACGCGCAAAACCCGCGTGTCTGGGCACGCGGGGTTAAAAAACAGGGTTAACGGGTGTCAATCAGGCACAGAGGCCGTCAGTTGAACGATCTGACGAGACTGCCGACCAGCAGGTTCCAGCCGTCGATCAGCACGAAGAACAGGATCTTGAACGGTAGGGAAATCGAGGTCGGCGGCAGCATCATCATGCCCATCGCCATGGTGATGGTGGCGACGATCAGATCGATGACCAGAAACGGCAGGATGATGAGAAAACCGATCTCGAAACCGCGCCGGATTTCCGACAGCATGAAGGCCGGAACGAGCACGCGGTAATCGACGACATTGTCGGTCATCACTTCCTGGCCGCGCTCGCGGGCGATATCCACGAAAAGCTTCAGATCCTTGTCACGCGTATTGGCGTTCATGAAGGTGCGGAAGGGTTCCGCGATGCGCTGCACGGCCTGCTGTTCGTTGATCTGGTTCTGCAGAAGCGGCTGCACGCCGTCGGTCCAGGCTTTGTCGAAGGTCGGCGACATGACGTAGAAGGTCATGAACATCGCCATCGACAGCAGGATCATGTTGGACGGGGTCGAAGCCAGTCCCATGCCGGATCTGAGGATCGAAAAGGCGATCACGAAGCGCGGAAAGCTCGTGACCATGATCAGGATGCCCGGCGCGACCGAGAGAACCGTCAACAGGCCGAAGGTGCGGATGATCCATGCCGCGACGGAGCCGTCTATCTGCGTGTTGAACAGATCGGACGGGAATTGCTGGGCACTGGCAAGACCCGGCAAGGCAAGGAGGACGGCGATGGTTACAAGAAATCGAATCATTCGATGACAAAGGTCCGGAACATGACCTTGGATACGCGTCCTTGAGAGCGCAGGTCAACTCGTTCCTGAATGTCATCCTTAAGATATTGAAAGCCGCGCGGCCCTTCCAGCTGCTGAAGGGAAACGGTGCGGACATAGGCCATGATGTCCTGGTGGATATCTTCCGCCAGACCCACCTCGACCGGCCCCTTGAACATCAGCGCCACTTCCAGCCGCACCCAGTTCGTCGCGGGATAGGCGAGGTTGGTGGTAATGGGATCGAGCTGGACGATGCCGTTCGCCTCGGCCGAGATTTTCTCGATCCCCTCTTCCTTTTTCTCGCCATGTCCGCCAGCGGCAGCCGGGGCGTGGGCCTCCGCGCCGGCGATCTTCGGCGCGATCATGCCGCCCACCAGCCAGCCGCCGCCCGCGCCGAGCAGGGTGAGGATCGCAACGCCTGCGATGGTCATGACCAGAGGGGAGGATTTTTTCTTGCCCTCAGCCTGTTCGTTTTCCATGGGTCAGTCCCGTTCCCGTGTGCCGAGGTCAGAGCGGCGAGAACAGGTCGACGACCTGTTGCCCGACCGGGGGCTGCTGCACTTCCGTCAGACGTCCGCGACCGCCATAGGAGATGCGCGCTTCGGCGATGCGCTCGTAGGAGATCATGTTCTGTGCATCCACATCCTGCGGCCTGACGATACCGCCGACATTGAGGATGCGGATTTCGTGGTTCACGCGCACTTCCTGCGAACCGCTGATGATGAGGTTGCCGTTTTCCAGAATGCCGGTCACCACGGCGGCTACCAGCAGCGTCAGCTTTTCAGAACGCTTGGTCTTGCCCTTTGCCTGGGTGTCGGTGTCGGAACCGTAATTGATGCTGGAATCGGCCTTCGGGTTCCAGCCGAACACCTGCGCATCCGCCTTCCAGTTCAAACCGCTGGAATTGGTGCGGTTGCGCTCGGTCTCGTTGTCGAAATCGGCCTTGTCGTTGATCTGGATGTTGACGGTCAGGATGTCGCCGATGTTGAGCGCGCGCAGATCCTTGAACAGGGCGCCCTGGCTGTCGCTCCACAGCGAATAGCCGCTCGCCATGTGTTTCGGCTGCTTCGGATACATGCCCATTTGCGGCGTCTGGCTGAATTGCAGACCGCTGCCGATCGGGCTCATCGCGGGTGCGTTGCCGATTTCCTTCAGGGTCTGGTTGTTCTGGCAGCCGGCAAGCAAAGCGAGCGGCAGGAGGAGGGCCGGAAGACGACGCGTGCTCATGAAGGATCCTTCGAAGTGTTTTTATCGGTTGCCTGCGACATGATGCCGGCGACGACAGCGGCCTTCTGCGCATCCATCTCGCTAAGGATGAGGCCCGACTGGCGCGGGGGCAGCTGCATGATGATGGCGGCCGCTATTTCCACATGCATCTTTTCGAGCTGGGGCGCGGCGGCATCGGCCTTCATCGTCTTGTAGATATCGACGAGATTGCTCTTCGCCTGATTGAGGAAATGTTCGCGGCGGGCCAGCCAGTCCTCATATTCCGCCTTGCGGTCTTCCAGCACGGCAATGCGCTCGTTGACGTCGGACTGCAGCTTTTCCAGCTCCTGCTTTTGCAGCAGATAGCGCTGGTCGCGGGCCGCATCGGCGATGTTGGTGCAGAATTTCTGAATTTCATCCTGCGTGCTGAGTTCCGAAACCACGTTCTGCTGGCTTTCGGCGCCAGCGGCGGGAAGCAGGAAAAGCAGCGAGGCGACGGCCGCGAAGCGGACAAGGCCATTCGGGAAAGCGTTGTTCTTGCGAGTTTCCATCATTGCAGCACAAGCTCCGCCTGAAGGGCGCCGGCGGATTTGATGCCTTGCAGAATGGCGATGATGCCGTCCGCCTTGAGCCCGATGCTGTTGAGACCGGCAACCAGCGTACGAAGGTCAGGCCCTTCGACGATGGCGACCTTGCTGCCTTCCTGCAATGCCATGATATCCGTCTGCGGCTGCACGGCCGTCTGGCCGCGTGAGAATGGCGCCGGCTGGATGACCTGCGGCGATTCCGTCACCTGCACGGTCAGCGTTCCGTAGCTGACGGCGACGCGGGAAATGCGCACATCCGCGCCGATGACGATCGTGCCGGTGCGCTCGTTGATGACGACCTTGGCCGGCGTATCCGTTTCCACGGTCAGGTTTTCGATTTCCGCCATCAGCCGGGTGAGATCCGCGACGCGGGGCTTCTGCACCGCGATTTCCTGCGAATCGCGCGGCTCGGCGATGGGATCGCCATAACGGGCGCGGGCAAAGGCGTTGACGACATCGGCGACGCGCACCGCCGTCGAAAAATCCGGATTGCGCAACTGAAGGACCAGATTGACCGAATCCTTGAACTTGGACGGCAGCTCCCGCTCGATGATCGCGCCATTCGGCACGCGGGCGGAGGTGGTGACGCCCTGCGTCAGCGTCGCGGCATCGCCCTGCGCCGAAAAGCCGTTGACGATCAGCGCCCCCTGGGCGACCGCGTAAATCTGGCCGTCCGCGCCGGAAAGCGAGGTCATGATGAGCGTGCCGCCGCGCAGCGACGAGGCGTCACCCAGCGAGCTGACCGTCACGTCGACACGGCTGCCGGGGCTGGCGAAGGGCGGCAGATTGGTCGTCACCATCACGGCGGCGATGTTCTTGGCGTTCGACTGGCCGCCCTGCGTGGTGATGCCGAGATTCTGCAGCATCGCGCGCATGGATTGCTCGGTAAACGGCGAGGAGCGCAGGCTGTCGCCCGTGCCCTGCAGGCCGACCACGAGACCATAACCGATCAGCTGGTTGTCACGCCCCGCCTGCAGCGATGCGATATCCTTGATGCGGGATGTATCCGCGTGCGCTGCCGGAACGGAAAGGAAGGGCTGGGCCGAAAACAGAATGGCCGCGGCCAGGATACGAAGCACTCTCATTTCGCCATCACCTGAATGGTTCCGTCCTTCATGACCGTGCCGTTGACGATGACGCCGGAATCGATGTTGCGCACCCGCACGATTTCGCCGAGCGAGCCGTCGGTCATCGGCGTTCCCGAAGCCATCAGCGTCATATTGCCGATGGTGAAGACGAGTTTGACGCTGGTGCCGCGCACCACCAGCGAGGGTTCGCGCAGGGCGGCAACGGGGATCGTGCGTCCGGGAAGCAGGGTCTGCTTGGAGATCATGCCTTCCACTTCGCTGATATCGCTCGCATAACCCGAGGAAATATTGGGATTGGTCACTTCCACCGGCTTCACCTGTTCGGGCGTGATCGTCTCGCCTGGATAGATCGTGCGGGTGGGAACCAGCGCCATCGGCGCCTGGGCAAGAGCGGGCGTCAGGGCGCCCAGTGAAAAGGCAGACGCAAGGCATATACGGACGAGCGCCGTTCTGCTGCTGCTATGTTTCCGGCCAAACCTCATGTTCGCCTGCCTTTCCGTTCTTACTTCAGGTTCTTGCTGACAATCGAAGCCATTTCGTCAGCGGTGGTGATGACCTTGGAATTCATCTCGTAGGCGCGCTGCGCCGTGATCAGGTCGGTGATTTCCTTGACGGCGTCGACGTTCGAGCCTTCGAGGTAGGATTGCTTGATGTAGCCGTAGCTCGGATCGTCAGGCACGCCGATCACCGCGTCGCCGGAAGCCGGCGTCTGGGCGAAGAGGTTGTCGCCGAGCGGCTTCAGGCCGGCTTCGTTGGCAAAGTTGGCGATGGTGAGCTGGCCGAGTTCGGTGAATTCCGTGGCATTGCCGATACGGGCGGTCACCTGCCCCGTGCGGGTAACGGTGATGTCCTGCGCATCGGTCGGGATATTGATGTTCGGAATGACGTTATAGCCATCGATCGTCACCAGATTGCCGTCGGCATTCTTGTTGAAGGCGCCGGCGCGGCTGTAGAGCGTCGAACCGTCCGCCGCCTCGATCTGGAACCAGCCCTGGCCGATGATCGCGACGTCCAGCTTGTTGCCGGTCTCGATCAGGTTGCCCTGGGTGTGGATGTTGCGCACGGCCGAGGTCTGCACGCCGAGGCCGATATTGGCGCCTTCCGGCACGATCGCCTGGTTGGCGCGGTTCGGCACGCCCTGCATGCGCTCGGTCTGGTAAAGAAGATCGGTGAACTCCGCACGCGCGCGCTTGTAACCGGTGGTGTTGATATTGGCGATGTTGTTGGCGATGACTTCCAGATTGGTCTGCTGGGCGTCCATACCGGTGGCAGCGATGGCAAGAGCTCTCATGTCAATATTCCTGCTGGGCTAGATCTGCATCTTGGTAATGTCGAGATAGGCCGACACGATCTTGTCTCGGAGTGCGATGGCGGTCTGCAGCGACTGTTCGGCCGAAAGCATGGCATCGACCACTTCACGCGTATTCGCCTTGCCCTGAATGCCTTCGAAGGAAGCGACTTCCGCCTTCTTCAGATTGTTCATCGCATCCACCGACATATTGCCGAGAACGCTGGCGAAGCTGGCGCCCGTCTGCTGGGCGGGCGTCGTCTGCTCGCTGCCGAAAACGCTTTCCGTCAGCGAGGAAATGCCGCTTGCGCCGCGGGTGAGCGAAAGGGAACTGACTTGCTTGATACCGTCGATCATTGCGATGCCTTCAGAAGGTCGATTGTGGAGGCGACGAGGTCGCGTGTCTGGCGGATGACCTGAAGATTGGCGTCGTAGCTGCGGTTTGCTTCGCGCATGTCCGCCATTTCGATCAGGATGTTGACGTTCGGCATCTTCACCATGCCGTTGCTGTCGGCGGCCGGATTGCCGGGATCGTATTCGTTGATGAAATCGCCACGGTCGACGCCGAGCTTCTTCACCGTCACGCGCTCCACGCCGCTGACACGGTCGAGCTCGGAACCGAAAGTGATGGTCTTGCGGCGATAGGGGTCGGCGCCGGGGGTGTCGCCGGTCGATCTGGCGTTGGCGATGTTTTCGGAGACGATGCGCAGTCGTGTGGACTGCACTTCCAGGCCGCTGCCGGCAATCTTGCTCGCCGCACTCAAGGGATCCATGGTTTACCTCTTAACCGTCATCAGCATCATGCGATGGAAGGATTTGACGAGATTGGCGTTCAGCTCGTACTGCCGCTTGATCTCGCCGGTCTTGGTCATTTCTTCCGCAAGCGCGACCGAATTGCCCGATTCCTGCATGCCGATCTCGTTATTGACCGGGTTGTCGCGCACCGCGATGTTGTCGCTGAGGGTGCTCTCGCCGAAGTGGGCAGGGTTGGTCCTCGCCATGCCGACCTGCTGGCTGGTGGCCTGCATGACCGCTTCGAAAGGGCTGACATCCTTGGCGCGGAACTTGGGGGTGTTGGCGTTGGCGATGTTGGTCGCCACGACTTCCTGCCGCACGCTCAGCCATTCCGCTTGGCGGGATGCCAGATCGAACAGTTGAATCGGTTGCATAGACTTCTCCATCTCGTATGGCCCGAACCTACGGGGCTAATCTTGCGTCAGACTTGCGGAGAGGGGAGAAGGCGCGGAACGGCGCAAGACGCGGATATGGATGCGGCCTGCCCAAACAAAAAAAGGCGCGCCGGCAGATGCGGCGCGCCTTTCGAACCAGAGAAAGATCTTCTATTTTTCAGGGCGATAGGTTTTCCCGGAAGACGTCTCTATCAGCCACTCGCCATTGCGCTGCTCGATCTTCGTCAGCAACGCATTGTCCGGCAGCGTCGAGCCGACCCTCACCATATACATGCCCGAACCGTCCTCGATCAGGGCGCGCCCGTTGGAAACATGCAGCAGACGGAAGGAGGTCTGGCCGGGGAACGGCTGATCCTCGATCCCGGCTGCCAGATTGTTCTGTTTTTCCTTGCCGCCTGCGTTCACGGTCGCCGTCGTCAGCATGTCGGGCAGCTCCGCCGGCGGCGGGGTGTCTTCCTTGTTGCGGTTGGTCATGGCCATTGGCGAAACGCTGAAGACTTCCCGTGGGCCGGTATGGGGCAGATCGCGGGTGCGGTCGCCGCCCGCCACCTTCATGCCGAATTTTTCTTCGTTGAAAAACACGTACCAGGGGAAAAAGGCTGCTGCAGCCGCAAGCCCGATGCCCGTCCATGCGAGAATACGGTCGGGCGTAAAGAAAACGGGCCTGGGCAGCACGTCTTCATCATGGCTAGTGTCGTTCCGCTTCTTGTTCACGGGTCAGCCTCTCATTCTCGGGTTTACTTGGGGCTGGCCATTCTGTGCTCCCCCGCGCAATGCGGTCGCCAGATCGGCATAGGCATCCTGCGCCGCCGGTTCGCTCGGCAGCTGTTTCAGCGTTTCATAGATGATCGGGACCTGCTTCACCGCCATGTCGAGATCAGGATCGGTGCCGGGCCGATAACCGCCGATGAGGCGAAGATCGCGCGTTTCCTCGAAGCGATGCACCAGCGCCTTGAGGCGCGACACCAGCTTTTCCTGATCCGGCGTCCAGGCCTTCTTGGCGAGACGCGAGATCGAGGCGAGCGGATTGATCGGCGGGTAACGACCTTCTTCGGCAAGGCTGCGGTCGAGCACGATATGGCCATCGAGAATACCGCGGGTCGAATCGGCAATCGGATCGTTGTGATTGTCGCCATCCACCAGAATGGAGACGATGGCGGTGATGGTGCCGGTGCCTTCCGCGCCCGGTCCCGCCCGCTCCAGAAGGCGCGGCAGTTCGGTGAAGACCGAGGCCGGATAGCCGCGCGCCACCGGAGGCTCTCCCGAAGCGACCGCCACTTCGCGGATCGCATGGGCAAAGCGCGTCACGCTGTCGATGATGAGAAGGACATTGTCGCCCTGATCGCGAAAATGTTCGGCGATGGTGACGGCGGAAAGCGGGGCCATCTTGCGCAGCATCGGGCTTTCATCGCTCGTCGCGACGACGGCGATGGACTTGCTCATATTCTCGCCCATCGTGTCTTCGATGAATTCGCGCACTTCACGGCCGCGTTCGCCGACAAGCGCAATCACCACCTTGTCGAAGGCGTCTGCCTTGGCGAGCATCGACAGCAGCGTGGATTTGCCCACACCGGAACCGGCAAAAATGCCGAGGCGCTGGCCGAGGCAAAGCGGCGAGAAGATATCGATTGCGCGCACACCGGTCTTGAAAGGCGTCTCCACCCTTTTGCGCGTCATCGAGGGTGGCGCATTGTTGGAAATCGAACGGCGCTCGATGCCGGAGGCCAGCGGCCCCTGGCCGTCGATAGGTTCGCCGAGCGCATTGATGGTGCGTCCGCACCAGCTGTCGTCGGGCGAGACGCGGAAGGCGCCCTTGCGGATGACGGTGTCGTGAATGCCGATCGGCTCGCCGGGCTCGATGGGGCAGACATAGCAGATGTCCGGTTCCACGCGCACGACTTCGCCGAGATGAATGCCGGTCGCGCTGCGATGGGCGACGAATTCTCCAAGCCGCACATGCCGCGACAGGCCGGAAACCGTATAGTGCCCGGCGGCGATGGTGCGGACATGGCCGCCATGCGCCACCGAAAACTCCGGATCGGCATAATGCCCGGCGAGGCTGGCGAGCTGTGCGAGCTTCGGTGAAATGGCGTCAGCCGAGAGCATGGATTCCGGCATTGTCATTACTCAGTTCCTCAACGCGCGCCGCCAAGCGTCTTGATGCCTTCGCCGAAGGTCGATTCGGTATCGCGCATCAGCGAGGAGATGCTTTCAAAGGCGCGGTTGACCTGGATGAGCTGGGTCATCTGGGAAATGCCGTTGACGTTCGACTGTTCGAGATAACCCTGAACGACGCCGACTTCATGATTGTTGACCACCGGAACCGGCTGGGCCACCGGCTTCACGCCGCTATTGGGATGACGCAGGAACCCTTGCGAGAAATCCGCCTGGAAGATGCCGAGGGTAGCGACGATGTTTTCGTTCTGCCGGATGGCGCCGTCGAGACCGACGGTGATCGGGCCGCCATTCGGATTGAGCTGGATCGGACCGCCGCCGGCATCGAGAACGGGATAACCGTTCGAGGAGATGAGCGCGCCGTCTGGACGCATGGTGAAACGGCCGTCGCGGGTCAGAATCTGGCCGTCGGGCGTATCCAGCGAAAACCAGGCGTCGCCCTTGATGGCGAAATCGAAGGAATTGCCGGTCTGCTCGAAAGCGCCCTGACGGGTGGAAAGATAGTCGTTGCCCTGCGAAACGAAGGCCACCCGGGCATTCATGTCATTGTGGTTCTTGGCGACCATTTCGTCGAATTTCACTTCGGAGCCGCGGAAGCCGACCGTGTTCACATTCGCCATGTTGTCGGAAATGGTGGTGAGACGGCGCTCCAGCGCGATCTGCGAGGACAGGGCGACGTATAGTCCGGATTGCATATCATTTGCCTCCGAGTTTCAGGGAGTTGATGGAGATCAGCAGGTCGGGTGAAATGCCGTAGCCGCTGGAGGAGCCGAAAACGGCGAGAGGGTCATAGGTCGTCGAGGGGTTTTGCATTTCCCACATGATGGTGAAACGCTCGAGCAGCTTGCCGACCTTTTCGGGATCCTGCAGATCCTTGATATCGATGGTTTTTTCGATGAGCGCCGCCTGTTTGTCGACATCGGCGGCGGCAAATTCGTCGGGAAGGTTGTAGGCCGTACGAAACACCTGCGCGAGCGCATCGTCCGCCAGAAAGTCGAGGCCGGATGTGATGGTTGACGCCTTGCGTTCGAAATAAAGGGCGAGCCGGACGCCGTTATTGTCGTCGCCGGCTTCCTGTTCCAGCGTCTGGCGGGTGTATTTGCCGATGACGCCCGATTTGGCGGCCTCGGTGGAGGTTCCCGCGGCCCCCAGGCCGGCAAAATCCAGCGACTTCGCAAAATCCGAATAACGGCTGTCGGAAAGCTTGTTGGCGAAGGCGTCCTTGTCCGAGGTGCCTTCCGTCAGCACCTTGCGGATGAAGGCCTTCGCATAGGCCATGTCCTCGAGCCCGTGGGCTTTCAGCGCGTAATTGTAAAGGCGCGTATCGGCCATGAAGTCGTCGATGGATTTCACATCGCCGATCTTCGCGCGATAATATTCGGTCTCGCGCGCCACGTCGGGCTGCTCCGACACCCGCTCAAGCGATTTGCCGATATCCTGACTGATCAGTCTGT
Source organism: Agrobacterium sp. 22-221-1 (assembly GCF_053522445.1). Classification (NCBI taxonomy): domain Bacteria; kingdom Pseudomonadati; phylum Pseudomonadota; class Alphaproteobacteria; order Hyphomicrobiales; family Rhizobiaceae; genus Agrobacterium; species Agrobacterium sp. 22-221-1. The sequence continues at coordinate 71,500 of NZ_JBNWCL010000019.1, forward strand.
AGCTGGTGTAGGTGGAAGTCACTGAACCGCCGCTCTCGTTTGATCCCGATCTCAAGGCGCACGTCCGCCTTTGCCGGCATAGTGCCGTGGCTTGCTTGTGCGAAACTGGCTGGAGGCGGCAGCGCGGGAGAGGCTTTGCGGACAGGTTCACGCAAGCCACATTTTTTAGACATGGCGGCATGGAACACTGTTCGGGCGTGGTCGATCAATGAATATTGTAATTGGACTTATAATCACCTTCGGCTGCATCATCGGCGGCTATATGGCGATGGGCGGTCATCTGGACGTGCTGATTCAGCCGTTCGAATTGATGATCATCGGCGGCGCCGGTCTCGGCGGCTTCATCATGGCGAATCCCATGAAGGTCGTGAAGGACTCGGGCAAGGCGCTCGGCGAGGCCTTCAAGCATTCGGTCCCGAAGGAGCGAAACTATCTCGACGTGCTCGGCGTGCTTTATTCGCTGATGCGCGATCTGCGCACGAAATCGCGCAACGAGATCGAGGCCCATATCGACAATCCGGAAGAATCCTCGATCTTCCAGAGCGCGCCCTCGGTTCTGAAAAACAAGGAACTGACCTCGTTCATCTGTGACTATGTCCGCCTCATCATCATCGGCAACGCCCGCAGCCACGAAATCGAGGCGCTGATGGATGAGGAAATCGAGACCATCCTGAACGACAAGCTGAAACCCTATCACGCGATCACCACCATGGGCGATTCCTTCCCCGCCATCGGTATCGTCGCGGCGGTTCTCGGCGTCATCAAGGCCATGGGCAAGATCAACGAATCGCCGGAAGTGCTGGGTGGCCTGATCGGCGCCGCACTCGTCGGCACCATGCTCGGTATCATCCTGTCCTATTCGATCTGCAACCCGCTGGCGTCGCAGGTCAAGATCGTCCGCACCAAGCAGCACCGCCTCTACATCATCGTCAAGCAGACGCTGATCGCCTACATGAACGGCTCGGTGCCGCAGGTCGCACTCGAATACGGCCGCAAGACCATCTCCAACTACGAGCGGCCGTCGATTGACGCCGTCGAGCAGGAGATGATGAACCCCGGCGGCGAAAACAAGGCGGCATGACGATGGCAAAAGCTGCAGCGCAACAAGCACCCGCCATCGACACCGCCCTGCTCGCAAAATTGACGGGAGGGCTGTCCGACCGCAAGACGATCGCCAAGATCGGTTCCGATATCGGCCATCTCTACAGCGAATTCCTGCCTGATATCTTCCACAGCGAGACCGGCATAGCGATCGACGTCGAATATGTCGGTTCCGAATCGGGACTGATGACAGACCTGATCGCCAATGTCGGGCGCAATGTCGCGGTTGCCGATTGTTCCCTGCGCAACTGGTGCCCCAATTTCATGATGACGGTCGGCAACGGCTTCGTCATCGCGCTCATGGAGCGCATGCTGGGCGCGTCGCCGGACATGATCGGCGAACCGGACGAGCGCAGCCTGTCCCATATCGAGCTCGACCTCGCGGCCATGGTTCTCGGCCGCATCGCGGGTGTCCTGCGCTCCGGTGTCAACGCGCCGGGCGGTTTTGAGGCGGCCATCGATCCGCCGTTCAATTCCAACGGTAAAAGCGCCTTCGACGAGATGATCGCCGGCCTTTACGGCGTGACCATCCGCCTGAAGATCGATATCGGCAAGGTATCGTCGGAATTCTCGCTGATCGTGCCGCAGCGACCCCTGCTCAAGACCTCCATTGTTGCCCCCAAGGCTTCGGCCCAGGCGCTGAAGAAGCAGGAGGAATGGATGGAGATGATTTCGGAGCAGGTGAAGCGGTCGCAGGTAACGCTCGAGGCGCGCATCAAGCTCGAAACGCTGACGCTCAGGACGATCTCGAAGCTGGTGGCCGGCGATGTCATTCCGTTCCAGTCTCTGAAGCAGGACGATATCGGCGTCGAGGTCAGCGCCAACGGTTCCAAGCTCTACAATTGCGAATTCGGCAAGTCCGGCGACCGCTACATGGTTCGGGTGAAGAACAATGTCAGCACGGACGACGAGATCTTACGACATTTGATGGGTTAAAATCCTGCCCGGCCTTCGGGGATTTGGGCAGGCTGACGCAAGTTTCAAAGGGAATAATCAGCGCATGGCTACGAAGAAAACACCTGTGACCGATGATGCGGCGCTGCCGTCGTTTGAAGACGGCGGCGACCTCGACCAGGCTATCGGCGATCTGCGTGGCGTCCTCAAGACGGATGCGGAAGGTTCGCTCTCCGATTTCGGCGACTTCGGCGATTTCGGAAGCACGGACGAGGCTTCGACGGATACCGACCTTTCCGCTTTCGGTGGCGGAACGGCCGATTTTGGGATGGATGATTTTGCCGCCGCCCCGCAGGTTGCGGGCGTGAAGGCGCCGCTTGGCAGCGGATTGTCCGAAAACATGGAAATGATCATGGACATCCCGATCGATGTCCAGATCGTTCTCGGCACCAGCAGAATGCTCGTTTCGGGGCTGATGAGCCTTGAAGAAGGAGCGACGATCGCACTCGACCGCAAGATCGGCGAGCCGGTCGAAATCATGGTGAATGGCCGCCGTATTGCGCGCGGTGAAATAACGGTTCTGGAAGACGACGATACGCGCTTCGGCGTAAAATTGATTGAAGTACTGAGTACGCGAAAAGCCTGATCCCTGTGGGGACGGAGAGGAAAGACCATGATGGACTTCGAGGATTTCGGTAACCCCCTGGCAGGGAAACCGTTGTCTCAGGCCGACAAGGCGGCCGCGGTGCTTCTTGCCATGGGCAAGGGCGTCGCCGGCAAGCTGCTCAAATTTTTCACGCAGCACGAATTGCAGATGATCATTTCCTCGGCCCAGACCCTGCGCGTCATTCCTCCCGATGAGCTTGCCCAGATCGTAGCCGAGTTCGAGGACCTGTTCACCGAAGGAACGGGTCTGATGGACAATGCCAAGGCAATCGAGAGCATTCTCGAAGAAGGCCTCACCCCTGAAGAGGTGGACAGCCTTCTCGGCCGCCGCGCGGCCTTCCAGGCCTATGAAGCATCGATCTGGGACCGCCTGCAGGAAGCCGAGCCGGAATTCGTCGGCAAGTTCCTGCTGCGCGAACATCCGCAGACCATCGCTTATATTCTTTCCATGCTGCCCTCGTCCTTCGGTGCGAAGGTTCTCCTGACCATTCCGGAAGAGCAGCGCGCCGATATCATGAACCGCACCGTCAACATGAAGGAAGTCAGCCCCACGGCTGCCCAGATCATCGAGAAGCGTGTGGTCAACCTCATCAACGAAATCGAAGCCGAGCGCAATGCCGGCGGTTCCACGAAGGTTGCCGATCTGATGAACGAACTGGACAAGCCGCAGGTCGATACGCTGCTCAGCTCGCTCGAGACGCTCAGCAAGGAAGCCGCAAACAAGGTCAAGCCGAAGATCTTCCTCTTCGACGACCTCATGTTCATGCCGCAGCGCAGCCGCGTCCTGCTGCTCAACGATGTTTCGGCCGATGTTCTGACGATGGCGCTGCGCGGCGCCACGATGGAAATCAAGGAATGCGTGCTCTCCAGCATCAGCCCGCGCCAGCGCCGCATGATCGAATCGGATCTTGCGGTGCCGCAGGCCTCAATCAACACCCGCGAAGTGGCAATTGCACGCCGCGCCGTCGCGCAGGAAGCGATCCGGCTCGCCAATTCCGGCCAGATCCAGCTGAAGGAAGCCTCCGCGGAGGAACAACCGGCCGCGGCTTAAGCGGAAGCCGGTTGATAACCCGCCCTTACGGCGGAAGCGGCCATTGCGATGGCCGGTCACGGACGCTAGTTTCGGGAATGACGGCCTGCCGGGATCGGCGGGCCTTTTTTTGATCCCGGGGACGTGCCTTGGCAGACGATCAGGACAAGGACAGTAAAACAGAAGCCCCGACGGAGAAAAAACTCCGCGATGCGGCGGAAAAGGGCAATCTTCCCTTTTCCCGCGAAGTGCCGATCTTTGCCTCGTCGCTTGCCTTTTATTGTTACCTGGTCTTCTTCCTGCCCGATGGCGCCGGTCGTCTTGGCGTGACATTGAAGGACCTGTTCGGCCAGCCCGAACAGTGGGACCTCAGCACCCGGCCGGATGCCCTGTCGCTATTGTATTTTCTCGGCACCTCGATGGCCTATCTGCTCATGCCGGCGATGATCATGTTCATCGTCTTCGGGCTGGCCTCGTCGTTTTTCCAGAACCTGCCGTCGCCGGTGCTTGAGCGGGTGCGTCCGCAATGGTCGCGCGTCTCGCCGGCGAAGGGCTTCACGCGCATCTACAGCAAGCAGGGTTTCGTTGAATTCGGCAAATCCGTATTCAAGATCATGATCGTTTCGGTCATCATGTTCCTTGCCCTGCGTGGCGATTTTTACAGCCTCATCGATCTGATGTTCTCCGATCCGCAGGTGATTTTCGTCCGGGTGGTCGAGATCGTCAAAAAGATGATGGTCGTGATTCTGCTTTCGACCGCGCTGCTTGCCGCCGTCGACGTTTTGTGGACGCGCCATCACTGGTTCAGCCAGCTGAAGATGACGAAGCATGAGGTGAAGGAAGAATACAAGCAGTCGCAGGGCGACCCCGTGGTCAAATCCCGCCAGCGCTCCATCGCCCGCGACCGTGCCCGCCGCCGCATGATCAACAATGTGCCGCGCGCCACACTTGTCATCGCCAACCCGACACACTTTGCGGTGGCGCTGCGTTATGTTCGCGAAGAAGGCGACGCACCTGTTGTCGTCGCCAAGGGTCAGGACCTTATCGCATTGAAAATCCGCGAGATTGCGGAAGAAAACAATATCCCCGTTTTTGAAGACCCGCCGCTTGCACGCTCCATGTTTGCGCAAGTCTCGGTAGATAGTGTGATTCCACCAGTCTTTTACAAGGCTGTGGCTGAACTCGTTCACCGGGTTTACGCCATGAAGTCATCGAAAATACGGGTTCAATAAAACCAATGAAAAAATCCGCCTATTCCGAACAGCGGGAGATGATCGTCGCAGAGGCGATCAACCCGATCGCCACCGAACTTCGATTGTTAGACCCGGCCGACCTGATTTCGCTGCTCCGATTCGAGTGCTACGGCAGTATCGCCGACCTCGTTTCATCGGCTGCGGAGCTTTATTATCATCCCGGTACGATCAATTTCGGCGCCGGCGGCGAATATAAGCTCGAATGGGAAGGCGCGCCGGAGATCGTCCTCGATCTCGAACTGAAGCCGAAGGGCGCCACGGTCTATGCGCGATTGACGCTCGCCAACGAACATGCGGCGATTGAGATCAATCACGTCTCGTTTCAGAACCCTTCCGAAAATCCGGACGAGAACACCGAGTTTCTTCGTCAAAGCCTGACGGCTGCCCGATTCGTGCCCACCCGTCAGGGCGAAGCGGCTTAACCGGATCGCCCGCTCCCTATTTCCGTCATCTCCGTTGCGCGCGCCGAAATCGCGGGCGCAACGGCCTCGTTCCGGTGCGTTTTAACCCGAGCTTGCCTGAAGCCTGCCGGTTTATGCGAAACCCGGCTGCGAAAGCGAGGAACGCCTTGCAAATCAGTCTCGTTGTTTGTTACCTATCGCATTAACGATTTGTTAACGAACGGCAGGTCGCGGTGGTCGGTTCAGACCATTGCCGATGCGCATGATGCCCCTGCTCGTTGTCGGCACAGCGCCGGATTTTTTCTTAAATTTTGAGTTGGGTGGACCCCATGACCAGCATTTTGACCAATGCGGCGGCAATGGCCGCGCTGCAAACCCTGCGGATGATCGACAAGAATCTGGAAACGACGCAGGCGCGCGTGTCCTCCGGCTATCGTGTCGAGACTGCGGCGGACAACGCGGCCTACTGGTCCATTGCAACGACGATGCGCTCCGACAACAATGCGCTTTCGGCCGTGCAGGATGCTTTGGGTCTGGGCGCCGCCAAGGTCGACACCGCCTATGACGCGCTTGAAAGCACGATCGAGGTCGTCAAGCAGATCAAGGCCAAGCTCGTTGCCGCCTATGGCGTCGGCGCCGACCGCAGCAAGATTCAGGATGAAATCAAGCAGCTTCAGGAACAGCTGAAAAGCATCTCCGAATCGGCTTCCTTCTCGGGTGAAAACTGGCTGCAGGCCAGTATCAGCAACGGTGGCACGCCGCCGGTTGAGGAATCGATCACCAAAAAGGTCGTTGCATCCTTCACCCGCACAGGCTCGGGCAATGTCGGTGTCACCACCGTTGACTACACGCTCGACAGCAGCACCGTGCTTTTCGACCTCAGTGGCGGAAAGCTCGGTATTCTCGACAAGAACGCTGTTTTCGTCAGCAAGACGGAATACGAAGTCACCCAGACGTCGACGACCGCCGGCACGGCGACGGAGGCGGGTTTTGTCGTACCGAAGCTCACCGATGCAGAAATCGGCGCGTTGAATGCCGCGACGACGGATACGAATACGGATCCAAATGTCTATAGCGACGGCACCGCCAATTATCTCCGCCTTGCCGAAAATGTATGGGTCAAGGTGACGGGGACGGATCCGTCGAGCGGCGGCACCACCGTTTCTCCCGCCTATCGCGACACCAGCAGCAATGACTGGTTTTACGATACCAGCAGCGGAGCGGCTTCCGCCGATCGTTCCCTCGGCTTTTCCGTCTCCACCCTCGATCTCGGCAATCTCGATATCGTTGCCGCAGCCATGGGCGGTTTTGCCGGCGGCGGCACGACCTATACCGACGCAGACGCCATCGACATGATGATGTCCTTCGTCGACGGGCAGCTTGAGGCGATGACCAGCACGGCTTCCAGCCTGGGTTCGCTGCAGAGCCGCATCAGCATGCAGGACAACTTCGTTTCCAGCCTGATGGATGTGATCGACAAGGGCATCGGCCGTCTCGTCGATGCCGACATGAACGAGGAATCGACCAGGCTGAAGGCGCTGCAGACGCAGCAGCAGCTCGGCATCCAGGCGCTCTCCATCGCCAACGCCAATGCGGAAAATATCCTCCAGCTCTTCAAGTAACGGGTCTGGCCGGCGTGGGCGCGCGGGGATGAAAGGGCGCAGGCTTCCTGATCGAGCCCGCCTTCATCCTCGCACAAGTTTGAACACCTAACGTCGGGTCAATATGGGGCGGATCGCATGGCGTGATCCGGCCGGGAAACGTGGAAGAGACGGGCAGGGTAGCAAGGATGACGGTGGTGCCGCCAAACGGCTTAGAGCATTTCCAGGAAAAGTGGACCCCGGTTTTCCGTCCGGAAATGCGGCGAGGCTTTTGCGATTCGCGCGGGCAACGAAACATGTCTGGCCCCTTTCTCCTGTTTTGCCGGGGGCAGGCATGAGCGCGTCCATTGCACGGTTTCTCAAGGACTTCGGTGAAGCGCAACCGCAACCGGCGGCGCAGGCCTTCGGCGACCCGTTGGCCGATACAGATTTCCTGTCCGGTTTTGCCGATGGCGCTTCCGGTTTCGACGAATTTGCTTCCGTCGATGTGGAGAGCGAGAAACAGGCGGCCTATGACCGCGGCCGCGAAGATGCTACCCGCGAGATTACCGAGAAGATGCAGGCGGAGCGGGAAGAGCTGATCGCTGCCCATGCGGCCGAGCTGGAGACCCTGCGTTCGGGTCATCTCGAAGAAATCGCGGCCTCCCTGTCCCATGGTCTGCGCGAGGGTATCGACGCGATTGCGGCCAATCTCAGCGAACAGACGGCCAATATCCTTGCTCCGCTCCTGACGGAAAAGCTGTCGCTCAAGGCGGTCTCGGCGCTGGCGGATGTGGTGCGTAGCGCCATGCCGGATGGCGAAGGGGTCACGCTTGTCGTGAAAGGCCCGAAAGATTTGTTCGAGCGGCTGAAGACCCAGCCGGGCTTTGAAGAAGAAACGATGAAATTTACCGAGACCACCGATATCGATCTTTCCGTCGAGTTGGGTGAAAGCGTGTTCGTGACGCGCATGTCCGCCTGGGCGTCCAGTCTTCGCAAGGTGATGAAATGAGTGAAGGCGAAAATCACCACCACGGTAAAAACGAGATCATCATCGTCAAGCGCCACAAGGGCGGTCATGACGGCGCCCATGGCGGTGCGTGGAAAATCGCCTATGCCGACTTCATGACGGCGATGATGGCGTTCTTCCTCGTCATGTGGCTGGTCAATGCCGCCAATGAGGAAACCAAAGCCTCGGTCGCCAGCTACTTTAACCCGATCAAGCTGTCCGATGAGAAACCCTCGTCCAAGGGGCTGGAAAAGCCGGTGGATAAGGAAGAGGGCGTCCAGAAGAAGGACCAGTCCAACATCCAGGCGGAAAAGGTTACCAAAGGCTCGGCCGCGGCGACGGGCGAAGACCTGACCTCGCAGACCGGTGAGCAGTCGAACTTCTCCGAAGCGGACTTTTTCGAAAATCCCTATTCCGTGCTGGCGGAAATCGCCCAGCAGGTGGGCCAGCAGGCCAATGTCAGCGCCAAGGGTGAGGGCGGTGCCGCCGATTCCGGCCCGGCGACGGGCGCTAGCGGCGGTGAAGCCTATCGCGATCCGTTCGATCCCGATTTCTGGACCCAGCAGGTGAAAATCACCCGCGCCGATCAGCCGCAGAAACCGGTTGAACAGCAGCAACTCGCCGAGAGCACACAGGAGGATGCGGCCGAAAACGCTCAGGCGGTCGCGCTCAAGTCGTCCGAGACACCGGCCGACAAGGCGGAAGACGGCAAACCGATGGAAGTCGCCGCCGTTGTGCCGCAGCAGCGCCCGGATGCGGCCGAGCAGGCAGCGCTCGCACAGCCAAAGCCGGACGAGCCGCGACAGGCGAGCGATGCACAGCAAAAGGCCAGCGATGCCGACTGGGAGAAGGCCGACACGCTGCGCGAGGAGATCGAGAAGCAGATATCCGGTATTACCGGCAAGCTTTCCGAAGGTCTGGTGGTGACGCCGGCCGAAGGCGGATTGCTGCTCACCATTTCCGACCAGACGGAAACGCCGATGTTCAATATCGGATCGGCCGTTCCCCGGCGTGAAATGGTTCTGGCCATGGAAAAAATCGGCAAACTGCTTCAGGAGCGCGGTGGCAGCGTGGTGATACGCGGCCATACCGACGGACGGCAGTTCAAGGGCGAGGCCAATGACAACTGGCGGCTTTCCATGGATCGCGCTCACAGCGCCTATTACATGCTGGTGCGCGGCGGCCTTTCGGAAGAGCGGGTAAAGCAGGTCTCGGGTTTTGCGGACCGCAGATTGCAGGTGCCGGCGGACCCTCTGGCGGACGCCAACCGCCGCATCGAAATTCTGCTTGAGGCCGATCGGGGGTGAGTGTGACGAAAACCTCGAAACGCTGGCTTCTTCTTGCGGCGACGCTTTGCGGTCTCGGCTCCGAGCCGGGCAGGGCGTTTTCGCAGTCGCAAGACAATCTCATGCCCTATGCCATGCTGCGCTCCCTGCAATTCGTGCAGGATTCGGTCGCCATGGGCGACCATTCCGCTTCGGAAATGCAGCGATTTCTACTCCAGACCATCGATGAGCGGCTGAAGAGCGCGCCTTCGGCGATCTTCAAGGATCCGCGCAATGTCGATGCGGCGCTTATCTATGCGATGAGCGGCGGCAATCCGGCCACGCTGGAACTGCTGGTCGCGCGCGATGTGGATGGCAATTTCGACAGCCGCGTTGCCGATATCCTGCGCAAATACCTCTCCGGCAAGGGAACGCTTGTCGCGCAGAGCATTGCGGCCATGGTGCCGGAATATCGCGGCAAGCGGATCGGCGCTTATCTGGCGCTGATCGGCGGCAATGTGACGATCCCGCGCGATCCGCTGGCGGCGCTTGGTTTTTACGATATCGCCCGGCTCGAAGCGCCGGGCACCATCGTCGAGGAGGCGGCATTGCGCCGTTCGCTCGCCATCGCGGTCGAGGATGGCGATGCGGCACGCGGCGTCGATTATGCGCAGCGTTATGCGCGGCGGTTCCTGCATTCGCCCTATGCCAGCCAGTTCGCGGACCTTCTGGTCTCGCTGGTGGTCAAGCGCGCCGATTCTATCGGGGAGGAGGCGATACAGGAAACCTTCGCCATGATGGATACCGAGAGGCAGAAGGAAGCCTATCTTCGGCTTTCCCGCCTCGCGGCGATCAGCGGCAAGGATTCGCTGGCGCGCATGGCGGCTTTGAAGGCGAAGGCGCTGTCTCCTGCGCTGCCGGGTGAGCCGGAAGTACAGGCAAATCTCTATGAAAGCCTTTCCAACATCGGCACGCCCGATGTGGTGAGCGCAATCGAGACAATAGGGCAAATTCCCGAAGCGCAGCTTTCGGATCGGGACAGGGCCTTGCGGGAGGCGGCAAGGGCGATTGCCGAGCAGGTGGTTCGTCCTCCTTCCCCGCAGTCCGGTGTCGAGGCCGACACTGCGGCCACGAAGGACACCGGGCGGAATGCGCCCGAACACGAAGCGAACGCTGCCGATGCAAGAAGCATATGGCGGGTCGAAATCCAGAAGGCTGACGATGAGGGCGACAACGTGCGGCAACTCGTGACGAGCGGTCGCAGCAAGCTCGATGAAATCGACAGCCTGTTGAAGAAAGGCGAGGGGGCACCATGATCGACGCAACCATCAACGCGATAGTGAATGCGCCGCCATCCGATCCGCGCGCTGGCAGCGCCAGCGTCAGGGACGACGCCAAGGGCGGCAGTTTCGGCGATGCCCTTTCCACGGTTCGGGACGAGCGCCCGCCGCAGGCGCTGCATTCGCGGCATCAGCAGGACGAGAACCCGGCCGAAGAACAGCAGGCGCAGCCCGATGGCGAGGCGGAAAAGATGGATGTCCCGGTCAAGCGGCCCGCAACATTTCTCAATGTGATCGTCAACGAGCATGCCGGCGAAGGTCGTGCCCAGGAGACGGTGGCCGAGTTTCAGAGCGCCGTGAAAACGGCCCGCACCGCGCCTGAAAACGGCAAGCCCGGCAAGAAGCTCAAGGACGACGCCGACAAGGACGCCGAGGTGACGGACGATACGATCGATCCGAAGCTGGCGGAACTGCAGCTGGTGACGGCCAATGCCGCCGATATGGCGACGGCCAAGACACCGCTTGAGGAAATTGCCCAGGCGATTGCCGGCAAGGCCGACCCGGTGAAATTAGACCGTGCTGAACCTGTCCGGGGCAAGGTCGAGCATTCGGACAAGGACATGCCGACAGGGATCGCACCAGCCGGTAATGAGGCGGGCTCGGCTTCGGAAAACGAGGGGGATGCCTCGGCATTCCGTTTTTCGTCTCCGCGCTCAGGCGCGGCGCGGGCTCTGGATATGAGCACCGTTCAGCGTGAAGGCCGTGTCGAGTTCGATGCACGCGAAAGCACCGGCAAGGCGGCCGACACCATAACGGTTCTCGATTCGCGGCGGTTCATCGGCCTGGCGCCCTCGACCAACGCTTCGGCCCTGACCGGCCTGATCGTCAACGATCCGGAATGGGTGAGCGCCATGCAGCCCGGTTCGTCGCTCTCCAATGCGGCGGCCCAGAGCAGCACCGGCAAGGTCGTCCATACGCTGAAGCTGCACATGACGCCGATTGAGCTTGGATCGGTGACAATGTCGCTGCGTCTTGCCGGTGACGAGCTTGCCGTTCACATGACGGTGGAGAGTGTTGCGGCCTATAAAAAGCTCCAGGAAGACAGCAAGAGCATCCTCGATGGTCTCAAGGCGCAGGGTCTGACGGTCGATAACATCACCATCAGCATCGCTTCTTCCGACAAGAGTGACCAAACGGGCACACAAGGCAACAATCAGCAAAATCAGCAGGCGCAGCAGCAGGGTCAGCAGGCCGCCGCCGGGCGCAACCGTGACGAGTCCGGAGCACGGGGCGGCCGGCAAGGCAATGGCGATAATTTGGGGGTGCATAATGAAGGCATGGATGGCGTTTCTGGCTCTGCCCGCTCTTCTGCTGACAATGGCGTCTACCTCTGAGAATGCGTCCGCTTCGGCAACGTCAGGTGTCTGTGAAAGAGAGATCCAGTCGGCGGCACGCAAATATGGCGTGCCGGAGGGAATTCTCTATTCGGTGGGGCTGACCGAAACGGGCCGCAAGGGGCGTCTCGACCCCAACGCCATGAATATCGAGGGAAAACCGGTATTTGCCTCCTCCACGGAGGAGGCTTTGACCACTTTTGACGCGGCGAAGCGCAACGGCGCCAAGCTGATCGACCTCGGATGCATGCAGATAAATCATTATTTCCATGGCGAAAACTTCGCATCCGCGCGGGAAATGTTCGATCCGCGCCGCAATGTGGAATATGCCGCCATGTTCCTGCGCAACCTTCACAACAGGCATGAAACCTGGACCATGGCGGTCGCCCGCTATCATGCCGGCCCCAACAATGACTCGGCGCAGAAGAAATATGTCTGCCGTGTCATCGCCAATCTGGTGGCGACGGGCTACGGGAAATGGACCGCCAACGCGAAAAATTTCTGCGACGGATGACAACCTGAAATTGCTTTCAGGCGCCGCAGGACTCGTATTTTGAAATGTGGCGATAGATTGATCGAAAAAAGGCATTTCAAGCGGTTTTTTCGGAATTTTGAAATTTCTACACAAAAATTTTGTGCCATATATGGTTAATACCCACTATATATAGATCAAATCGGCACAAAATGGTTAATCAATTATTAATATCTATCGATGATTTCCTACAGTTGTCCCTGAATCGCCCGATTCGTACCAATGCCACATTGGAAAACACCACACTGATTCGGAGGCGGACGAATGATCGTAGTGGTTGATGAGCGCGAGCTCGTTAAAGACGGCTATACATCTCTATTTGGGCGTGAGGGCATTCCCTCGACCGGGTTCGATCCGGTCGAATTCGGGGAGTGGGTCTCGACGGCGGCGGAAAGCGATCTTGCGGCTGTGGAAGCCTTCCTGATCGGCCAGGGCGACCGGAGCTTTTCTTTGCCGAAGGCGATCAGGGATCGCACGACGGCCCCGGTGATCGCGGTCAGCGACCAGCCCTCGCTGGAATCGACGCTGGCGCTTTTCGACAGCGGCGTCGACGACGTCGTGCGCAAGCCGGTACACCCCCGTGAAATCCTTGCACGTGCGGCGGCGATCCGTCGCCGATTGCAGGTTATCTCGAACTTCACCGATGCTGGACCGATCCGGGTTTTCTCCGATGGCCGCGACCCGGAAGTGGGTGGTGAAGTGTTCCCCCTGCCGCGCCGTGAGCGCCGCATCCTCGAATATTTGATCGCCAATCGCGGACGCCGCGTTTCCAAGGCGCAGATTTTCAATGCCATCTACGGCATCTTCGATGACGACGTCGAAGAAAACGTCGTCGAAAGCCACATCAGCAAGCTGCGCAAGAAGCTGCGCAAGAAGCTTGGCTACGATCCGGTCGATTCCAAACGTTTCCTCGGCTACAGCATTGATTGGCAATGATTTTCATTGACCCGCGTGGTCTTTTTCAAACGCGGTATTTCCGACAGCTTCACGCAAGCCAAACGCTTTACCTTCTCCCTGAAAGATGACCACGAGGGTTTTTGAATGAGTATTTTCGGCACTATGCGAACCGGTGTGTCCGGCATGAATGCACAGGCGAACAAGCTGGGGACCGTGGGCGACAACATCGCCAACGCAAGCACCACCGGCTACAAGCGCGCATCGACGTCGTTCTCCTCGCTCGTTCTGCCCTCCTCTTCGGGCAGCTACGCGTCCGGCGGCGTACAGTCCAACGTTCGCTACAGCATTTCGGAGCAGGGCAACCTCTCCTACACCACCTCCAGCACCGACCTCGCCATTCAGGGCAACGGCTTCTTCGTGGTTCAGGACGGTGCAGGCACGCCCTACCTCACCCGCGCCGGCTCTTTCGTGAAGAACTCGGAAGGGTATCTGGAAAACGCGGCTGGCTTCCAGCTGATGGGTTATCCCTACGGTTCCAACCCGCCGGCGGCTGTCGTCAACGGCTTCACGGGTCTTGAAGCCATCAACGTCAATAATTTCGGCCTGACGGCATCGCCCTCCACGCAGGGCAGCTTCCCGGCCAATCTTAACCGTGACGATACGGCTGTGGCGGCGGCATCGCTTCCAAGCACCAACTCCGCAACTGCGACGTTCGGTAACAAGACCTCGCTTACGGCATTCGATAGCGGTGGCGCTAAGGTGCTTTACGATTTCTACTATACCAAGACCGGCGACAATACCTGGGAAGTAGCGGTTTATCGTCAGGATCAGTCGACGAATGGCGGTTTCCCCTATACGGCTACGCCAGCATCGGACCTTGTTCAGGAAAGTGTCACTCTGACATTCGATCCTGCGACCAACAAGCTCACCACCACTTCGGATAATTCGATTACGATCAACGATCAGGTCAGCGGCGTGGCGCAGGCGATCAACATCGACCTGTCTGAAATGACGCAGTTCTCGACCAAGTTCACGCCTGGCACTGCAGTTCTGGACGGCAATGGCCCGAGCCAGATCAAGGATGTGGAAATCGGCAAGGATGGCGTGGTAACGGCGGTCTATCAGGATGGCGGTCGCCGTAACATTTACCAGCTGGCGTTGGCCACGGTGCCGAGCGTCGACAATCTCAGCCCGCAGAACGGTAACGTCTATCTGCCGAGCAACGAGTCGGGTGTCGTCACCATCGGCTTCCCGCAGTCGGGCAGCTTCGGTTACATCCAGAAGGGTGCGCTGGAAGGCTCGAACGTCGATATCGCCAGCGAACTCACCGACATGATTGAATCCCAGCGTATCTACACAGCGAATTCGAAAGTCTTCCAGACTGGATCGGATTTGATGGACGTCCTGATCAATCTGAAGAGATAATACTTCTCACGAGGACAGATGAATGTCGCTCACGTCAGCAATGAATACTGCGCAGTCGATTTTCAATAATACAGGTAAGCAGACGGACGTTACCTCCAAGAACATTGCCAATGTCGGCAATGCTAACTACGTCAAGCGAACCGCCATTCTCGGCACGACCATGGCTGGAGCGAGTATCGTCTCCAACGGCCGTGCCCAGAATGAAAGTCTTCTCAGGCAGACGATTTCCAGCTCTTCTCTCGCTTCCGGCCAGAGCACGGTTCTGACCGGCCTTGAGGAAATGAAGAGCATTTTCGGCGGCAACGATTATGAGAGTTCGCCGGCCACCTATATGAAGGAACTGCTGAAGAGCCTGGACGCTTACGCCGCCAAGCCGAGCGATGCCGCTCTGGCCGCAACGGCCGTCACCTCGGCTACCGATGTCGCCAGTTCCCTGAACAAGGCCTCGAGCGAATTGCAGGCGATGCGTCTGCGCGCCGACAAGGAAATCGCCCTTCAGGTCGACAAGCTGAACGGGCTGCTTGCGAAGTTCGAGGAAGCCAATAACGAGGTCAAGGCGCAGACGGCGATCGGCGGCGATCCAAGCGATGCTCTCGATCAGCGCGAGACGCTTCTGAAGGATATTTCCTCCATCATCGGCATCAATGTCGTCAATCGTCCCAACAACGATGTGGCGCTTTATACGACGGATGGCGCGACGCTGTTCGAAATCGTGCCGCGCAGCGTCACCTTCAAGACGCAGCCGGGCTTTGATGCGACGACCACGGGCAACGCAATCTATGTCGATGGCGTAGCGCTGAAGGCAGGAAGCGGCAGCAACACGACGTCTGAGGGGTCGCTTCAGGGCCTGATGCAGGTTCGTGACGATCTGGCGCCGACGATGCAGAGCCAGCTCGACGAAATCGCCCGCGGCCTCATCACCATGTTTGCGGAAAAGCCGGCCGACGCGACCAGCGGCCTGCCGGATATGCCGGGTCTCTTCACCTATGGCTCGCCGGCGGCGACGACCATTCCGGCAGACGGGATTGTCTCTCCCGGGCTCGCAGCCAGCATTACCGTCAACCCGGCGTTAATTATTTCCAAAGGTGGCAATCCGGAATTGTTGCGTGACGGCGGTATCAACGGTACCGATTACGTGATCAATACCGCAGCGTCGGGGGGAACCGGTTTCTCCGAGCTGATCCGCAGCTATGTTACTGCTTTTGACGCGCCCATGAATTTTGCCGCGTCGACACGTATCGATACGAATACCAGCATCCTGAAATACGGCACCAACTCGATGGGGTGGCTCGAACAGGAACGTTCCGGCGCGACTTCTGCGAACGAAGCGAAAAGCGCGCTTTATGAGCGCTCCGCCACGTCCTATTCGAACAATACGGCGGTCAGCCTGGACGAGGAACTGTCGCTGCTCATGGATATCGAGCAATCCTACAAGGCCGCGACCAAACTGGTGACGACCGTTGACGAAATGCTCAAGTCCCTGATGGACATGGTGAGGTAAACGATGAAAACGTCATTCATTTCATCGCTGGCGATGCAGAACAGCATGCGCAGCACCATCCTCAAGGCTCAGCTCGAGATGACCAATCTCAATACCGAGCTGACGACGGGCAAGCATGCCGATCTCGGCGTGACGCTGGGCGCCAACACCGCCCGCAGCCTCGATCTCAATCGCGATATCGACCGCATTACCTCGCTGGTCAGCGTCAATTCGATTGCAACGCAACGCCTCAAATCCTCGCAGACGGCGCTGGACGGCATGGCGCAGGCCGCACAGGAAATTCAGAAGGTTCTTGTGCCCAATACCAGCAGCGAAGCGCCGACGCTGACGACAGTTGCCAAAACCATTTCGAATGCCTTCAACAATTTCACCAGCTTCGCCAATACGGCGGTCAATGGCGAATTTCTGTTCTCCGGCATCAATACGGATGTGAAGCCCGTCGATGACTATTTCGCTGAAGGGTCTACCCTGAAGGAAGCCTATGAGACCGAGCTGAACGCATTCATGGCGGCGCAGACGCCGGCGGTTGGCGACATCACCGGCCTGTCCAAGACCCAGGCCGAAGCCTTCATGACCCATATTGAAGGTGTGTTCAACGGCACCACGACGGTAACGAACCCGCCCCACAGCAGCCTGACGGCCGGCCAGAACTACGATTTCTGGACGACCTTCGGCTCCAAGGCGAGCGACACCAACATGACGAGCCGCATCAGCCAGAACGAGGTCGTGGAAACCTCCAGCAACAGCAATTCGCAGGGCATGCGTTATTTTGCACTGACGGCGATGACGGCGATGACCTTCCTCGACGAAAAGGTGGATAGCGGCGTTCGCGAAATGGTGGCAACCAAGTCGGTGACCAATATCGGCACCGCCATCAGTGGCTTGAACCAGCAGCAAAGCCAGCTCGGCCTTTCCGAAAGCCGCGTTTCGAAGGCCAATGATTCGCTGGCGGCCCAGAAGAAGATCATCGAAACGCATCTGTTGGATATTGAGGGGATCGATACCTACGAGGCGAAGACCCGCCTCGATCTGCTGCAGCAGCAGATTGAAATCGCATACAGCCTCACGTCGCGTCTGCAAAAAATGAGTCTGGTGAACTACCTCTGATGAACAGGGGTGGCGGCAGATAAAGGATACATGAATGTACCAGTTTTCCTACGCCGAAATCATGGAGGATGGTGTCGCCAACGCGAAGGATCGCGAGCGGCAGGCGTTGACAAAATCGATCGACCTTCTGGTGGAGGCAAGGGATTCCTCTTCGCAGCGCCACACGATCGAAGCGCTTTTTTACACTCGACGGGTCTGGATCCGCTTCATTGAAGATCTCAAGCAACCCGACAACCAGCTTGCCATGGAGCTCAGGGCCAATCTGATTTCCATCGCGATCTGGATATTGAAAGAGTGCGAACTGATCCGGAAACGTCAGTCGACGAATTTCCAGGGCATAATTGACGTGACAACCATCATCAGGGATGGACTGAAATGAAAAGTACACTTCGGATTTCGCTGAAATCGGGCGAAAAGATTTTTATCAACGGCGCGGTTCTGCGTGTGGATCGCAAGGTGGCGCTCGAATTCCTGAACGATGTCACATTCCTGCTTGAAAACCACGTTCTGCAGCCCGATCAGGCGACGACGCCGCTCAGACAGCTTTATTTCATCGCGCAGATGATCCTCATCAACCCGGAAGGGCGCGAACAGTCCACCAACATGTTCCGCAAGTCGGTCAGCATGCTGCTGAACTGCTTCCAGCATGACGAGGTTCTGGCGGAACTCAAGCGGATCGACGGGCTGGTTGCCTCGGGCAAGGCTTTCGAAGCGCTGAAGGCCATTCGCGGTCTCTATCCGATCGAGGAGAAAATCCTCAACAATCAGGAAATGACCCCCGCAACGATCGAACAGATTCGCAAGGAGATCGCACCATGGCGGTAGATGCAGTCACTTCGGCAGCGTCAAATCCCTGGGCCAATGCCGGGGCGAGCAGCTCCGACAGCAGCGCGGCGTCGCTGAACTACGACAGCTTCCTGAAGCTCCTCATCGCCCAGATGAAGAACCAGGATCCGACCAGCCCGATGGATGCCGGCGAGCAGATGTCGCAGCTCGCAAGCTTCTCGCAGGTCGAGCAGACCATCAAGACCAACACCCATCTGAAGAGCATGCTGCAGGCGGAAGCCCTGACGCGCGCCTCCGATCTGGTCGGCAAGACGGTCAAGAGCGCAGACGATACCGTCACCGGCGTGGTGAAGGAAGTCGAGGTCTATTCGGACGGCGTTGTCGCCATCACCGAAGCTGGTGACAAGGTGCTGCTGCAGGCCGGCGTGACCTTCTCCAACGGCCCGATTACGAGTACATCTGATAGCGGAACCGATTCGGATAGCGCGACCGGTTCCTGACATTGAAGAGGCGGCATGACGCCGCCTTTCCGGATTGAGGATGCGACGATGAACGAGGCCGATGCGCTTGACATCATGCAGGCGGCTGTCTGGACGGTTCTCGTCGCGGCCGGTCCCGCGGTTCTCGCCGCCATGATCGTCGGTGTCGTCATCGCCTTCATTCAGGCCCTGACCCAGGTTCAGGAAATGACGCTGACCTTCGTTCCCAAGATCGTTACGATCATGCTCGTGCTCGGCGTTGCCGCCCCCTTCGTGGGCGCGCAGATATCGCTCTTTTCCAATCTCGTCTTCTCCCGCATCCAGTCCGGCTTCTGACGCCGTCCGCTGCGGATGCCACCTTCGCGCAAGCTTCAGCCGCTAGGGATAGGCGGAAAGCATCGGGCCGAATTGCGTGCGCTTTTCGAAAACCGTTGTTACGGAACCGTGCGACGGCTTTTCCGTCGCCCTTCTCATGAAGAGACAGGACGAATTTATGGCGCAACCACCAGTCATCTCCTTGCCCAAGGTCAGTCCGAGCACGCGTGACATCGGTTTCGCACTGGGCATTGTGGCGATCCTCTGCGTTCTCTTCCTGCCCATTCCGGTCATGCTGGTGGATATCGGTCTGGCCTTTTCGATTGCGCTTTCAGTCCTCATTCTCATGGTGGCGCTCTGGATTCAGCGGCCGCTGGATTTCTCGTCCTTCCCGACCGTGCTGCTGATCGCGACGATGATCCGCCTGTCGCTGAACATCGCGACGACGCGCGTTATCCTTTCCCACGGCAATGAAGGGCCGACGGCGGCGGGCGGCGTGATTGCGGGCTTCTCCAGCCTCGTCATGTCCGGCGATTTCGTGATCGGTCTGATCGTCTTCCTGATCCTGATCACCGTCAACTTCATCGTCATCACCAAGGGTGCGACGCGTATCGCCGAAGTCGGCGCGCGTTTCACGCTGGACGCCATTCCCGGCAAGCAGATGTCGATCGATGCGGATTTGTCCGCCGGCATCATCGACGAAAAGGAAGCGCAGCGCCGCCGCCGCGAGCTGGAAGAGGAAAGCTCCTTCTTCGGCTCGATGGACGGCGCCTCGAAATTCGTGCGCGGCGACGCCATTGCCGGCCTCATCATTACAGCGATCAATATTTTCGGCGGCATTATCATCGGTTATTTCCGCCACGGCATGCCCATCGGCGAAGCGGCCGACGTTTTCGTCAAGCTTTCGGTCGGTGACGGTATCGTCTCGCAGATCCCGGCCCTGATCGTATCGCTGGCCGCCGGCCTTCTGGTCTCGCGCGGCGGCACCGCCGGATCGACGGACCAGGCGGTCGTCAACCAGCTCAGCGGTTATCCGCGCGCGCTGATGGTTTCGGCCATGCTGATGGGACTGCTCGCGATCATTCCGGGCCTTCCTTTCCTGCCCTTCATCTTCCTCGGCGGCATCATGGCCTTCGGCAGCTGGTATATTCCGCGCCAGGCGGAGGCCGAAAGCGCGCTGCGGCGTCAGGAAGAGGAGAACAAGGTTCTCCAGACCACCGAGGCAGAAAAGGATTCGGTCAAGCAGGTGCTGAAGACGGCCGAGATCGAACTGGCGCTCGGCAAGCAGGTGTCCACCCGCCTTCTCGGGGCGCATCAGGAACTGGCCTTCCGTGTCGGCAAGATGCGCAAGAAATTCGCGACCCAATACGGTTTCGTCGTACCCGAGATCAAGGTTTCCGACGACATCATGATCCCGGAAAAAGCCTATCAGATCCGCGTTCACGGCACGACCATCGCATCCAGCAACCTGCGCGTCGGCGACGTTCTTGTCGTGACCGGGGCAGGGCGCAAGCCGAGCATTCCCGGCGACGAAATCCGCGAACCCGCTTTCGGCATGCCCGCCGTCTCGATTCTCGAAACCTTCACCGAGGATCTGAAGCGCGAAGGCTTCCATCCGATCGACAACGTCTCCGTGGTGCTGACGCATCTGAGCGAAGTTATCCGCAACAACCTGCCGCAGCTCCTGTCCTACAAGGATGTGAAAATCCTCATCGACAGGCTCGATCCGGAATACAAGAAGCTGGCCGACGAGATTTGCTCGTCGCACATGTCCTATTCCGGCCTGCAGGCGGTGCTGAAACTGCTGCTCGCCGAGCGCGTATCGATCCGCAACCTGCATCTCATTCTCGAAGCGGTCGCCGAACTTGCGCCGCATGTGCGCAAGACGGAACAGATTGTCGAACATGTGCGGGTGCGCATGTCGCAGCAACTCTGCGGCGATCTGGCCGACAATGGTGTGTTGCGCGTCCTGCGCCTCGGCAACAAGTGGGATATGGTCTTCCATCAGGCGCTGAAGCGCGACCAGAAGGGCGAAATCGTCGAATTCGACATCGATCCCCGCCATCTCGAGGAGTTTTCCGAGCAGGCATCCAAAGTTATCCGTGAATTCATGGATCGCGGCCTGCCCTTTGTCCTTGTAACCTCGCCGGAAACGCGGTCCTATGTGCGCATGATTATCGAGCGACTCTTTGCGACCCTGCCGGTTCTTTCGCATGTGGAACTGGCCAAGGGTCTCGAGATCAAGATTCTGGGCGCCATTTCATGATAACCGACCCGCAGGGGACAATCATTGCATTGTTCCTTGCCATTTGCCGTATCGGCGCATGCTTCATGACCATGCCGGGCTTTTCAAGCTCGCGCATTTCGCCGCAGATTCGCATGCTTCTGTGCGTCGCGGTGTCCATGGCGCTTCTGCCCGTGCTGTGGGACACGATTTATCCGAAAGTTTCCGGCGCAAGCCAGGGCACGGTCGTCGGCCTCATTTTCACCGAGGTCGTCATCGGTTCGATGTATGGCCTGATCGCGCGGTTCTACACGCTCGGTTTCCAGTTCACCGGTGCGCTCATCGGGGCTTCCATCGGTCTCAGTGCGCCGGGCGGTGCAGATGTCATCGAAGACGTGCAGGAAAACCAGATATCCAACTTCATCACCTTCGGCGGTCTGCTGGTTCTGTTCATATTCGATTTCCACCACATCGTCCTCAAGGCGCTGGTGGATTCCTACACCGCCACGCCGGTCGGCGCGCTGATCAGCGGCCAGAAGATGCTGATTACGCTGACCGACACGCTCAGGGCCTCCTTTTCGATCATGCTACGGCTTGCCAGCCCCTTCGTGATTTACGGCCTGATGTTCAACGTCGCGGTCGGCCTCATCAACAAGCTCGCGCCGCAGATTCCGGTCTTCTTTATCTCGACTCCCTTCGTTCTCGCGGGTGGTCTTTTCATGCTTTACCTGTCGGTCGCGGCCCTCATCCGCCAATTCGTGGATGGTTTCGGCCCGGTCTTCATCGGCTTTTGATCGGGGGAAATGCGATGGCTTCGGACAAGCGCTCTGCCAAACTCAAGCGTCTGGTAACCGTCCAGCGGCACATGGAAAAAATGGCCGAGGTGGAACTGGCCGATACCACCCGCACACGGGCGGAAGTTGCGCAATCCATGGAGAACGTGCTGGAGGCCATGAGTTCCATGGAACCGGTGCATCAGACATTTTCCCGGCACTATTCGGACCGCTACGGCCGTCTCGTCGTCCAGGACCGCCAGCTTGAAGGCGTTCAGCAATTTCAGGAAAACAAGGTGCTGAAGGAAAAGACCAAGGCTGACCGGCTGGAGGACAGGATGCACCTTGCGCGCGATCTTGAGGACCGCGAGGCCGACGATAATGCGATCTATGATTTGTTAGAAATTACGAATGTTTCCCACACACCAGCCTCCAGCAAGGTTGGCGATCCATAGTCTGTCCCATTGTTGCATCGCGGGCGTTTTTGAGGGCGTCTCCGGCGATGTTTCTTGATTGAGCGAATGCGCCGGCTTTCTGTGCCGCCCATTCGTCAGCTCGGGAGATCTGGACGTGGCGATATCGGTGATAAGTGATCTGGTGATGGATGTGGTTCGCGCTGCGGACCCCCAGGAAGTTCAGGTCGCCCAGGAAAAACTCAAGGCGAACAAGGCGGCTTTTGCCGCAACCAGCCTTGCCGATGCCGGCAAGGGTTTTGGCGCCGCGGTCGAGATGCTGGATGGCGCCTCCTCGAAGGCTGGTCTCAGCGACACCAATATTCGCGCGGCCCGCACCGAAATCCCGGAAACATACCGCAAATATGAAGCCTCGGTTCTCCAGACCTTCGTGGCCAACATGCTGCCGAAAGACAGCGAGGAAGTTTACGGTAAGGGCAATGCCGGCGAGATCTGGAAGAGCATGATGGCCGAACAGTTTGCCGACACGATTTCCAGAAATGGCGGCGTCGGCATCGCGGAACAGGCTTACAAGGATGCGCTTCGGAAGGCTGAAAGCAAAGGCATTACCGACGTATCGATGAATGAAAAAGACAATAATGCTGCAATTCGGATGGTGGCGGAGTTCGAGCGGCAGGTCCTCGGCGTTTCCAATGAGAAAACGGACGAGGCTTGAGAATGAAAAACCTTAACGAGGAGACAAGCATGGACCTTATGTCGAACGACCACCGTATCCAATCCGTTCTCGGCCGCCTTGAGATGATCATCGACAACGAGAACGACAATATCGGTAAGGACCCCCAGTTCGACTTCAAGGTCTCCAACGCCCACAAGAGCCGTTGCCTCTATGAGCTGACGATGCTGTTCCGCGATACGCCGCGTGAGGAAATCGCCGCCGGTTACATGGAGCAGGTCAAGGGCATCAAGTCCAAGCTCGCCACCAATGCCAGCCGCGTCGAGGCGCATCTGAATGCGGTTCGCGCGGTCGCGGACCTCTTGAAGAACGCGATCCAGGAAGCCGATACGGACGGCACCTATTCGCAGGAACAGTTCATGTACGGCGCAGCCTCCTGATGTTGAAGCTTCTTCTCACTGGCGTCTGGGTTTGCGCCGTCACGCTCGGCGCGGTGTATTTCTCCGTCCAGTTGGCGACGGCGCCCGCGCCGGATGAGGCGGGGGCAAAAAAGGCCAATCTGCAACTGGTCAAGGGCGAAAGCATCACGATCCCGGTCATCAATGATGGCGGGGTGAACGGCTATTTCCTCAGCCGTATTTCGCTGCGCGTCGACAAGACCAAGATGGCGAAGATCGAGCTGCCGGCAACGCAGCTGATGACCGACGAACTGTTCACGCTGCTTGCGGGTTCTTCCATGGTCAATATATCCAATATTTCCACCTTCGATCCCGAAGCCTTCAAGCAGCGCATCCGCGAGGGGCTGAACAAGAGGCTCGATGACGAGGTGGTCGAGGATGTGCTGATCGAACAGCTCGATTACCTGTCGAAAGCCGACATCCGCGAGCAGAACGGCAATGGCACGCCCCGTTCGGTCAAGCTCGTCGAGGGCGAGAAGGCCGAAGCCGGCAAAGAAGCGGCGCCAAGCCACTGACGACCAGCAGGCGAGGGGTGTCGGCGGGATAGCGGATTGCGGAGCATCCTTCTGGTTAATTGTCTCTTGCCGTATCCCCAGGCATTCTAGAGATTGCTTTCAAGCTAAATTCAACCTGCACCTGTATAACAAACCCATGAACCACCATTCCGCAGACCATGTGTCGGATCGGTGGCGATGGGTTTGGCATTTGGGGGTTGGCAATGAGTTTCGCGTCAGGTTTTGCGCGGCCGGAATCGCAACGGAATATCCACGGACTGCGCGTCTGTGATCTCGACTGGAATGGGGCGCTGGAATTGGTCAGCGGCAGGGCGTCTGCCTGTGAAGGGCACACGATGCTGTCCTTTCTCACCATCGAGAAGGCGAAGCTTTCGCTCAAGGACAACGCCTACCGGCAGATTCTGGAAAGCTGCCTGCTTCTGCCGCAGGGCAAGGCAATGAGGACCGCCGCACGCAACGAGAATGGTGAGCCTTTGCCTGCGCCCATCGACGGCGTCGCCTTTGTGATGGCGCTTCTGACCTATATGGCCGTGCCGAAGCGTATCGGTGTGGCGGGAGATGATGCCGCGCAGATCGGCGAGGTTCTCGCCAGGTTGCGGGCGCACGCGCCCTGGCACGATTTCGTCATGCTGAACCGCGATGCATCGGGCGTTAAGGTGGATGTTCTGCTGGCGGGAATGTTGAAGGAAAACCAGGAGACATGGCTGCACCGCACCGTCAGCCGCGAGAATGCGCGGGTCACCATTGCGGTTGGCCCGCTGTTCAAGGTCCTGTCTTCGGAAGTGGCCGGCATGCCGGAAATTTTCCGCAAGCTTCACATGAGCTGGCTCTACAGCCTTTGCGCCGAACCCTGGCACATCGCGCTCGGCAAGAGCTGAGGCCGTTCTCGCAGGCCTTGCGTTAACCATTTGTTTGCCACGATCCTTTAACCTCTCGTAAGGTTTTGACAGTCGCCCGTTGCGGGCGGCACCGAGGGCGGCAGACGGCTTCAGATGGTTGATGACAATCCGGACATGATGGCGATCCGCCCTGACGAGGATAATGTCGCTGCGCCCGTATCGCAATGGCGCAGACATTGTCGGCGTCTCCTGACGTCCGGATGCATCGCCGCCGCCACCGTTGCCGGGGCTGCCCTTCCGCTTCTGCTCGTCGATTCGGGCTTTCGCGGTTATGTTTCGCAGGCCCGGATCGAGGTCTCCCAGACCGCTTACGATGCCCCCGACGCCGCCCGTTTTCTCGCGATGGCGCGTCGTACCCTGCTTTCACCCTCCGGGCTCGACCGTATAACCGCCGATCTCAAGCTGAAGTCCGCCGATGTGGTCGGCGTTCGCAATCAGGGCGAGCTTGGCCTGCTTTTCGACCTTCTGACCGGCGCGGATGCGCGTCCGCTATCCGAGCGGGAGGCGCTGAACGGTGCGGTGGGCGAAGCGATCCGGCTGGAACTGACCCCGGATGAAAATACGCTGATCGTGACCGGCAAGGCCGCAACGCCGGAAACCGCCATGCGGCTTACCGATTATCTTTCGATGCGCGTGATCGCGGATGGCAAGGCCGGCACCATGACGCCCGCCATGCGTGAGACGGAGAGGGCGCGGACAAGGCTCGATGAGGCGGAAGCGGCGCTGAACGGTTTCCAGATGCGTCACGGTGACACCGTGATGGCCGAGGCGCAGCAACTCGAACAGCAGTTGCGCGACGTAAACGACAATCTGGCGCGAACCACCCGGCAGCAATTGTCCATTCAGGCCGATCTGACGGCGGCTTCGGCGCTGAAGCCGAATGATGCCTTTGCGAAGCCTCTGCCGGCCGGCGTGGGTTTTTCGGCGCTTGAGGATATCAGGCAGAAGCATTCGACCGCCAGCATGGCGCTTGCTGCGGTTTCGGTCGATTACGGCCCGAAACACCCCCGTCGTATCGCCGCGCAGAACGCGGTGGATGCCGCACAGGCGCTTGCCGCCCCCGCATTGCGGCAATTGCTGGAAGGCCTGCGGGCGGATGAAAAGCGCATCTCTCAGGAGATCGCGACTGCCAATGGCGAGCATAAGAAATATCTCGACCGCCTGAACGAACTCGGTGTCGCCCCCGGCGAGTTCTCCAGGTTGCAGGGCGAACTGGAAACGGCGCGAAATGTCTATCTTGAGGCAAGCGAACGCCGCGACCTCTCCGCATCCGCCACGCCCGCGGTCGAAACCCGTTTGACCAAGAAGGCCGCACCCGGCGAGTTGACCCGCGATCTGACGCAGGCCGCCATGCTGGCGGGCGGCGGCGCCTTGATTGGACTGCTGGGTAGTCTTTATCTCCTGAGCTACCGTCGCCATGACGAGGAAGAGGAGGGCGCATTGTTTATCGAAGAGGGCGCGCAACTTCCATCCTCCGTCGAGTCGCCGGTCGAGTCTCTGCAGATTTCCGAGTTCGAACCGATCGAGCCGGCGGTGTTCGACGATCTGCCGGACCTTGCCGCAGAGGACAAGATTGAGCCGGAGGAAGACGGCTTTGCTGATTATTACGGCGAGGCCGTCAATGACGACGACGACATGCCGCTGGACGAGCGCGTGCGGCAGGTCCTGATGGGCAACCGCACGGTCAGGAGTGCTGATCCGGCCTCTTCCGGACTTCCACCGCTTCTGGCCGAAGCCTTGGCCGGGGACTTCGACCATGCCCAGGCCGAAGCCGAAGAACTGATGGAATTGCGACGCGAACTGGCGTTCCTGAGAGAGCGTCTTGCCGATTACACCGATCGCCGCGAAGACTACCGCAAAACAGCCTGAAAACGCCGCATTTTCGCTTGCATTCCTGCGAAGGGGGCACCATACGGAGCCTACGTAACCCAGCAGGAGCAGGACGCATGGCAGTTGTGATTGACGGGAAGGCGAAGGCGGCTTCGGTAACGGAGGCGGTCCGCAAATCGGCAGAAGCGCTTGAGGAGGAAAAGGGCGTAAAGCCCGGTCTCGCGGTTGTCATCGTCGGAAACGATCCGGCCAGCCATGCTTACGTGAACTCCAAGAGCAAGATGGCCAAGCAATGCGGTTTCAACTCCATCCAGCACACGCTGCCGGAGGAAACCACGCAGGCCGCACTCCTCAAGCTGGTCGGCGAACTGAACGCCGACGCTTCCATTCACGGCATTCTCGTGCAGCTGCCGCTTCCGAAGCACTTCAATTCCGATGAGATCATCCAGTCGATCCTGCCCGAAAAGGATGTGGATGGCTTGAGCGTACTCAATGCCGGCAAGCTCGCGACCGGCGATCTCGCCACCGGTCTCATTTCCTGCACGCCCGCCGGCGCCATGCTTCTGGTACGCGGCATTCATGGCGAAGACCTTTCCGGCCTCAACGCCGTGGTCATCGGCCGCTCAAACCTGTTCGGCAAGCCGATGGGCCAACTTCTGCTGAATGCCAATGCCACGGTGACCATGGCGCATTCCCGCACCAAGGATCTGGCTGGCATCTGCAAGACGGCGGATATTCTCGTTGCGGCGGTCGGTCGCGCGGCGATGGTGAAGGGCGATTGGGTAAAACCCGGCGCGACCGTCATCGATGTCGGCATCAACCGCATCCCCGCGCCGGAAAAAGGTGAAGGCAAGTCGAAGCTGGTCGGCGATGTCGCCTATGACGAGGCGAGCGCCGTGGCCGCCGCCATCACGCCGGTTCCCGGCGGTGTCGGCCCGATGACGATCGCCATGCTGATGGCCAACACCGTCATCGCCGCCCATCGCGCGCTGGGTCTGACCGCGCCGAAGTTTTAAGCCTGTCGCGTTCAATCGAACTACACGGCACAGCGATTTTTGTGCGCTGCGCCCTCACTTCCGTCATTCCGGGCTTGAGCCGGAATCCTGTGTATTGGATTTGTGCTATGTAGAGTGCGGGCGGAAGGCCGTCGGAATCCTGGTCGTTAGAGACCG